>JBCBTE010000051.1:0-18367 GCA_039818805.1 Pseudomonadota bacterium
GCGTCGCCGATCCGCATGGCGAATTCCACAGCTCCATGCAGCTTTTGGAAACCGGTGCCTTCGACCGGGCAGGTTTCAAGCGCCTTCATGTCGCCGGCCACCCGGAGGGCAACAAGGATATCGACCCTGATGGCGGCATGAAGAACGTCGATGAAGCACTTCAATGGAAACAAAAATTCTCTGATCGCACAGATGCCAAAATGGCGCTGGCCACGCAGTTTGCCTTTGATGCCGACCCGATCATCAAATGGGCCGACACCTTGGCCGCGGCAGGCGTCACCCTGCCAATCCATATCGGCATCGCAGGTCCGGCAAAGCTGCAAACCCTGATCAAATTTGCAATCGCCTGTGGCGTAGGCCCGTCCCTTAAGGTGCTCCAAAAGCGGGCGATGGACGTCACCAAGCTGCTTTTGCCCTACGAGCCAACCGATGTTCTGACCAAACTGGCCGCCCACAAGGCCGCCAACCCGGATTTCAACATCACGAACGTGCATTTCTTCCCATTGGGCGGCATCAAGTCCAACGCCACTTGGGCCATCGAGAATGGCGGCACCTCTGGCATCCCTGCAAGCCAAAGCGTTTCGGATCAGGTTTGAAGCCGCTTCAACCCCGAAACGCCCATCATGCTCGAATGCTGCATGTGTTTCCAGTCAAAGCCGAATGTCCTTTTTGACTGGAAACACTTTACACAAGGATAAACCATGACGCGCACCATCGTCGAAAGCAAAACCAAGACCGCCATCATCGGATTTGATCAGCCCTTCTGCGTGATTGGCGAGCGGATCAACCCCACGGGCCGCAAGAAACTGGCCGCCGAGCTGGAGGCGGGCGATTTCTCGACCGTTGAGTCCGACGCCATCGCGCAGGTCGCGGCCGGCGCAACCGTTCTCGACGTGAACGCGGGCGTTGTCTACAACTCTAACCCCGATCCAAACCAGACAGAACCACCACTCATGCGCAAGATGATTGAACTGGTTCAAGGTCTTGTGGACGTTCCTTTATGTATCGATAGCTCCGTGCCCGGGGCGTTGGAAGCAGGGCTGGAGGCCTGTGAAGGCCGCCCGCTGCTGAACTCTGTTACCGGCGAAGAAGACCGTCTTGAACTGGTTTTGCCGCTGGTCAAGAAATACAATGTGCCGGTCGTGGCTATTTCGAACGACGATACGGGTATCTCCGAGGACCCGGATGTGCGGTTTGCAGTGGCCAAGAAAATCGTCGAACGGGCCGCAGACTTCGGCATCCCTGCGCATGACATCGTGGTCGACCCGCTGGTCATGCCGGTTGGCGCGATGGGCACGGCAGGGCTGCAAGTCTTCACACTTGTTCGCAAACTGCGTGAGGAGCTTGGGGTGAACACCACATGCGGTGCATCGAACATTTCCTTCGGTCTGCCAAACCGGCATGGGATCAACAATGCGTTCCTGCCCATGGCCATGGGTGCCGGAATGACCTCGGCGATCATGAACCCGGTCGCCCTGCCTGTGAAACAGGCCGAAAAGGACGCCAAGCGCGCCGAGATCGAGGCCGCTGGCGTGATCCTGCCCGAGGGGATGGACGACGAGACCTTCTGCCAATTGTTTGGCCTGGGCAGCACCAAGTCGCGCCCGGGAAAGGAAATGGAAGCCATCCGCGCGGCCAACTTCCTGACCGACAATGACCCGCATGGCGGGCAATGGATCAAGTTCAACAAGGCCCCGCCCAAACCCGGAGAAGAGGCCGCAGGTGGTCGTGGCGGGCGGGCCGGATCCCGGCGCCGACGCCGGGCCTGAACTTGACGTCTTCCCTATGATACTGCCCTCGCGTCGTCCCGACGCGAGGGTACAGTTTGGCGATCCACGCGAGCAGAAGCGTTGAACAAGGCCTGAAACCTGATAGGTCTGACGCATGATGCGATCGCGCGTTCAGCAAAGGCCATCCCTGCTCGCGTCCGGACTACTGCTCGTCATGGGTATGATGTGGGGGCTTCAGTTCGCGATGCTGAAACTGGCCGCACGTGGTGGGTATTCAGAACCTGCAGTGTTGCTTATCGCGCTTGTGCTTTTGTCGATCGCATTTACAGCACTCTTGCTGTTACGCGGTGCGCGGCTGCGGCTGGATGCGCGCTTGCTCGTTTTTTTGTTGATGATTGCCACGTTGGGTTACGTCATCCCCTTGATCGCCACCTTGGCCACTGTTCCTGTACTCAGCGCAGGCGTGCTCAGCCTGGTCGCTTGCCTTTCACCGGTGGCCGCCCTTTTTGCGTCGGTCTTGATGCGCACCGAGCATGTCGCGCCGCGACGCGTGGTTGCCGTGGCGCTCGGACTGGTGTCCGTTGCGCTTTTGTTGGTGCCGGAACTGGTGCTTCCGGAAGGAGGCCGGACGTTTTGGATATTGGTCGCTCTACTGGTTCCGCTCTGCTACGGGATCGAATCCGTCTACATTGCGCGGCACTGGCCCGGTGGAATGTCACCTCTCCAGGTCGTCACGGCCCAAACCATAGCCGCCACGCTTATCGTCGCGCCATTGTGCCTGATTTGGGCAGGTCCATTTCCGTCGCTAGGCCCGGATGGTCCGGGTCTGCCGGAACTGGGCATCGCCATATTCGTCATAGCCGGTGTCGTTGAAAGCCTGATTTACTTATGGCTTATCCGGCATACCGGTGGCGTGTTCGTGAATTTCGGTACATTCATCTCTTTGTTTGCTGGGATCGCCTGGGGAATTGTGCTTTTTGGCGAGGCTCATCCCGCTACCACATGGTTGGCAGTGGCGGTGCTTGTCCTTGCCTTGGGCCTGGCGGGTCAAGGGTCTGCTGGTACTTCGACTTCCAAACGCCCTTGATCGCGTTCAAACCAGTCCCATGTCCCTTGCCAGCATCGCGGCATGCGTGCGGTTCTTGGCGCCCAGTTTTCGCGACAGCGTCTTGACATGAAGCTTCACCGTGACCTCTTGAATATCCAGGTCACGGGCGATTTCTTTGTTCAGTTTTCCTTCGGCCAGACCGTGCAACACATCCTGTTCACGTGGGGTCAGTTGTACACGTCCCGCCGCGCTGTCCGGGTCAGTGAGAAATTCCATGGGAAGGTACACATCTCCGCTAAGCATCTTACGCATGGCCGCCACCAAGGATCCCGGCGCCAGCGTTTTCGGCAAAAATCCCGCCGCTCCGGCGCGCAACGCGCGCCGCGCAACATCCGGCGGGGCGGTACCGGACAGGATCGCCACCGGGCAGCCCGAGCGAGAGCGCATCTTGGTCAGTCCCGCAAGGGCATCCATTCCCGGCATGGTATAATCCAGAAGGATCAAGTGGAACGGCCCGTGCTTGCCATTCACATCCAGCGCTTCGTCAAGCGTACTGGCCTGGAACACTTCGAATCCGGCTTCGCGCGACATGAACTCGGTCAAGGTTTCCCGGACAAGATCATGGTCATCTGCCAACAGGATTTTGCTCATGGTGCTTCTTTCAGTTTCTGCATCTTGGATGCGGAGGTTTGTTGCGCGCGCACTTGGACACTGAGACTGACCACAAGTCTAGGTATACGATCGCACAGCTTGGAAATGCACCCGTTTTCTGCGACCCAACCCTGCGACGCGTATTGTTTAACGCCTTTTCCGCGATGGTATGATGTGGCCCTGTTCAGACTCCTTGTCCTCCTTGTGATGTTGGCTGGTCTGCCATTGCAGGCCACGGCGGATACGCAATCCCCGATCGATGATCCGGTGCTTCTGACAGTCACCCTGACGGACGATACCCAACAAGAAATTTCCGTAAGACGCTTCACGCTAGAACAGCTTGCCGCACTGCCGTCCGCCAGCTTTAGCACTTCAACGATCTGGACCGAAGGACCACAGACCTTCGAGGGCGTATGGATGTCGGTGCTATTGCGTGATTTGGACGTCACCGACGGCACGGTTTTGCTTCAGGCCTTCAACGATTACAGCATCACCACACAAGCCTCTGACTTCGTGGATGGTGGCGCACTTCTGGCCTACAGGCGCAACGGGGTCCCGATGTCAACGCGTGACAACGGACCACTTTGGTTGGTCTGGAACTATGACGCGGATTTGGCCTTTCGCACCGAAACCATCTATGCGCTGAGCATTTGGCAACTGGACCGGATCACGATTTCACGCTAGCACTGGTTGAACTGAATTCGGAAGTATCGCGTTATGACAGCATTCAGACCCCCCAAGCTGACGGGCCGAAAGGTGATGCTCTTCGGTCTGAGCGGGCTGGTTTACTTCTTCCTTGTCGCCTGCGCCGTGCTGACATCTCAGGTGTATTTCCAGCTTGACGAATATCGGTCGGCAGACAGCGACAACATGGAACATACCATGTCACAGCTTGAGGTCGAACATACAAAGCTGTTGAGTGCCGCCTTGTCCTTGGCCCCACAATCCGACAGGACCACCGAACAGCTGACCGACCTGCGCCGCAGGTTTGACGTGCTCTATAGCCGCGCACAGATCCTGACGTTCGGCGAAGGATATGTCACGGCACTGGCTGACACGCCCGCAAAGCCCGCCCTCGGCATCGTTACGCGCGCGCTTGACCAGATGATCCCGCTTCTGGATGGCCCGGACGACGCGCTTATCGCCGCTGCGCCACAATTGGTTGACCGGATCATCGCGCTGTCCGAGCCCGTGCGCACCGTCGCGGAAACCGGCGTTATGATCCATGCCGAACGCACAGGCGCAGAACGCGCCGCCCTGACAGCCAAACTGGCCGAACTGGCCGTGCTCAGCGCGCTGATGCTGGCGGCCATGGTTGCGCTGCTGATCCAGCTTTGGCGGCTTTACACCCGGTATCGCCGGCGGGCGATCGACAATCGCGCCACGCTTGACCGCGTCAACACGATCCTGAATACCGCGCTGGATACGATCGTCGTGGTGGATAGTGAAAGCCGCATCATTGACGCCAACGCCGCGGCGGAACGGACCTTTGATCTTCGCGATCCCGAAGGCTCATTAAAACCCATCGACTCGGTGCTTTGGCGCAGCGGTGACAATTCCGATCCGGTGCCAGTGACCGGAAAGATGCTGATAGATTCGTGCCGTGCCGGACCAAATCGGTGCTCCAAACTTCTGGCGCGCGACTCTGACGGAACGCTGTTTCCTGTTGAGATGTCGGCGGGCCTGGCGCACCAATCGGGCCGCGAAGTGTGCGTTTGTTATCTGCGCGACATTTCACGCCGGATCGAGGCAGAGGCGGAAATGGAAGCCGCTCGCGACCGCGCGCTTGCCGGAGAACAGGCACAAGCCCGCTTTCTTGGCATGATCAGCCACGAAATGCGCACACCCTTGAACGGAATTCTGGGCACGCTTGATCTACTGGACGACACGCAACTGACGGCCGAGCAGTATCATTACTCGCGCATCATCCAAAGTGCTGGCCAGCAACTTCTGACCCAGATCAACGATGCGCTTGACCTTACGCAGGCCGGTGCGGGGCACTTGTCGCTTAACATTGCGCCCTTCGATCTGGATGCGCTGCTGGAAGAAGCCGTCGCCGGACAATCGACACAGGCCGAACATATGGGCACCAAGCTTCAGGTTCGTGTGCCCGGCGGCCTTCTGGGAACCGTAGACGGTGACCGCGCGCGCGTGCTGCAGGTTCTGGTCAATCTCATTTCCAATGCCGTGAAATTCACCCGCGACGGTGAGGTCACGGTTGAGGCTGTGCGCCCCGATCCATCCAAACCAGTGATCGAGGTACAAGTGGCCGATACCGGCGTCGGCATTCCCGAAGACGACTTGCCGCGGATTTTTGACGATTTCGTCCGGGTTGGCGCGTCTGAGGTCGAAGATGTCCCCGGTACCGGCTTGGGCCTCGGGATCGTCCGCGAACTCGTGACCATTATGGGCGGACATATTGGTGCAGAAAGCATCGAAGGCGAAGGCAGCCTGTTTTGGGTCCGTCTTCCGCTGCCTTCGACATCTGCCACTGACGACACGCCCGCGCATCTTTCGGGCTTTGGCTCAGCGCCCGGGCGTGCACTGGACGTGCTTGTGGTCGAGGACAATGACGCAAACCGCTTTGTTCTTTGTGAAATGCTGCGCAAGGATGGCCACACCGTGCATGCCGTTGCAGACGGGGCCAGTGCCGTCGCCGTGGCCGAAACGCACGCCTTTGATCTGCTCCTGATGGATGTGCGCATGCCGGGCATGGACGGCATCGAGGCCGCCCGCCGGATCACTGAGGGGACGGGTAAATCTGCTAAGGCGCGGCTGGTGTTTCTGACGGCTCATATCCAGAACAATGCGCCCGACCGGTTCCGCGGCCTCAAGATTGAGGCAATCCTGCCCAAACCCCTGCGTCGCGCGGCCCTGCGTGACATCCTGGCTGGCAAGCTCAGCGATGGGTTGCAACTGGTCCATTCAACCGCCGGGCCGGTGGATGCGCTGGTTTTGCGCCAATTGCGCGATACCCTGCCCTCGCAAGGTTTCGTCGACATGCTGTCGCGCTTCGAGGCCGAGGGGAACGCGTTTGTCGCCAACCTGCCTGCGTTGCGGGCCGGTCCCAACGAAGCCGCGATCGCAGCCCTTCATCACTTTGCCGGGTCCGCAGCCACCTTTGGCGCCACCAGTTTGCAGTCTGCACTGGGTCAGGCCGAATGCGCGCTGCAGGACCGTGAACAGGCCCGGGCGATCCGCACGCTTGATATGCTGCCTGCCCTTTGGATGGAAACCGTTGCCGAGTTGCGCGATCATCGATCGGCCGCTTGACCCAATTCACCCCGACACACGCACCTTTACATTCGAATCTTTCGAAGGTCTTCTTCGAAGGAATTGGATTTTAAGGGCATCCGACCATGAAACCTTCCCGCCTGAGCCTCAAGGCGCTTGATCTTTTTGTTGCCATCACGCGCACAGGGTCGGTGCAGGCTGCAGCAGATCAGGCGGGCCTGTCTGTCAGTACCGTTTCGCACCATTTGCGCCAGCTGGAAACAACGCTTGGCACACCGTTGTTCGACCATACGCGCAGACCTTTGCGGGTCACCCCTGCCGGGGCCGGTTTTCAGCACGATATTGAGAAAGCATTGCACCTGATCGCCAAGGCCGAAGCGGCCCTTCACACCGGAAACCTGTCCGAAACCCGTCAACTTGGCCTTGCAGTGATCGAGGATTTCGACACTGAAATTGCCCCGGAACTGGCCCGTCTTTTGACCGGCGCCATGCCGCGCTGTCACTTTCGCCACCTGACCCGGCCAAGCCACGAAATTCTTGACCTGCTGCGGCGCCAATCCATCGACATTGGCATCGCGGCACGCCCGCAGTTTGATCCGCCCGACCTGCGTGAAGCCCCGCTTTTGCGTGACCCGTTCGTGCTGGCGCTGCCCGTCACCCGCGCGGACGCGCCCGAGGCGTTCCTGGACGGCGATACCGGCCTGCCTTTTCTGCGCTACTCGGCAAACCAGATCATGGCAAGCCAGATCGAAAACCAGTTGCGACGCCTCAAACGTACCCTGCCCGACCAGTACGAGTTTGAAAGCAATCAGACCCTCATGCGCCTTGTGGCCGAGGGTGAAGGCTGGGCCATCACCACACCGATGAACTACATCCGTGCCGACCGACTGCACCGTCAGATCCGCCTTGCGCCCTTTCCCGGCAAGGGCTTTGCCCGCACGCTATCGCTTTTTACCACCGATCTGACGGATGTCAGCGTTGCCCGGACCGTCACTGAAACCTTGCGCCGGCTGATCGAAACGCGGGCTGTCACGCCAACTGTCGCCGCGATGCCATGGTTGGCAGACATCTTTCGCGCCTTCCCGGTCAGTGTATCCGAGCCTGCAAAATCCACGTAGCCGATTGATCAGCATCAAAGACCCATCTGTCAGCCTGGACTAACCCGAGACCGGGCAATTGATGAGATAGGCATGGCAAGGCGGATCACGGGCCTTTTTGTATGGCACGACCTGTTTACGCCGGACATCGGCGCGTCGAAAGCGTTCTACCAACGCGTGGCGAATTGGCGGTTTGTCACGGAACATGCGGACAGTTTTGCGTGGGGTGGCGGCGCGCAGGATTTCGTCCTTGCACTTTCCGGCGCGGAAGCCGGCGCTGGTTTTGTCCACAGACGCAGCGACCAACCTGACGGTTGGCTGCCTTATGTCGAGGTTGCAGATGTGGATGCCGCCGTCGATCTGGCTTGCGGCCATGGTGGAACACTGTGTCAAACGCCCGTTCGATGTGCCCGGCGTAGGGCGCAACGCTTTGCTGCGCGACCCGGCGGGTGCTCTTGTCGGCGTCTCGTCGTCTTGCCACGGATTTCCACCGCCAACTGCGCAATTTGGTGTCGAACGGTATGTGACACAGGACGGCACATTTCCGGACACGTTTTACAATGCGCTGTTCGATTGGACGAAAAAGCAGGATGGCGACATTTACCGAGCGAATACATGTATCGCTGCCTGCGCAAGCCACACCAGCAGCGCGCCAAAATTGGCCAGATGGGTGCCTAGCCTGCGCATCCACCATCTTGCCACTGACCTCAAACAGATGGATACAACGGGGTCCACTCTCATGCGCGATGCCACCGGAGCCGCCGTATACCTTGTTAAGGCATGACCGAAGGTCACGGGATAGGCGTTCTGGCTAAACAGATAGAATGCTGAATTTCGCCCGTATCTCCCTGTCCTGCTCGGGCGTCAGATACTGCGGATGATAAGTTGCGAGAATGTCGCGCACCTTGTTGCGCGCCACGCTCCAAGCGTCCGGCGCGCCTTTTTCTTCCCACGTGCGCGGCATGTCCCGATCCGCCAGATCCGGATAGACGTAGTCACGCTCCATCGCTTCAAACGTATGGCTGGCACCCAAGAAATGCCCCTCGCCCAGCACTGCCTTGCAAATTGCGTCAAAGCCCAGGTTTTCCGATGTCACTTCGACCCCACGCAGCGCGCGATAGGTCGCGGCGTGCATTTCGTCATCCAGGATGAATGCCTCGAAACTAGCCCCCAGAAGCGAAGCGGTCATACCCGAGGATTCGTAAATCAGGTTGCCTCCGGCCAAAGCCGCCGCCAGCGAGGTCATTCCCTTCTCGACCCCATATTGCGCGTCAATTGCCTTGGCGTCGCTCATTGACGCCGCCACACCGCTGGGCAAGCCCAGCCAATTCGACAATTGCGCCGATGCCGCGTTCATCACCGCGATCTCGCCCCCGCCCCCGGCAAAGGCGCCAGTGCGCAGGTCGATCACCAAAGGCCAGTTGGAAAAAACCATCGGATGACCAGGTTTGATCACATGAACCATCAGCAGGCTGGCCAGCGTTTCGGCCAGCGATTGCGCAAGGAATCCCGCCAGTGTCGCAGGTGCCGTTGCGCCCGCCTGGGCCGCGGTGATCAGCGAAACGGGAATGTTGTGCGCCAGACATTCGAACGTGACGTCCACCGCGTCCTCGCCAAACCGCATGGGACTGATCACCGGGCTGATATGCGCCTTCAGCCAAGGACGCTCGGCAAACTTGCCCGGCCCGCCAGAGGCGATGTCGAGCATCTCGACAATCGGGAGCACATGTTCCGCCAGGGTAAACGCCGTGGCGACCGGTTTGGTGGTGTTGGCAATCAGCGCATAGGCGGTGTTCACATCCAGCGCAAACGGGTCTTCCACATCCGTCGCGATGCAACAGCGGGTGAACCAACTGACATTTGTCAGCGTGTCCTGCAGCCGCGTGAAGTCATGCAAGTCGCGCAAGGTTGATGGCCGGTAAAGCCCGCTGTCGAGATCCAGGACCTGCACCGCCGCGCCACCGGTGCCGAAATGCACCGCATGACCGCCGACCTTGAAAGATCGCGCCGGATCGCGCCCGTGAAAGGTAAATTTCTTGGCTGCCGACTTTATGGCGTGATGAACCAGCGCGCTTGGAAACGACATGCGATCACCGGCGATCTTTTTTGCACCATTATCCAAAAACAGCCGCGCCAATCGATCCGGCACTTCGCCAATGCCCAACTCTTCCAGCAGGCGCAGCGCCATCGCAAAAATCTGCTGCAAGTCACCTTCAGTTAGCGGTCGATACGCGCCACCAAGCTGACCGGGCGGCGCGGGATTGACCACTGGCGGGGCCGACGCCTTGGCCAGTCTTTGCCGTCGCCCCGAGCGGCGCACGCCTTTACCCACATCCTTGGCCATTGTGTTCTCCTGTTGCATCGCAATGGAGCGGCAACCGCGTCTCCACGGCAAGCCATTTCCCGAGAGGTCTAAATTTTAAGAAATAGGTTTCGAAAAATTCGAAAAAACAGCATCCGCGATTGACGGCCTTGCATATTTGCCGCCCTTTGATCCAAACCAAAGGACGGAGCCTGTCATGAAAACCCAGACGCAATGCGTCGTGATCGGCGGCGGCATTGCCGGCTGTTCAACCCTGTATCACCTCACGCAGGAAGGCTGGACCGATGTGGTTCTGGTCGAACGGGACGAACTGACCTCGGGCACCACTTGGCATTCCGCCGCGCAGGTCACCAATTTCGGCATGAACCAGACAATGATAGGATTGAAAACTCATTCCATCAATCTTTACAAGGAATTGGCAGACGATCCTGAGTATCCGATCAACTACCATCACGGCGATGGCGGCATCCGGTTGGCCAATACCGAGGCGCAGATGGACGGCTATCGCCACTTCGCGTCGATGGCGCGTGGCATGGACGTCCATTTCGAGGTCATTGATGCCGAGGAATGCGCACGCCGTCACCCGCTGATTTCAACCGACAATCTGATTGGCGGGCTGTGGGATCCGCTGGATGGCGATATCGACCCTGCGCAACTGTGTCAGGCTCTGGCTCGCCGCGCCCGCAAGGCCGGGGCCGAAGTGTACCGCAACACCCCCGTCACCGGTCTTACCCAGCACGAGGATCACAGCTGGACCGTACACACTGAAAAGGGCGATATCGACTGCGAAGTGGTCGTGAACGCCTGCGGTTACCGCGTGAATGAGGTGGGTGCGATGATGGGGGTACATCACCCGGTCATGTCCATGGAGCACCAGTATTTCTTGACCGAAGAGATCCCCGCCATCAAAGAGGCAGGACACCGGATGCCCCTTCTCCGCTGCCCGATCAGCGACTACTACTGCCGCCAGGAAAAGAACGGGCTTTTGGTCGGCTTTTACGAACAGGATTGCAAAACCTGGGGCATGGACGGGATCGACCCGAATTTTGTCAACGCGCTCTGCCCCGATGACCTGGACCGTGTGACAGACGTTCTTGAAGGCGTCTTTGCCCGCATGCCCGCACTGATGGAGACGGGCATTCATACCGTAGTGAACGGCCCAATCACGTATACAATTGATGGCGCTCCGCTGGTGGGGCCCATTCCGGGCAAGCGAAATGCATTCTGTATCATAGGCTTGCGCGCCGGTCTTGGCGAAGGTGGTGGGCACGGCTGGCTGTTGGCGCAACAGATCGTGCATGGCGAGGCATGCTATGACACGTGGCCGCTCGACCCGCGCCGGTTTACCGGACACGGCAACGTCGAGTTGACCGCACTGAAGGCCATCGAGGATTATCAGAACGAGTTTCGCTTCCATTTCCCGCATGAACACCGCCCGGCCGGACGCCCTGTAAAAACGACGCCGCTGACACCAATTCTGTCCGCTGAAGGGGCTGAATTTACCGTTGTAAACGGTTGGGAACGCGCGGATTTCTTCAAACCGATGCCTGATTTCACCGAAACCCACGCGTTCCAGTTCAACGAAACGTTCGATGTGGTCGCCGCCGAAGTGAAGGCCGTCCAAACCGGCGTCGGCCTAACGGAAGTGAACGGTTTCAACCGCTTCGAGCTGACCGGTGCAGACGTCCATGGCTTCCTTGATCGTGTCACTTGCGGAACCATCCCGCACAAGGCGGGCCGGGCCAGTCTGGCCTATCTGCTGAACGATCACGGGATGTTGAAGTCAGAGTGCACGATCGCCAACCTACCCGCCTCGGATCGTGGACCGGCGCGCGTCTGGTATGGCTCGGCGGCGGCGTCTGAAAGTCACGATATGGATTGGCTGACGCAGCACCTCTGCCCAACCGAAGATGTTCAGATCCGTTCACTGACCAACGACCAGACGATCCTTGTCTTGGCTGGCCCACGGGCGCGCGATGTGCTTGCATCGGTCAGCCGCGGCGATTGGTCGGCGGGTGCTTTTCCATGGCTCAGCGTACGCGAATGCTTTGTCGGAATTGCACCCGCTACTGTGCTTTCTCTCAGCTTTTCCGGAGAATTGGCGTACGAAGTTCATGTACCAAACAATCAGCTTTACGCGGCATATCTTGCCCTGCGCGAAGCTGGCAAGCCTCACGGGTTAACCCTGTTCGGTACGCGCGCCGTGGAATCCATGCGCTTGGAAAAGGGCTTTTTGCATTGGAAGGCGGACATCCTGACCGAGTTTGATCCCTATGAAACCGGACTGGATCGCTTCGTACGCCTCGACAAGTCGGAATTCATTGGAAAGTCGGCACTGCAAAAACGCCGCGAAAGCAACGCTGGTCGGCGCCTTGTCACGCTGGAAGTGCATGGGCGTGACGCCCCCGCCCATGGTGGGGCTTCGCTTGTGAACGGGGAAGCGGTCATAGGTACGGTCACGTCGGGCGAATACGGTCACAGGGTGGACAAGAACCTGGCCTATGCGTTTGTAGATACGGCGTTTTCGAACATCGGCACGAAAACTCATATCGACATCCTTGGGCATCTGACGCCTGCCACAGTGATCTCGCCCAGCCCCTATGATCCCAAGATGACCCTGCCGCGCGGCTGACCCCTGCGCAACCTTGCTATTCGCCATACTTCCTTTACCTTCGCTGCACCTGTCCCTATTGGGCCGGCGAAGTTGGGGAAACGCTAAATGTCTGTGTTCAAACAGCTTATCGTCATTTGTATGCTGGCCGCGCTTGGCTATGGCGGCTACGAAGGCTATCGCATCTATCTTGCGCCGCCGGTTGAGGCAGAGGCAGACCGCACGGACCGCCCCAAGACTGTCGAGACGGCTATTGCCGAAATCCGCAGCGTCGCCCTGACAGTCGAGGCCGTGGGAACCACCCGGGCGGCACAATCCATCGAGATCGTCCCCGAAGCCGATGGTCGCGTGATCAGCATGGCGATCACACCCGGCGCGATGGTCGATGAAGGAGCGGTTCTGGTCCGGCTGGACGACGCCATTGAGCGCGCTGATCTGGCAGAAGCGACGGCGCGGGTGACCGAACAGCAACAGGCATTGACCCGGATTCGGCAACTACGAAGCACCAACGCCGTCAGCCAGGCCACCTTGGAAGAAGTAACGGCCCGCCTGGCCGAGGCAGAAGCACAGCTGGACCGTGCCAAGCGCCGGCTGGAGGATCGCACCATCCTGGCACCGTTCGCGGGCGTTTTGGGTCTGGCTGAGGTCGACACCGGCGCAAGGGTGACCACCGAAGACATGATTACGCGGCTGGATGACCTCAGCGAAGTGGAGCTTGAGTTCTCTTTGCCCGAAACGCTTTATGGCCAAATTACCCAGGGCCTGCCGGTGACTGCCACCAGCGTGGCTTTCCCCGACGAGACCTTTCAAGGCCAGATTGACACGGTCGACAGTCGTATAGACCCCGTGGCGCGCGCCTTTCGCACCCGCGCAGTATTGCCCAACCCGGAAGGTGTATTGCCGGCAGGCATGTTCATGTCGCTTACGCTTACGTTGTCGGAAACGGAACGTTTGACCGTGCCGGAAGAGGCGATCGTTTTTCAGGCGGCCGAGACTTATGTATTTGTCATCCGTGACGGCAACGCCGTGCGCACCCCCGTCACAACCGGCCAGCGCCAGGATGGCAAGATCGCCATCCTGTCCGGGCTTGAGCCGGGAGATCAAGTCGCCATTCGCGGCCTGAGCCGCCTGCGAGACGGGTCTGCCGTTACGATCAAGGCGACCGAAGGTGGTAAAACAGCAGCCTCGGATGGTGACACATGAGCCTGTCGGACGTTGCCGTGCGTCGCCCTGTGCTGGCGGCAGTGGCCAGCCTGCTGATCCTCGTTTTTGGCATTGCCGCGGTACAAAGCATTCCCGTGCGCGAATTGCCCGATGTCGACAACGCTGTCGTGACCATCACAACCAATTACCGCGGCGCCGCACCCGAGGTGATCGACACCGACATCACAGAGACACTGGAAGGCGCCGTGGCAGCGATCACCGGTATTCGCAGCATCAGCTCGGAATCCCGGCAAGGACGCAGCCGCATCACGCTTGAGTTCGAGACCAGCCGCGATCTGGACGCGGCGGCCAGCGACGTGCGCAACGCAGTTGGTCGCGTGCGCGGGCAATTGCCTGACGAGGCAGACGAGCCAAGGGTGGTGAAATCGGATGCCGATGCCGATCCGGTCATGCGACTGGCCATCACATCGGACCGCATGACAACGGCCGAGATCACCGACTACATCGACCGGTTCATCGCCGATCGGATCGCCACGGTGAACGGTGTCGCCGACTTACGGATCTACGGTCAACGCCCGTTTGCCGTTCGGATCTGGCTTGATCGGCGTGCGTTAGCGGCCCGCAAGCTGACGGTTTCGGACGTGGAGGCCGCCCTGCGACGCAACAACATCGAACTTCCCGCCGGCGAGGTAAAATCCGAAGATCGTCAACTGACCGTACGCCTGAACTCGCGCCTGTCGAGCGTGGATGACTTCCGCGATGTGGTGCTGGACCGGGTGGCGGGATTTCCCGTTCGATTGGGGGATGTGGCCCGTGTCGCCCCCGGTGTGGCCGACGATACCACCATCGTGCGCACGAATGGCACTGACGCCGTGGGCATGGCGGTGCTGCGGCAAAGCCGCTCCAACACGCTTGCCATATCTCAAGCCGTGCGCGCGGAAGTCGAGACGATCACACCGACGCTGCCCGAGGGGATGCAGATCATAGTGGGCTCCGATGATGCGCTGTTCGTCGGCGCTTCAATCCGCGAGGTACTGATCGCGCTTTCCATTTCCTTGGCGCTTGTCGTGCTGGTCATTCTTGTCTTCTTGCGCAGTCCTCGCGCCACGCTGATCCCCGGTATCGCGATCCCGGTCTCATTGGTGGGATGTTTCATCCTGATTTCCGCATGGGGCTTTTCGCTCAACACGCTGACGCTGCTGGCGCTCTTGCTGTCGATCGGGCTTGTGGTGGATGACGCGATCGTGGTGTTGGAAAACATCCAGCGGCGTATCGAACTGGGGGAAAGCCCGTTGGTGGCGGCCTATCGCGGGGCGCGTCAGGTCACGTTCGCCGTTATCGCCACTTCGCTTACATTGATTGCCGTCTTCATACCACTTTCGTTCATGCCGGGTCAGGTCGGGCGACTGTTCGTCGAATTCGGGTGGGTCATGGCCGGCACGGTCGCGATCTCGACTTTCGTGGCGCTGACCGCCTGTCCGGCGCTGGCGTCGAAGGTTCTGCGCGCCAAGGATGTCGCGAAGACCCGCACGCCCGATCACCTTTCGGCACCTCAACGCGCCTACAAGGTGCTGCTGACCCGGGCAGTGTCCATGCCATTGGTCGTGCTGGCCCTGGCGGTTGCAATCACCGCAGGCGCCGCCCTGTTCTATGACAGCCTGCCACGTGAGCTGGCGCCGCGCGAGGATCGTGGTGTTGGCTTTGTGCCGCTGTCCGCCCCGCAAGGCAGCACGGTCGAGCACTCCGACATCGCCGCCCGCCAAGTCGAAGAGATTCTGGAACCCCTTCGCGAAAGCGGGGTCATTGAAACGGTGTTCACATTCACCGGGTGGGGCAACCGTGCGTGGCGTTCTTTCGTGGTGTTCCGTCTTGCCCCTTGGGAAGAAAGGGACGTGCCAATCTCGGACGTGGTTGGACAGATCGCGGCACAAATGGGTCAGGTCACCATTGCCCGGGGCTTTCCCGTCACCCCGGCGGGGCTGGGTCTGCGGGGCAATTCGACGCCGGTGAAGGTGGTCGTGGGCGGGCCGGATTTCGACAGTGTCAAGGAATGGGCCGACGCCTTGAAGGCCCGGGCCGAAGACATCCCCGGCCTCGTGAATCCAAACATCAATTTTGATCAGAACCTGCCGCAGCTTGATATCTCGATTGACAGGGAACGCGCCGACGATCTTGGCATTTCCGTCGAGACCATCGCGGGCACGCTGCAAACCATGCTGGCCTCACGCGAAGTGACCGAATTCGTCAGCCGCGGTCGTGAATATCCCGTCATCCTGCAGGCCGAGAAAGCCGATCGCAACACGCCGTCGGATATCGCCAACATCTTTGTACGCGCCGGCGATGGCGAAACGCTGGTTCCGCTGGGCGCTCTTGTCACCGTGACGGAAAACGCGGCCGCACCGTCTTTGCGTCGCTTTGATCGTCTGCCTTCGGTCGAGCTTTCAGGCGCCTTGGCCCCCGGCACCAATCTTGGCACCGTGCTTGACGAAATCGAAAGCTCGGCACGTGAAATCCTACCCGCCGAAGCCAAGCTGGGCTACGAAGGGCAGTCCCGGACCTTCAAAGACACGTCCGAGGGCGTTGGCCTTGTTCTGGCCCTGTCGCTGTTGATCGTATTCCTGGTTCTCGCGGCCCAGTTTGAAAGCTTCGTTCACCCGGTGACAATCATGCTGACGGTCCCGGCGGGCATTGCCGGTGCGATCTATGCCATGGCCCTGGGTGGTCTCACACTCAACGTTTACTCGCAGATTGGGATCATTCTTCTGGTCGGGCTGGTCGCCAAGAACGGTATCCTGATCGTGGAATTCGCCAATCAGCTGCGCAACGAAGGGCATGAGCGTCGCGAGGCCGTGATCCGCGCGTCGGTCCTGCGTCTGCGCCCCATCGTGATGACGGTGATCTCGACCATTCTTGGCGCGTTGCCTCTGGTGCTGGCAACAGGCGCCGGGGCCGAAAGCCGGCAAAGCATCGGCACGGTGATCGTTGCAGGGCTGGCCTTGTCCAGCCTGTTGATGCTGATTGTCACGCCGGTGCTTTATGATCTTCTGGCACGTTTCACCAAGCCCCAGGGCGCGCTGGAAAAGCGGCTAGACCAGGAATTGCGCGAACGCTCGGCCGTGCTTTAGCCTTCGGGTGGCGTCTCGGACGCTTCGGCGAACACCGCGATCAGACAGCCCGTTTTGGTGGTCGAACTGTGCTCGGTTCCTGGGGCCAGCCACACCACGTCACCTTGCCGATACACCGTCCCGTCATTGTCGATCAATTCGCCTTCCAGCATCAGGAACTCTTCGGCGCCGCCGTGCTGGTGCGGGGTGGAACTGCTGCCGGGATCCATCTTGTAGATGTAGAATCCGACGTCACGCGGCAGATCGGTGTTCAACTTCAGCATCGACGTGCCGGGCTCGGTTTCTTGGTCAAACGCCTCAAAGGCGCCGGCATCCCTGATATTAGCCACCCGTCGTTCATGCGCTTCGATTGGTTTCATGGAAAGCTCCGTTCTGAATGCAGTTGTCCGTTTGCTTACATAAAAAGTCCACCGGGCGAGCGTTCGGTGAAAACGCGGACGTAATCCCCCGGCGATGACCCGGCCCAATACACCCAAAGCCGGTGCGGGTCGTCTTCATCGATCCAGACCCGGTCGCCCTGTTCCAGACCTCGCAATTCAGTGCTGATGTAGTTGACCGACGTGTTGGCCAGAAAATCTGTGGCCGCCATCGTATCGTGAAACGCGGCAATCCCCAGGATCGGGGCGTCAAAATCCACATAGCCGATATGAATGCCATCTAGGCTGTCAAAAAACACGTAGTGGCTGGCGACAACGGTACCGGCCGGTAACGTCGCAACACCGCGGTTACGGTCGATATCCACGCGAACAGGACGATCAAGGATGATGTTCTGATCTTCGTCGAAGGCATACAGATTGCAGTCGTCAAACGTGTCCGCCCCCACGGCAAACGGCACATCCGTGTCCAGTTTGACGAATTCGCCAAATCCGCTTTGGCGCAGGATCTGACCATCAATCACCAGCGCCGCCGCCGGCGCGGTCAGGCTCAGTACAAGTCCCAAAGCAAAAAGATATCTGAGCAGCATGGCAAACCCTTCCGGCGTGAAGGATAACGCGCTTCCATGCGCGTGCAAGCAACGTCGCACAATTAGGTTCGCAAATCGGGTGGTCTGGCGGAGAGACAGGGATTCGAACCCTGGAGACGGTTTCCCGCCTACACACTTTCCAGGCGTGCGCCTTCGACCACTCGGCCACCTCTCCGGTTTGATCTCTTTAGCGTCGGGACCAAGCGCAGTTCAAGCGCTTTCTTGCCAGGGCCGGTTATGTGCTCAGATGCAGATAGACCCGGCGGTTCTGGCGACCTTTGTTCTCAATCTTGCCAAGGTGCACAGCACCGATTTCGCCAGTGCGGCGCACATGGGTGCCGCCACAGGGCTGCAGGTCCACCTGTGCCTCGCCCTCGCCAATACGCACCAGACGCACACGGCCCTCACCCATCGGAGGCG
>JBCBTE010000052.1:0-18329 GCA_039818805.1 Pseudomonadota bacterium
CAAAAAGTTGTGGCCGGTTCTGGTGAAACCGGATGCGCGGGTCGTTCAGTGACGCGATGACCAAGCGGGCAGAGCCATCCGGACAGTCATCAAAAACATCGCATATCCAGTTGGCCCAGGTCTGCGCTTGAAGCGTTTGCAGACAACGGCGCAAGGCCTCGGGGCGTTTGTAGGTTGGTGTGCGAACATGAACGAGAGGTTGGGTATCAGGTGTCATCACGAGGTCCTTGACGCTGACAAAACGGCCCAGTCTTGTGGTGTCCACGTATCAGGATCACGTGGCAGAGACAGCGGTGGTTTACGGGGTGGCTTCAAGCGGCGGGCCAGATGTTTCCGGGCAACATGTCCAAGTTTCCAAAGCAGTTTGGGTTTGCGAAACACGTCCATCAGGGCATGGCCAAAGCGGCGGTTCTTCAGGTTTTGAACAAGCGTTTCAAACGCCAAAGGTTCCTGCAAGGCAGCGCGCCGGGCAGTAAGATCGGCCCGAAAATCTGCCGGCAAGTCGGCATATTGGGTCAGCAGGTCATCTTGCACGGCGATAATTGCGCGGACGTCATCCGGGTGCAACCGATGCGATATCGAACATGCGTGTCGGCGATAAAGGTAGTACGATTCCGGCAGCAGATGCAGGGTTCCGCCATCCAGCAGGAATCGCATGTAAAAGTCATGATCTTCACCAATCCGAATGTCCTCTCTATAGCGAAGGCCTTTCAGTCCAGCGCGCCGGAACATGGGCTTTAAATACCCCAATTGAGGCGCGTCTTGCGCGGCCAAGACAAAGCTTTTAGCTGTCAATTGTTGCGGCGTGGTCGGGCGCGACGTACCCAAGAGCGTCCTGCCGGGCCGAACCGTATTGTCAACGAGATATGTCAGGTCGTCCGCAATGGCATCGGTTTGCAGGTTCTGCGCCGCTTCCAGCATTCGTTCGAACCGTTGGGGGTGAACTATATCGTCACTGTCGACAATCGCGATCCACTCACCGGTCGCGAGCTCAAGGGCGCGGTTTCGCGCGACAGCAGGTCCCTTGTTGGTACCCGCCACGACGATTTTCAGGCGTTTATCCTTAGCTGCAACCCGATGTGCGATGGCCACGCTTGCGTCAATCGATGCGTCATCGGCCAACACGATTTCGATCTGCGAAATGGACTGCGCCATCACGGATCTCAAGGCCGCCTCAATAAATTGAGCGCCGTTGTAATTGGCCATAATCACTGAGACGATTGGATGTGCCAAGATGATTGATTTCCTGTTGATTTGCAGTGTCAGGATAACTTTTTCCACCCGCGCGCTCATCTGCTTTGTCCAGCGTTTGAAGATGTCGGCAGCGATGTGCCGACCGCGCGAACTGCACTTTGTTTCTGCATCCGAAGTGATGATAAAATAGGGACAATCTTGACGGAAAAGGCGGATCTTAAATGCATCCTCTCGGTCATAGTATCAGTTGGCTTACCAAGGGCGTCGCTCAAATTGCCGTAGCGGCCGCACTCCTGGTGTCCTCGCCAATCAACGCACAGGAATTGCCCGCTGGCGCCAGCTTTTTCGACGATTTTGAGACGCTGGACAAAGGCCGCTGGGGTATTTCTGATGGCTGGGTCAACGGCGATTGGCAGAACTGCATGTGGTCCGGCGATGACGTGTCGGTTGCAGACGGGATTTTGACGCTGGGTTTCACCAAGCGACCGAACGACAAACGCACATACACCTGTGGCGAAATTCAATCCCGCAGTGTTTTTGGCTATGGAACATACGAGGCACGATTTCGGACCGACACGGGGTCGGGCCTGAACGCGGCTTTCTTCACATATATCGGGCCTCATCACGGCAAACCGCATGATGAGATCGATTTCGAAGTTTTGACCCGCGACACCACTGCCGTCAGCTTGAACACTTATGTGGGCGGTGCCCCTAAAAACGGTAAACGCGTCCCCTTGCCTCAGCCTTCGGATCAAGGATTTGTCACCTACTCTTTCGTCTGGGACGAAACCGGTATTCGCTGGTACCTTGATGGGGAAATGGTGCATCAGACCTCTCCCGACACGGAACTGCCGACAAACGATCAGAAAATCTATGCAAGCTTTTGGGGTAGCGACAGTTTCCCCAACTGGATGGGCCCATTTGAAGACCCTGAAGCAGACCTTCTGATGCATATCGACTGGATTGCTTTCACCGCATTGGGAGAGCCGTGTCACTTCCCAGATTCGGTCGTGTGCCAGAGTGAGTGAAGCGCAAACCGATATGCCACGTAGCGGCATTGAAGTCATTACGCTAAAACCGGATGCCATCCTTGCCGCCTCGGCAATGTTCGGGTTGGTGTTTGTTCCAGTGCTCGGCACACTGGGTGCGCTGATGTTCTTGATTTCTGGCTGTGCTCTTCTGATACGGCGATGGCGGATGCAACTTGGCCTTTGCATAAGATTTTGGCCGATCATCTTGCTGCCTGTCTTCTGCATGGTCTCCGCAATTTGGTCTGAGTATCCAATTGTCTCGTTTCGGTTTGGCGTGCAGTTTATGGCGACCGTTCTGATTGCCATCACCATCGCCGCGACCATCTCGGCCCGCGCCTTCGGTCAGGTTTTGTTTGGCCTGTATTCATTGGCGATGCTGGCCAGCGTTTTGGTCGGGGATGTCCGCAATGACACCGGTGCGTGGTTAGGCATTTATGGAAGCAAGAACGCTTTGGCGGGCGCGGCCGCGACCTATGTCATTGTGTGCGTTGCGCAGTTTTTGGATAGCCGCGCGTCCTACCGACACCGATTGCTTGCCGTGTTGGGTTCTTTGGTCGGTGTTATGCTGCTCTTGCTGGCGCAATCGATAAGTGCGCTGGTGCTGCTGCCACCATCACTTTTCATCCTATGTTCGCTACTTATTCTGTACAGACTGTCCTACTCTCAACGGATCGTAACGGTCGCTTTTGCCACCTTGGTCGCAGCACTGTTGGTCGTCTTGGTAACAATCTTTTCTGACATGTTGGTTGCCATGTTGCTACAGACGACGGGCAAGGACGTGACGTTGACCGGTCGTACGGAGCTTTGGCAGATCGCGTTGGGGCTTATTGCCGAGCGACCATGGCTTGGTATGGGCTATCAGGCATTCTGGGTGCACGGTCACAGCCCGGCCGAGGCCTTATGGTTCAGATTTGGCATCGAAAGCCGCAGCGGCTTCAACTTCCACAATACATATTTGTCAAACATGGTTGAAATCGGGGCCATCGGCGTTCTGCTTCAAACTATGGTGCTGTTCGGCGCGGCCAGCATGACCGGTTTATGGGCCTTGCGGACGCACCGGGCCGAAGCGTCGCTATTGTTTATCCTGGTCATGATGGTGGTCATGATCAGCTTTGTCGAAGTGCCGATCTTCTTTCAGTTTTCTCTTCGCACGGTGATTGTTATCTGCGCTTTTGTTTTTGCATTCCATGGCCTCGAAGCGCTGCGGCAAAAGCCATTACGCAAACGCAGCCCGACGCCTGTGTTTCGCCACCAGCCCGTCGACCACTGACAAGGCTTGGTCCGTTGCCCGCTCCATCACTTTATCCGATGACAGGCTCGGGGCGCTTCCGGCCAGTTTTTGTAGGCTTCGCGCCGACGCGTGTTGGCACATTGTATTGAACGGCGCGGCCAGCGCGCTTGTACAGATCGCCATCGCGCGCGGCCCCGAGCCTGATCGGCCTGTTGATGACGCCCACGCTTCGCGCAGGTTTGACGGAAAAAGGAACGCCGGTTGATAATCGATATCAAGGGCCTGCGCCCAATCGTACCACTTGAACCGGTGCACATGGTGCATAGCGCGAACGCCAATCCACGGCGTGCGCAGCGCATCGGCAACAATGGCACCGTGCATCGCCTCGGTGATCACCAATTCGGCGCCAAGTATCTGCGCAATAACATCATCGGTCGGATGGGACGGATCGATGAAGGTGATCCCGGCCAAGTCGCACACCGCTTTCCAATTGCCCCGCTCGATGCTTTCATAGTGCGGCATGAACCCCACTTTGATACCTTCCGCAGGCGTGGGCAGCGGTATCTGTCGCAGCAAGATTGCAGCGTCGGCAATTGCAAGCTTGGGATCTAACCCCAAGGCTTCGGTCGTTTGTGGGCCGCGAACAAAGTGGAATTCCCACGTTCCGTCATGTACGTCGGGTTTTCTCGTATATCCACCGTACCCAGAGCCAACCACAATTTTCTTTGCCGTTTTTGGATAGGTGTGCTGAATAACCGAACCTATGCCAATAAACAGCTCCGATGGGTCGTCATCAAAGAAATCCGCAGGCAGAAGATGCGACCACATGGTTGCATTTAGCTCGTCTCCGAAGTTGGGGGGATCACCTTGGAAATACGTCAGTTTCATCAGGCTTGTTTCCCTTTTGCCAGCAGGATGCGAAGAACCTCGTTGATGCGCTCACGTGACAGAAACAAAACAACGGGGACATAGATGATGACACCCGCCGCAAGTTGCAGAACAATAAGCACGGATTGTGCCAAGTCCGGCAGAAGAGCGGGCACCGCAAGCATGCCTATCCCCATCGCCGCGGTTGCCAATACCGGATGTTTGAAACCGGCCAGGTAACTCCACGCGCTGCGTTCAAGAAGCTTGGCGGTCATCAGGGCCGAAATGGGCCAGACCAGCACGCTTTTGGCCATCAGTGCCACCATCAGAACAGGCAGGCCAAATTGATATGTCGACGCGATTACAAGAACTGAAGTGCCTTGCTGGACCAGTTGATAGTAGAACCACCATTGCGCCTTGCCCTGGCTTTTCAAAAGTGATGCTTGCACGACGCCTATACCCGCAAGCACCCCGGCAATGCAAAACATCTGTACGGCGAACGCTGCGTCCAGCCACTTGTCATCAAGAAGCAGATCGAGCAGGTCCGGCGCCGTGATGGCCAGCGCGCAGAAAACCGGCAGGCTGACCGCCACGGAAACGAAAGACGCGATGTCAAACGCCTTGGCCCTTCTCTTCGCATCGTCTTGAAGCGTCGACAGCAGAGCCAGTGTCACGGACGACAACGCCCCGCCAATCACCTGGGTCAGCATGTTGTAGACCCGCTGAGCAAAGATGAAGAGGCCGAGGATAAACGTTCCGCCCAAGACACCGAGAACCAGGTGGTCCAGCTTGATTGTCGACAACATACGATTGCCCGAGGCAAAGACGCCGTAATTCAGAAGATCGCGCAGCGCACGCCATCTGACCGCTATTCCGGGTCGCCAACCAGCCACCCAAAAGGCCATCGCGCAGGCGACGACGCTGGCGGAAACCTGACTGGAAACCAAGGCCCAGTATCCGTAGCCCGCAAACAGCATGACCAAGCAGATCAGGACACTCACCATGGTTGCAACCGCAGTGCGCAATGCAATTAGCTTGAACCTCATTGATCGGATGATCAAAGCATTGGGAACAGCTGCTGACAGGTCCAGCGGTATTTTAAGGGCGAGGATAGGCAGGATTGCCGCGATGTCCTCTTGACCGACAAGCTGGGAAAAAAATCCGGCAAAGATTGCGAACGGCGCAAAGCAGATCAGGCCAAATCCAGTCGTCAACCAAAATACGCTGTCCGTGTGGGGTTTGGAAAGCGTCTTGCGCTGTATCAATGCCTCGCCAAACGCCACCGGGGAAAAGGCGATGACCGACAACACTAGGCTACTGGCGAGCCCAACCAATCCAAAGTCGGCCGGCGACAAAAACCAAGCGCTTATGAAAAAAACGACGGCAGAACTGACGGTCGGTATAAGAGTGTGCAGCGACGACCAAAGAACCCCGACCACGGCCGCCACGGAACGGCCCTTTGTGAGATGCGGGTGATATTCATCCGCGATCGGTTTCGGGATATCAGCAGGGATGCTCATCCAAGGATCATCAGTTCGACGGAGACACGATGTCTGGATGTTCGATGATCACTTCAATCACATCACCCGGCATCACGGCAGTGGATGCATCTCCTCGCAGGGTTGCCGCACCGCCTCTGGCTCGGGTGATTGCGTAGCTGACGTTTTCGGCTAGTGTTTCGCTTCTGGACAGATCGTCCAAGTGACGGCCAGCCGCCGCTGACATCAAATCATATTGTCCGACAAGCTGCGCCTCGACTTCGGCCATCTTTGTTTCGACTTCCTGCAACGTGATAGTGTTGTCCTCGTCACGAAGGGTCCGCAATTGTCCGTCGTTAAGCTCGTTTTCTTGCAATTCCTGACGCGCTTGAAGAATGGACCGTTCAATATCAAGCAAACGGCTTTCCAATTCACTCACATATGTAGCACGATCAAAGGCACGGGCCGACGCCGCCAAGCCACGTTCAACAAGGTCTTCCTCGCGCTGCAACTCGGTCTTTGCCGCTTCAAGCTGCGCTTGGTTCGTTGCAAGCTTGTCGTCCAGAACGGCAAGCGCTTCCGTCAACGAGGCCCGTGCGCGCGTCAGGGATTTCAGTTCGTGATCATAGCGCGCATTTCGAGCTTTCAGAATAGCCGCTTCAGCGGCCCAGATCTCTTGATCGACATCCGGATGCTGTTCGCTAAACGTGTAGGTGCCGTTGATTTCATCCAACAACCTGTGCCGCTTTGCGGTTAGAAACATCAAGTCGCGCTGCAGCACGCTGATCGCGCTTCTAGCCATGAGAAAATTTCGTTCTTCCCCTTCGAGCGGTTTGACGGCAGCCACGCCGCCGGCAAGAGAGACAGCCTTCAAAACCGTAAGTCCCGGCGCATAATCGTATACACCGGGCGCTTCGATCTGCCCGGTGACATAGATGGGTGCATAGCTCTCCACGCTGACGGCGACGCGCGACGTTTGTCCGATCCCGACATAAGCCGCCATCGCGGTCTCAAGCGCTTGCGCAATTTCCGCAGGCGTAAGGTCCGCCGCTGGTAACAACCCCGCCAATGGCACCGCGATGTTGCCGTCAGCTCCTACCGGGTAGCTGCCGGTGACGGCTGACATGTCGACAATTGTCGCGTTGACTTCATCCCATACGGCGATCTGAACACTCAGCAGATCATTGATGCCCACGCGATAGTTCTCGGCCCAGGCAAAGCTTGCCTGGAACAGAACGGCCACGCCCACCAGATAGCCAATGCAATGCTTCAAAAACATAGCTTTTCCAACGCTCGTCGAAGAAAAGGTCAATACGATCCTTTTGCAAAAAGCACCGCCGGTATCGTGCGTGCCATAATGGCCAAATCGCCGGCAAGCGACCAATTCAGCACATACTTGGTATCGAAAGAGACGCGCTGCTCGTAGCTGGTATCGCTGCGCCCGCTCACTTGCCAGAGACCGGTGATGCCCGGGCGGCTGTGCAGGTAATGACGCGCCGCGGCGCCATACATTTCAAGCTCGTCCCGAACGACCGGGCGTGGCCCAACGAGGCTCATCTCTCCCAGCAGGACATTGAAGATCTGCGGCAATTCATCAACACTGTAAGCCCGCAACACGGCACCGATGCGCGTGACGCGTGGATCACGCCGAAGTTTGCGGTTTTTGACCCACTCTTCTCGCTCTTCCGGATGAGCGGCAAGGTAGCGTTCAAGCAGGACATCCCCGTCCGACACCATCGTCCGGAACTTCCAGCATTTGAAGGTGTGGCCAGCATGCCCGATACGGACGTGACCATAAAGAGCCGATCCAGGAGACGATACCCGCACTGCGAGTGCGACCAAGATCAACAAAGGTGACAACGCCAGCAGCGCAACTGCCGCAATCAGCAAGTCGATCACGCGCTTCGCGCGCCCCCCGAGTGCCGTACCGGCCCGCACTGGCAGAGATTTGGTTTGATCCGCTGTGGTCGTTAACACCCTTTTTTCGTCGAAGGCCGTGAAGCCCACACTTTCCATCGTCGGAAGCATCGCACTCCTCCAGTTCATTGGTTAGGATCGCTACAGCTAACTTGCTGGTCAATTTCGCAATTGCAGCATTTTTAGATTTCAAAGTGGGGACTTGGCGAAAAGCCGCCAAACCTTTGATGACGACGCTTGCGGAACTGCCTGTAGAATGTGCGCTTCTAGAGCTCCACAACGCTAAAGAACCAGAATTTTTTCAAATTTATCAATGCGTAATGATTACGTGCGGAATTTCCGCGCAATGGGGTTCAAAAAACCGCCGACGAAAAGCATTCCGCTCCCGCACTTCTGGGCCAATTCATGCTCGTATGTGCGTTGCAGCATTTTTGTAAGAAAACAGCCCCCCATATTGATGTACCAAATGGTTGAAATGTCCAATTTGATTCCATGCCGCGTCAGGAGTCTGGAGGCCGTGAGAAAGGCAGAATCATGGCAGACCCCAAGTCGAAGACCGATGTCCCGGATGGGCTGTGGTACCGTCAATTTGACACTGAAAACGACTTCCCAGAAGTATCGATCACGAAAAAGGTTGCCCTCTGCACCACCCCACGCTGCGGTAGCCATTTCTTAGGCCACCAGATGCACGCTATGGGTGCATTTGGTTATCCATTGGAGTATCTGAATCCTGGAAACTGGAAAGTCTGGAACAAGCGCGCCGGTTCTCAGGCGACACTGGACTATATCAAGTCTGCGCGCACCGGGCCCAATGGCGTGTTCTCTGTAAAACTGCACCACGAACATCTTCCGGCATTTCTGAAACAAGAACTAGCTCCCTTGGATTACAGGTTCGTGCATCTGTGCCGCCGCGATCTTGTCAAACAAGCCATCTCTTTCGCGCGCGCACAGCAAACTGGGGCTTGGATCTCAGATATGCCAGAAACCGCACCAGCCCAATACGACTGGGCGTTGATCGCGGCAAAGGTAGACGCGATTTCGCGCGGCAACGCGGCTTGGCAAGGCTTTTTGCGAAGTGTCGGCATTGTACCTCTGGTACTGTATTATGAAGACATCGTTGCGGACATGCCCGGAACGATTGAACAGATGGCAGCCTATCTTGAGATCGATCTCAATGACGTGACGATCGAACAACCCACGTTCACCCCACAGCGTCAAAAAAAGGCATCGGATGACGATTGGCGGGTGCGTTTCGAAAGCGATAGCCGCGCTGCACTGTTCGAAGGACGGCCCATACCCGGCATTTCACCCCCTCCAACTGCCGCAGTCTTGCGCCGTTGCACGGCGAAAGTGGCGAAGAGACTGCGCGCTAAGGCCGGGCTTTAACCGTATTGGGAAGCACCGGTTCCAAAGCCAGTTTCACGTCCTGCGGACGCAAAACGAAGTCGGTATCATCCTTTGCAAGAAGGTCGTTTGAAACCTTTGCGACAGCGTTTTTTGACATTCCTTCAAGACACCTGATCAATGCCCCGGCTGACGGCTCGGTCACGGTGAAGCCAAGACTGTCTTTGGCAACCTTTCGCCCGGTTTCCGTCCCCTCGACCGCGATCGAAGGGCAGCCGAACCAACTTGCCTCGTATATCCGATTGGGAAGCAACCAGTCAGAGTTGGCGCCGCGTTGCCAAAGGTCTTGTGCCCAGACCACGTCACAATCGGCGTAGACAGAGGCCAGCCCGGTTGGATACTTGTACGGGCCGAAGTAAGTTACGTTGGCGCGCTGCAGGATCTGTTCATCAAAATCCGGCAATGCGTGGCGATGGACATTGCCGTGGATACGAACGTTGATCCTGCCTTCAAAGTGATCGGCGGCCGCCATCAACAAACGCAGACTCGGCGCGCAACGGATGGATCCGACCCATCCAAGATGTATGGCGGCGTCCGCGGCCTTAATGCTGCGCACCTTGGGGCGCGCGCACACTTTGCCGTCAAACCACAACTTGTTTTCAATGATACGATGCGGGCCACGGTAATCTTGCATGGTTTTAAAGTAATGCGTGATGAAACCCGGAGAAGACACGACCAACAGCTGAATCCGCGCCAACAGCTGGCGTTCACACCACCGCATCAACGAACCCGCAAAACCAGGCGTCGTGAACAACTTGTGGATATCAAGGCATTCATAGACCAGTGGCACGCGGCCCGCTCCCGCAAGCCAGCGGGACACCCACGCGATCACCAGCAAGTCCAAATTTCGCGCCATGATGACATCCGCACGTCTCAACGCGGTGCGGTCCTGCATCACCCGCCGAATGCCCCGCAAAATTCCGATCAGCCGGTTGCCATAGCGTTCGTTGGCCACGAACCCGAGGTCGGTGTTTTGCCAATCCGGTACGAAGTCAGCATTCATGTTGGCCCGTCGAAACGCCGCAGACTGAACATGGTAGTCGAGCTTTTGAAGGCTTTTGATACGTCGAATTTGCGATGCCTCGGTCAGGTCGAAAGCAAAAACAAAGATATGAACCAAGGCCGCGTTCCCTGCCGTTTCAGTTATGAAGAATCCATGCGGCAATGGTAGCAACCGACGATTCTGACGCGACAGCAGCTTCGCGGATGCGCGGCAAATGGCCCAATCAGCGCATCAAGGGCGCCACGAACTGTTATCCGATTGGCCGGGCACGACATAGAATGAAGGCCGCGAACGACGCTACAGGAACCTGTTTATCAAGTTCTCCAACCTTTCCTGTTTGCCGGATATTGGGCGCGGTTCGATTTTGTTTTTCGTCACATGTTGGAAACAGCCATCCAGTCCGCCCTTCAGAAGCGCTTGAGCCTCAGGAGTGTCCCATGTCTTGTATCGGTCCAGCAGCGCCTCAGTAAGCGATCCGTCTTCCAAGAGCCGTGCGGCGGCCTTTAAACCTTGGGCACACACATCCATGGCACCGACATGAGCAAGCACCAGATCTTCGGGATCAAGTGACTGTCGGCGAAGTTTTGCGTCAAAGTTTGTTCCGCCTGTCGAGAAACCGCCTGCTTTGAGAATCTCGTAGTAGGCGAGCGCAACCTCGGGCACATTGTTGGGAAATTGATCGGTGTCCCATCCCGATTGGTAGTCGTTTCTGTTCATGTCGATTGATCCGAAAATGCCCAAGCTGATCGCCATGGACAGTTCGTGCTCAAAAGAATGACCGGCAAGAATTGCGTGACCCTGCTCGATGTTCATTTTCACTTCGCCTTCCAGACCGAACTCCTTCAAGAATCCGTAGACGGTCGCGACGTCGTAGTCATACTGGTGCTTGGACGGTTCCTGCGGCTTGGGCTCAACCAGGATTGTGCCGTCAAACCCGATCTTGTGCTTGTATTCCACGACCATCTGTAGAAAGCGACCAGCGTTGTTTCGTTCTCTTTTCAGATCGGTGTTGAGGAGAGTTTCGTATCCCTCGCGCCCACCCCAAAGAACGTAGTTTTGCCCGCCCAATTTTTGCGTGGCGTCCATGCAGGTTTTGACCGTCGCCGCCGAATAGGCAAACACATCCGGATCGGGGTTCGTGGCTGCACCCGCCATAAACCGGCGATGGGTAAACAAGTTCGCGGTCCCCCACAAAAGGTCGGGGCCGCCATCTTCCATCTTCGCGCCGATGTAGTCCACGATTTCTTCCAGATTGCGTGCGCTTTCGGCAAAGCTTGCACCCTCGGGGCGAATGTCTGCGTCGTGAAAACAGAAAAACGGTTGCCCCAAAATGGCAAACAAGTTGAACGCGACATCCGCTTTCATCTTGGCCAGATCCATCGTGTCGCCAAACCAGGGGCGCTCGAACGTTTCACCGCCGAACGGATCGCCTCCGGGCCAAGCAAAGCTGTGCCACCACGCAATTGAAAAGCGCAAGTGATCCTCCAACCGCTTGCCCATGATGATCTCGTCCGGATTGTAGTGACGATAGGCAAATTCGTTCGTGCTATTCGGGCCTTCATAGCGGATGGCGGGAATGCCTTGGAAAAAATCGGTCATCATAGCTCCTTAAGGGCGCGGTAGGTTGCCGAATAGCGGTGATGTGCGTCGTCAAAAGCTGCAGTAAGTGCGCGATCCGGCTCGACGACATGGGTAATTCTGGGCGGTTGCACCAAGTCAACACCGCCCTGCCCTGTTGCCATCATGGCAAGCCTAGCCGCTCCAAAAGCGGCGCCGAAGTCACCCTTGATCGGAACGGCAACCGGCACATCCAGCGTGGTCGCGATGGCTTGCAGCCAATAATCCGAGGCCGCACCGCCCCCAACGGCGACAACCTTCGACACATCTGTTCCCGTAGCGTTCATCGCCGCCAAACAATCGCGAAACGCAAAGGCCACACCTTCAAGCACAGCGCGCGTGGCCGCGTCTCGGTCGGTCGCGTGTTCCAACCCGATAAAGGCGCCGCGAACATGCGCATCGTTATGCGGCGTTCTTTCACCCCCCAAATACGGAAGAAAGAGCGGCTTTTCCGGCGCGCGCAACGACCCCAGCGCCTTGGTGAGCTCAGCCGCACTTTGACCGACCAAGCGTCCGAACCACGAAACGGCATCTGTCGCTGCGAGGATCACGCCCATCTGGTGCCACCGCCGTGGAAGGGCGTGGCAGAAGGTGTGCAACGCAGTGTCTGGGTCTGGCGCATAACCATCGCTTGCCGCAAACAAAACACCAGATGTGCCAAGCGAAAGAAAAGCGTCCCCTACGTCAACGACACCAACGCCAATTGCGGACGCTGCATTGTCACCTGCCCCGCCGGCCACCGGTATCCCGGAGCGCAACCCGAATTGCCTTGCGATCTCCGGGCGCAGATCCGCCGACACTTCACAACCTTCGACTAGGGCCGGCATATGTTCGCGCCCCAGACCGGTTGCTGACAGCAACACGTCGTCCCAGTCACGCCTGCCAGTGTTCAGCCAACTGGTACCGGAAGCATCCGACATCTCGGACACATGATGCCCGGTCAGCCAGAGTCGCACGTAATCCTTGGGCAACAAGACTTTCGTTGTACGGGAATAGACGTCCGGTTCGTGTTTTTGGCACCAAAGCAATTTTGGCGCCGTGAACCCGGGAAACACGATATTACCGGTCTTGGCACGAAACTCAGGGTTCGCGTCAAGGGTAGCTGCTTCAGCATGCGACCGGGTGTCATTCCAAAGAATACAGGGCCGCAGCGGGTTATCGGCCTTGTCCAACAAGGTCGCGCCATGCATTTGGCCAGACAGACCAATGCCGTCTACCCCAGAGAGATCGTTTTTCGTCGACAATGAGGTGAGCGTCGCTTCGACTGCTGTCAGCCAAACCGCTGGGTCTTGTTCCGACCACCCGGTTGCTGGGCGCGAAACCTCTAACGCGGCATATGCATCGGCGACCACGGATTGGTCGTCACCAATCAAAAGCGCCTTGACGCCCGACGTGCCGATGTCGAGGCCGAGAAACATCAGTGGTCCAGCTTTACCCAAGCGGCATTCCGCGCCGAGGATTTCACACAAGCGGACACGAACTGAACGCCTTTCAACCCGTCCATCACCGTCGGGAAAAGGACGTCAGCCGGCACTGCCCGCCCTGCCCTTACCGCCTTTATGGCATGCGCCGCCTCGGTGTATATGTTGGCAAATCCCTCCAGGTACCCCTCGGGATGCCCGGGCGGTACTCGGCTGACACGGCCGGCTGTGTCGCCTGCGCCTGCGCCGTTGCGCGTGATCAGTCGCTTGGGCTCTCCGAAAGGCGTGAACCAAAGATAGTTCGGATCTTCTTGCGCCCATTCCAGTCCACCGCTTTCACCGTATACACGGATGCGCAGCGCATTTTCGTTGCCCGGTGCGACCTGACTGGACCACAGCATGCCCCGTGCGCCCCCGTTAAAACGCAGCATCACGTGCGCATTGTCATCAACCTGTCGGCCGGGAACAAAGGCCTGGATATCCGCGCTCAGGCTTTCAAGCTCTAACCCGGTAACAAAACAGGCCAGATTGAACGCGTGCGTGCCGATATCGCCGGTCGATCCGCCCGCACCAGATTGCTTGGGATCGGTGCGCCAATTGGCCTGTTTGAAATCCTGTTCGACCGTCAGCCAGTCCTGCGGATACTCAACTTGAACCACCCGGATCGCCCCCAAATCGCCTTGCGCCACCATATCACGTGCCTGACGCACCATCGGATAACCGGTGTAGTTGTGTGTCAGCACGAAAAGCGCGTCTGACTCTTCTGTCGCTTTCACAAGTTTCTTTGCATCAGACAGAGTTGACGTGAGGGGTTTGTCGCAAATCACATGGATACCGCGCTTTAGGAATTCCCGCGCTGCCGCGAAATGGACGTGGTTTGGCGTGACGATAGAAACCGCCTCGATCCCGTCTTTTCGACGGGCTTCGCGCATCGCCATCTGTTTGAAGTCATCGTAGATACGCGGCACCCCCAAAGCTTCCCCACTGGCGCGCGATTTCTCGGGCGTTGAACTGAGGGCGCCCGCAACCAGCTCATAATGGTCATCAATGCGTGACGCGATACGGTGAACAGCACCGATAAAGGCATCGTTTCCGCCACCGACCATACCAAGCCTGATCCGGTCCATTATGAAATCCCCATCATCTTGCGGTTCGCGGCCTTGTCAGTGCCGCCGTCGGCAAAGTCGTCAAACGCGCGTTCCGTGACGCGGATGATGTGATCTGAAACAAACTGCGCCCCTTCGCGGGCCCCATCTTCGGGATGTTTCAAACAGCATTCCCATTCGACGACCGCCCAGCCATCGAAATCGTTCGCCGCCATCTTCGAAAACACCGCAGAAAAATCGACTTGCCCATCCCCCAGGGAGCGGAAGCGACCGGCGCGGTCGACCCAAGACTGGTACCCCGAATACACCCCTTGTCGACCCGTCGGGTTAAATTCGGCATCTTTAACATGAAACATCTTGATGCGGTCCTTGTAGATGTCAATATTATCAATGTAATCAAGGCATTGCAGAACATAATGGCTTGGATCGTAGAGCATGTTGCAGCGCGTGTGATTGTCCACACGCTCTAAGAACATCTCGAACGTGACGCCGTCGTGTAAATCCTCACCCGGGTGGATTTCATAACAGATGTCGACCCCGTTTTCCTCGGCATGGTCCAGGATCGGCCGCCACCGTGCGGCCAATTCGTCAAAGGCGGTCTCGATCAACCCAGCGGGCCGTTGCGGCCACGGGTAAACATAGGGCCACGCCAAGGCGCCCGAGAACGTGGCGTGCGCGCCTATCCCCATGTTTCTGGACGCAGAGATGGCTTTTTTTACTTGCTCCACAGCCCATTCTTGTCTTGCTTTCGGATCACCTCGCACAGATGGATCCGCAAACCCGTCGAAAGCAGTGTCATATGCCGGATGAACGGCCACCAACTGTCCCTGTAAATGGGTCGACAATTCAGTCACCTCGACACCGTTCGCCTCGGCTTGGCCTTTGAATTCGTCGCAATAATCCTTGCTGTCAGCCGCGGCGCCTAGATCGAACAGCCGCCCATCCCAACTGGGCACTTGTACACCGCGATACCCACAGTCTGCAGCCCATTTTGTGATCGCGTCCCAAGAGTCAAATGGCGTGTCGTCCCCTGCGAACTGCGCCAAGAACAAAGCTGGTCCCTTGATCGTTTTCATGTGTTAGTCCTCCGTTTTTGGCTAAGCGCCCGGCATGTTCTCTCGCAGATAAATGTCGATGCGAATGCGCTCTTGCGTCTGATCAAAAGGCACTTGGTCCGCGGTCGCCTTCAGCAACCGAACCGCCGACCGCACCAGGTGGCCGGTATCCTGAGAAATGATTGCATCAAAAATACCGTTGCCAAGGGCATCGCGCGACGTCGGCGTAAGCTCGTGCGCAATAACAACCAAATCCTCATGCGGGCCAGTCGACTCCAGAAATCGTATAAGCCCAGGATTACCAGCCGCCGACGAATAGATCCCTCGGATATCCGGATATGCAGCAAAGACATCGGGCAACATTTGCAATATCAAGTCAGGGTCGTCGCGCCCCTCGATCGATGCGACGACGTCCAGATCAGGAAAATCCGTATTCATCACTGCATCGAACCCTGTGCGCCGCTCCAGGTGGTCGCGCGCAAGGCGAGAGCCCGTGATGACAAGAATACGTCCGGGTCCGCGTACAAAGCGCCCCATCAAACTGGCCGCAGTACGCCCAGCGGCAACATTATCGATACCGATAAAGTGGTGCCGTTCCGAACTGGGAAGATCTGACACGAAGGCAACGACAGCTATGCCCCTTGCGCGCGCGCGCTTCACGGCGTCACGAACTGCCGGAGTTTCCGGTCCGAACACGGCGACACCGTCCGTTGTGTCCGGACTGACAAGATCAAGCGTGTCAACGATCGCTTGGGGGTCGAATGGCGGCACTGAAACAGCGTCGAGTGTGGTTCGTTGATGAAGCAGTTTTCCCGATTGCTCGGCAATCTCTTGTTCCAACGCCAAAACGAATTCGTTCATGTTGTCGGGCAAAATGAACAGCAGCCGGTAAAACCTTTGTCTTGCCAGGTTGGCCGCGGCCGTATCTCGGACATAGCCCAACTCTTCAATTGCCGTGTTCACTTTTTCGATCGTCACCCGACGAACACCTGGCCGCATGTTCAGAACACGATCAACGGTCGCTAGAGAAACACCTGCGACACGGGCAATATCATTGACCGTTGGCTTATGCTGCAATTTGACCTTAGGGGCACTCAAATCGCGTCACCTTTCTAAAGAACGGGCCAGCCCTTCGAAGACCATCGCCACCGCCTCGGCGCCGGGGTCATTGTGGCCCTTCAGATTTTCAGATGGCACATAGGCCGCGCGCCCGGCCTTGGCTCTGTGAATCCCTGCTGTGGCGTCGGCGCCCGATCGTGCAGCTGTTGCGGCGGCCGCCAACCCATCTGAAAGCGCGTCCAATGCGGGCGACAGTGCGTCGATCATCGTTCGGTCACCAACATGTGCCCCGCCTACGTCGCTTACCCGTTGTAACCCCTCGCGCAGTGCACGCTCAACCGTCGCACCATTGGCACACGCATCACCCGCCGCATTGAAATAGATCGCCAGAATCACACCAGAGGAGCCGCCCATAGTTTGGCTAAGTTCATTGCCCAGAGCAGGGAACAACTGCGTCAGATCGGCAAGTGGCATGCGATCCAGGCTGTCTTTCAACGCGCGCGCAGCAGTGGCCAGCGTGCTGCCCGTGTCGCCATCACCGGACTTCGCATCCAATTCATTCAGCGCAACCTCTGCGCTCATTAAAAGATCTGCGACATGCTCAATAGTCGCACGCGTACGCTCGTTCGAAGACGGGATTGGCTCGATCGGTGTCAATCCGTCTGGCAACGTGGTCACTTTCGCAGATGATAGCGTATTGACGCCGGGCCATGCTGCAAGCGGAACCGGTTCTTCCAAAGCGGCTAGTTCTGCGTCCGCCACGGGCAAAAGAGATACCGAAAAGCCGTGCATATCCAGCGAAGTCATCATAGGGGCCGGACCAATGATATGCGTGGCGACACCGGACCCCGCCAATGCATGAGACAGCACCGACATTTCCAGCGGAGTGGTAGAACCCAGATTGTTCAGCAACGCTACACATGGACCGCTGACGGCCTGCGTGCCCAGTTTGTCCAAAACAAGTGACATCGCATCTTTCGCGTCCGAAAAATCAACTTGCTCTACGCCGGGTTCGCCATGGATCCCCAAACCAAGTTCGGCCTTGCCCTCGGGTATCCGGTTTTCCTTAGGAGAGCCCGGTACGGTGCAGGTATCGAGACTGGTGCCGATCGAGGCGACGTTCCCAATAATCCGGCGCGCCGCAGCGGCAACTTCTTCCAGCGGCTTGCCGGCTTCGGCAAGTGCTCCTGCGATCTTGTGGACAAAGAGCGTGCCTGCGACACCGCGCGGCTGCGGCAGATCAGGAAGCGCGATATCGTCATCGACCACGACCATTTCAACCTTGCGCCCAAGCGCGCGCGCCCGTTCCACGGCAAGCCCAAAGTTAAGACGGTCGCCAGTGTAATTCTTCACGATCAAAAGGCAGCCCGCTTCACCAGTGACCGCAAGTATTCCTGCCAGAACAGCCTCCATGGATGGCGAGGCGAAAACCTCACCGCACACGGCTGCCGTCAGCATTCCCGGTCCCACGAATCCGGCATGTGCAGGCTCATGTCCTGACCCTCCGCCAGAAATCAGCGCCACGCGCGACTTGTCCCAGTCAGTCCGATACACCACCTTGATGTGAGGATAGCCGTCGAGGCGTGAAAGCGTTCCACCAGAACAGGCCAGAAGGCCGTCTATGGCCTCTTTCACCAGATCGTCCTTTGCGTTCACAAACTGTGCCATGTCTGGGTCCTTTCTCAAGTGATCCGTGCGCCGGCAGCGTCAAAGAAAAGCGGATTTTGTGCCGCGATCTGTATCGTCTGGCCCGGTGCTAGGGTCGTATGCGGGTCAGTCAGGGTTGTTACATCGTGATCCATCAGTTTCAGATGCAGGCGTGTCTGATCGCCCAAGTGTTCCACGCGTAAAACGGTGGCATCCTTGCCGTCACCTTGCCGGATGTTCTCGGGGCGCAAACCCACCTGACTCGCACCGGCCGGGGCATTCTCGTCAAAAAGGCCAAC
>JBCBTE010000053.1:0-18037 GCA_039818805.1 Pseudomonadota bacterium
CGCCGGGATGGTGCTGTATGATGCGCTGTACCGATGGGCCCGCGACGGCTATGACGAAGGACATAACTGGCCTGCGGCCCAAGGATAGACCATGCGTGTTTCCTATCACGATCTCTTCGCTGTCTTCGGACGGATCGGCCTTTTGTCCTTTGGCGGCCCGGCGGCACAGATTTCCCTGATGCAGACGGAGTTGGTCGACCGGCACGAATGGTTGAGCGAAAGACAGTTTTTGCAGGCTTTGTCCTTCTGCATGCTCTTGCCTGGACCCGAAGCGATGCAACTGGCCACGTATGCCGGATGGCGGTTGCGCGGTGTCGCAGGCGGACTGTTGGCTGGCTTTTTGTTCGTGTTGCCGGGGGCGGCGGTGATCCTCGCCCTTGCCTTTGGATATGCCTACTTCGGACAGCTTCCGCTGGTGCAAGTACTGTTCGCCGGGATCAAGGCGGCGGTGGTGATCATCGTTTTCCAAGCTCTCTTCAAGCTTAGCAAACGTGCGCTTACCGGGTGGTTTCCGCGCTTTCTGGCCTTGGCGGCATTCGCGGCGATCTTCTTTTTCTCGGTACCATTCCCGATCATCATTGCCGTGGCGGCCCTGATTGGACTTTCGCGCGCTCCGACTGCGACAGATTCCGAGAACACCGAGATAAAACAGGGAATTTCTCATTCCATAACAGTACGGACCGTTCTTATCTGGGCTGCGATCTGGGCCGCGCCAATGGTGCTGCTCTGGGTCCTGAATGCCGAATTGCTTTTCGAAATGGGGCTCTTTTTTTCCAAGCTGGCCGTCGTGACGTTCGGCGGGGCCTACGCTGTTCTGGCCTACATGACTCAGGAAATCGTGCAGTCCTATGGCTGGCTGACGACGGACCAGATGATCGACGCATTGGGCTTGGCCGAAACCACGCCTGGACCGCTGATCCTCGTGACGGAATTTGCAGCATTCATCGCGGGCTTTTTGCATGGCGGCCCTGGTCTTGCCGTCGCAGCGGCGATTGTGACGCTTTGGGTCACGTTCGTCCCGTGTTTTCTTTGGATCTTCGCCGCCGCTCCTTACGTCGAGGCATTGTTGAACCGGCCACGCCTGAAAGGCGCATTTGATGCCATCTCGGCCGCGGTTGCCGGTGTCATCCTGAACCTCGCAGTATGGTTTACGCTGCACGTGCTCTTCACGACAGTGCCGCAAGGTGCTTTTGGTCCCCTGCTTGACGTCAGTGCCTTCTCGGTGCGTGACGCCACGCTCGTCGGCCTCGCTGGGGTGCTGTTTTTGGGCATGCGCGCGCCAATGTTGCCGGGTCTGGCTGCGATGGCGGCAATCGCCGGTGCGTTGGATTTCGTTCTTTAGCCCGAGGGCCCTGAGGTCTTTCGTTTTGTCCCGAATCCCTTATGCTGAACTCAAACAGGTGTAGGGCCAGCCATGACGCGCTCAATCGATTACGGAAAACTGATGCACAGGGCCATGCGCGGCCTGATCCAGGAAGTTTTAATCGATGTCCGCGACAACGGGTTGCCCGGCGCACATCATTTCTTCATCACGTTCGAGACAACGCATCCTGACGCGCTCCTCGCGGATTGGCTAAAGGAACGCTATCCGACCGAAATGACCGTTGTCATGCAGCACTGGTTCGACAACCTTGAAGTCAAGGAAGACGGGTTCGCCGTAACCTTGAATTTTGGCGACAACCCCGAAAGCCTGTACATTCCTTATGACGCAATCCAAACCTTTGTGGACCCATCGGTTGAGTTTGGTTTGCGGTTTGAATCGCAGGAAGATGACGAAGATGATGACCCCACCCCGCCGAAAGGGGATGACGATGTCTCGGACATCGAAGCCGAGGAGGATGCCGGCAGCGATGCCGAAGTCGTAAGCCTCGACAGTTTCCGCAAGTAATCACCCAACGTGAAATTCAGTATGCTGCGGCATGCAATATTGAACTTTCTGCCCGTTGCGGTAAGACAGCCCAACCGCGCCCAGAGGAGAGCCAGCCATGACCGCCACCCGCACCGAATCCGACAGTTTCGGCCCGCTTGAGGTGCCCACCGAGAAATACTGGGGTGCACAGACGCAGCGATCCTTGATGAATTTTCCGATCGGATGGGAAAAGCAGCCTGTTGCCATCGTGCGCGCGCTTGGCGTGATCAAGCAGGCCTGCGCCATGGCCAACAAGGACGCGGGCGTACTGGACGCCAAACTGGCCGATGCGATTGTCCAGGCCGCCAGCGAAGTGGTGAACGGCACGCTGGATGACCACTTCCCTCTGGTGGTGTGGCAAACCGGGTCCGGCACCCAATCCAACATGAACGCCAACGAGGTGATTGCGAACCGCGCGATCGAGATCCTCGGCGGCGAGATCGGATCCAAGGACCCGGTGCACCCCAATGACCACTGCAACATGGGACAGTCGTCCAACGATACGTTCCCCACTGCGATGCATATCGCCACGGCGATGAGCGTGCGCGACGTCCTGTTGCCAGGCCTGGAAAAGCTTCTGGCTGGGCTGGAACAGAAGTCTGTCGAATTCAAAGACATCATCAAGATAGGTCGAACCCACACGCAGGATGCGACCCCTCTCACGCTGGGGCAGGAGTTCTCGGGCTATGCCCACCAGGTGCGGCAAGGGATTGCGCGGATCAACGCCTGCTTGCCCGGCATTTACGAGCTTGCACAGGGCGGCACGGCGGTGGGGACCGGGCTGAACACGCGCAAAGGCTGGGGCGAAGCCGTGGCCGCCAACATGGCCAAGATCACCGGCCTGCCTTTCGTGACCGCGCCCAACAAGTTCGAAGCACTGGCAGCGCATGACGCGATGGTCTTCATGTCCGGTGCCTTGGCCACGGTGGCGGGGAGTTGCTACAAAATCGCGAACGACATCCGCTTTCTGGGGTCCGGCCCACGCTCGGGTTTGGGCGAGTTGATCCTGCCTGAAAATGAACCCGGCAGTTCCATCATGCCCGGCAAAGTGAACCCCACCCAGGCCGAGGCGCTCACCCAGGTGGCCGCACATGTGATGGGCAATGATGCGGCGATGAAATTTGCAGGCTCCCAGGGGCATTTCGAGCTCAACGTCTATAACCCGATGATGTCTTACAACCTTTTGCAGTCCATACAGCTTCTGGGGGACGCAGCAGACAGCTTTACCGAGCGGATGTTGCTGGGGATCGAAGCGAACGCACCACGCATCGACACGCTGATGAAGGAAAGCCTGATGCTGGTGACGGCCTTGGCCCCGACCATCGGTTACGACAACGCCACGAAAGTGGCGAAGACGGCGCACAAGAACGGGACGACATTGAAGCAAGAGGCGGTTGCGCTTGGTTTTGTCGACGAGGAGACATTCGACCGCGTTGTGCGACCCGAAGACATGATCGGGCCAAAAGACGCATGAGCCAACCTGTCAATCTTAACCAGTTTCGCAAAGCCAAGGAACGCGTCAAGAAACGCGCGCAAGCCGATGAGAACGCGGTGAAATTTGGACGAACCAAGACCGAGCGTGAACTGGACGAAGCGCGGGCGAAAAAGGCACGCGACATTCTCAACCAGCACAAAAGGGACGAATGAGCGCGCGACCTGTCAAACGATCCCTGACCATTCACGGGCATCGCACCAGCGTGTCCCTGGAAGACGAGTTCTGGCAGGCGTTTCGCGACATCGCAGCGGACACGGGCAAGCCGATCAATGCCCTGGCGGCAGAAATCGATGCCAAGCGTGGCGTTGAGCTTGGGCTGGCCTCGGCAATCAGACTGTTTGTGCTGCGTCACTACCGAGACCGGAATGAAATGCCCTGAGGGCAAGGGGATTTTAACCTGATTTAAACCAAGAATCGCGCAGTTTCAGCGTATGTCAGAACTACGTTTTCTTCTTCCCGCCGATGTGTGGATGCAAAAGATCTTCGACGTCAAAGCCGCGCGTGAGGGTGGTGTTGTACGTCGCAGCGTTAAGGATGTCGAACAGATCATTGGACGAAACAGGTTTCAGCGCGAACTGCAAAGACGCGGCTACCACGCGGTCGAAAACGCGGGACAGATTGTGATTTTCTGCAACAATGACCGCGTCCGCATCCTGTGTTGAGGGTCAAAAGCTTTCACAAAGCTTTTGGCAAATCTTTTGAGAAAAGATTTGTTGGTCAGGTTCGCGACGTGACCCGAAGCCAGATGCCATCCTTTCCCCGTACGGTCAGATGGGCCACCGGCATGGCGGGCCGGTCTGCCACCAACTCGAACCTGTAGGCACGCACCAGCATCGACAGTAATAGCGGTCCTTCGATCATGGCGAACCCTGCGCCAGTGCAAACCCGCTGACCCGCTGAAAACGGCATATAGGCCTCGCGCAGGCACTGCTTGCCATTCTCAGTGCCAAAGCGGTCGGGATCAAACTCGTCCGGCCGGTCCCACAGGCGTTCATGCCGGTGTTGGTGCCACGGGCTGAGCACGATCTGGCTGCCGCTGGCCACATCGCGATTACGAAAGTGTTCCGGGCACGCCGCCTCGCGGACCATCATGGGTACCGGGGGATAAAGGCGAAGGGTTTCACGGAAGACATCGCGCGAGAGCCGCAATCGCCCCATGTCCGAAAATCCAAGTTCATGCCCTGGCACCTGGCGCACTTCTTCGGCCAGACGATCTTGCCAGTCAGGATACATCGCCAAAAGATACAGTGCCCAGGCCAGCGCAGAAGCACTGGTTTCGTGCCCAGCCAGAAAGAAGATTGCCACTTGATCGACCATCTCGCCTGTATCGAAGCGGTCGCCGGTTTCCGGGTCCGTCGTCGTCATGATCTTGGTGGCCAGATCATCAGGGGCGGTGCCGGCTTCGATCTCGGCCATGCGGCCCGCCGTCAACTGGGTGATCAACTTTCGGATCACTGCCGCTGTCTGTCGCGTTCTGGATTTGTGAAAGCGGGGAAACCAGCGCGGCAGGGGCAAGAACGCCGCAAGGTTCAGCATCGGTTGTGTGCGTTGGTGCGCGCGGAATTCATTGAAGACGCGGGTTGCAAGCGTGTCTTCGATCGGGATCGAAAAAAGCGTGCGGAAAATCACGTCGGCCGCGGCATGACTGGTCTGCGCTTCGATTTCCAAAGGCTCGCCATTGGCGTACTCTGCCAACCGAGCAACGGCCCCCTGCCCGGCCGCAAGCATGGCGGGAAAAGTATCACGCAGGCGCCCGCCTTCGAAAGCCGGGTCTATGATGCGGCGCTGCCGCTTCCAGATTTCCCCGTTGGTCACGAAAACCGAATTGCCGAGCAGCGGTGTCAGACCTTCTCGTACCCGGTCTGATTTGGGAAAATCATCGGGTCGTTCCTTGAGGATGAGATTCACAAGATCGGGTTGATTGCACAGGTAAGACCGAAAGAACGGTGTGCGAAATTCGGCCATCCAGGCACGATAAAGCCGCGCGGGCTGCGCCGACAGGATGTCCTGCCGAAAGAGCTTCATGTAGCGCCAAAGCGACACGCGCCCTTCCCGTGCAGGTGGTTTCGGCGGCAAAGTCATGCCGCCATACTCGTAAACCGCGAGGCGGCGCGCGTGATCCGGCTGGGGGACGGCTGACGACCCTCATACCGCTCGGCCAACGTCATGGGCCCGGCGGTGATCTGGAAATAGTCATAGTCGCCGGGTCGGTCAAAGGCACACAGATACTGGAAATGCAGCCGGAAAAAGCGCCAGCGCAACGCCTTCCAGCGTTCGGGGCTTAGGGTCTTGGTAAAGGCGGCGGATAGGATAAGCGGCCAGCGTTGACCCTTCGGCGCTACGCCCGAAACCGCCACGGGGTCACACAGCGCAAAGGCACAGCCATCGCCGGGGGCGGTCACGTCGATCCATGTCAGCTCGTCCCGGGTAGACAGGTAATGCAGATCGGCGCGCAGGCGGTCCGCGTCACGCAGGAAGGACACCATCGGAACCACCTGGCCCAACGACAGGAAAGACAGCGTCGGCCCGCCGGCCGGTGCCTTGCCCGTGCGGATCAGATCCGACAGGATCGAGACGCCCAGATGCGCGCCCGACGAATGGCCGACCACCAGCACTTCATCTACATCGTCGCTCAGGGCCGCGGCAATCTCTGCGGTAAATTCGGCCATGCGCGCCTCAAGCTGGGGCGGGTTGGCCCCGTTGGACTGGGCCGAATGGGCGTAGTCATGCATCAGGTAGTAGGCGAAAAACTTTCCATCCTTTTGCTTGAACCAGCGCAGCAAGCCCATGAAGAGGCCGATCCCGACAACCGCCGCGATAACCTCGCCAAAAAGGCCAAGAACCGGGCTCAACAGGACCTTGCCGGCCCAAAGAACAAAAGCGCCCGCGACGAAAGAGATCAAGAGCTGCACCAGCAGGAAGACCACCGGATAAAGTGCCGCAATCACCGGCCCCTTGCGCAGCCGCATCAGCCGAAAGAGCGCGCCAGAGGCAATATAGGTCCATGCCGTGCGCACGAGCTGAATGTAAGTGCCGACAATACCACGCTCCATGCTTTCGCGAACGATATCGGACCACACCAGCACGTCGAAATCGGTCTGTGTTTCACACCCGTCAATCTTGGCGTTGACATGCCAGCCATAGCGACCGGTGCCTTGGCGACCCTTCAGGTCGAGCGTGTAGCCCGAAATCTGTGCCTGCTCGGCCCCCTCTTTGCGGTAAAGCTCGCGGTAGCGGCGGGGATGGATGGGATCGTACCCCGGAATATAGAACACGCGCCTGCGGGCGATGTGGGGCTTCGGTTGGCTGCTCATCAACGGTCTTTTGTCAGGCCTCTTGCGCCGCAAAGCCTAGCGCAGCTTTGCGGCAAGAGTAAGTCCCTACCCAACAAGGGCCAATGCGGGGAACATTTCCAACAGCCAGTACGAGAAGGCCGCAAAGCCACCCGTGAGCATCAACAGACCGATTGTCCACAACAAAAGCCCCATGATCTTCTCGATCCGGTCCATATGGCGCTTCATCCAATCCATGAAACCCGTAAGCTTGGGCAGGAAGATCGCCACCAGCAGAAAGGGGATACCCAAACCTGCGGCGTATATGCCCAGAAGGAAGGTGCCCTTGGTGACCGATGCCTCAGAGGCGGCGATCGACAGGATCGCACCCAGTTGCGGGCCGATGCAGGGCGTCCAGCCAAAAGCGAAGGCGAGTCCAAGGATATAGGCCCCAAAGGATGAGCCGCCGCGATCGCCTACGTCCAGCCGCGCCTCTCGGTCCAGGATCCCGATGCGGAACACGCCCACAAAATGCGCACCGAAAATCATCACGACAATGCCCGCTATGGCGTTGAAATACCCTTGATATTGCAAGAAAGCACGCCCCATCGCCGAGGCCGCGAAACCGAGGAACAGGAAAACCGTAGAAAGGCCAAGCACGAAGAACAGCGCCGGCAGGACGGCTTTGCTGCGGTTTTCGCTACGTTCATTGAGTTCGGTGACGGTGACGCCACTCATATACGCCAGATACGGCGGCACAATGGGCAAGACGCACGGACTGAGAAACGAGAACACCCCGGCGGCCAGGGCGATGGCCATCGCAGGGATCAAGGTCGCGTCGATGAGGTCGATTCCGAACATGTCTTCCCGTCTATTGGAAATCCAGGGGCCCGTCACGTGACGCGCGGTCACATCTGTGTGGACAGTTTGTAACAGGCGGATTACGTCGGAGGGTATGACCCAAACCGAAACCATCGATGCCTTGGGGCTTTTGTGCCCCCTGCCCGTGCTGAAACTGCGCAAGCGGATCAAGCCGCTGAAATCGGGACAGATCATCGAACTGATGGCAGATGACCCGGCGGCGGTCGTCGACGTGCCGCACTATTGCGCCGAAGCCGGGCATGAGCTTGTTGAAGTGGCGCAGGACGGCGCAGTGATGGTGTTTCGCGTGCGCAAGAGTTGAGGTCGCTGCGGTTGTAAGGTGAACCATCCGCGGACGAAGCTGCCTTTCCCGACCAGAAACAGTTGGCGGCGGCGAAAGACTTGCCTTAGCCGCGCGTTGTGGAAGGGTCAGTCCGAATTTGACGACAAGAACAAGATCAGCGGTTTGGCACGCTCGTCTTCCGTAAGATAGATCAAGTCTTCAATGTCCTCGAAACAGACTTTCATGGACCTTGGCGTTGCGTCCACGGGGTAGACGCTTTCACACAGCTCACCGCGCGCCTGATCGCTACAGGTAAGGCCAAGATTCTCAATGTCCGCTATGTATCTTTGTGTTGTCGCGGGATCGGTTTCTGGGCCTTCGAACCAGCCGTCGAGAGCGTGGTAGTTACTGCGCGCAATTTCTGTGAGTGCCAATTTGATTGCCGGCTTGGGGTCAATCACCGTGGCAATGACAGTGATTTGCTGACACGCGTGTCCGCCACCTTGGTGTTGGAACGCCATCCAATCCCTCGTGACAGGAAGCAACGGCACAACGTCCGTGAACGCAAGCATTGCGACGACGCCTTGATCGGCATTGTCTGATAGCTCGTCGAAATAGGTCCAAGTGAACACTGTCTTGAGACGGCCATCCCGCATCAAGTTTGGTCGGCTTGCCGATTCGGCAAGCGCCTCCAGCAGCTTCGGATAATCCGTATGTCGGTATCGACGGAGGTTCTCTGGTTTCAAACGACACAGGCCGTCGGTGTCCCGATACTCTTTCAAGATACTTTCTTCGACCAGCATTCGGACTGAATATCTTGAAACTCTGGTGGTGTCGAACGCACCAGAAAGGCCATTCGTCGTTGGCGCAGCATGCGCCGCTTTGGGCTTAAAGCCAACAAGCACCGGAGAGGTTTCCCAAGGTGCCGGTTAACCGGCACCTTGGGCGTAAGTTCAACGACCCAGCGACCACCAACCTTTGCGCTTGGGCTTGCTCTCGTCCGGCTCTGACGCAGCGGTCTGGGCGGCAACGGGTTCGGGGTCCGGCGCGGGAGCAGGCTCTGGCTCGGCTTTGGCTTCGGGTGCTTTTTCGGCCTTCGTCTCCGGTGCGGCCTCGGCTGCGACTTCGGGGGCCGGGTCTTCCTTTTTCTTTCGCGTGCGTGGCTTGCGCTTGGGCTTTTCCGCAGCCTTGGGCGCCTCTGGTTCCGGCTCGGGCTCAGGCTCAGGCGCTGCGGCATCAACCGTCTCGGCATCATCCGCCTTGGTCGCGGTATCGTCCTTCTTCTTGCGTGACCGACGGGTGCGGGTGCGTTTGGGCTTTTCCTCGGCCGTCGCCTCTGGTGTCTCTTCCGGTTCAGCCGCGGGTACTTCAGCGGACGCATCCGCTGTTGCCTCAGCAGGCGCCGCTTTGGCATCGCCGGTCTGAGCCTCGCTGGTCTGAAGCTCACCGGTTTGCGCATCCGTGCCCTGGGCATCCTCGCCCGATCCGCCTTTGGAGCGCGAGCGACGGCGCCGACGCCGGCGTTTCTTCTTGGGCCGTTCTTCGTCGTCACTTTCGGGCGCGGGGGCCGCTTCTGCGACAACTTCGTCCTCGGCGTCGATCTCGTCCATCAAGGAGCTGTCCACCGACACCACGGCTTCGGTGGCTTGCGGGACGACGCGAGTGGCGGTCTTGAACTTCTCGATCGAGAAATCGGGGCTGATCAGGCCAGGATCGCCTTCGATCCGCACCGACAGGCCATATCGAGCCTCGATCTGGGCCACGTGTTCGCGTTTTTGGTTCATCAGGAAGTTGCCGATGCCCACGGGTGCCTTGACCAGAACCTCGCGCGAACGACGGCGCACGCCTTCTTCTTCGATCTGGCGCAGGATCGACAGCGCAAGATTGTCATCCGACCGGATAAGACCCGTGCCGTGACAGCTTGGGCACGGCTGCGTCGTGGCCTCGATCATGCCGGGGCGCAGACGCTGGCGCGACATTTCCATCAAGCCAAAGCCCGAGATACGGCCCACCTGGATGCGCGCACGGTCCGTCTTGAGCTTGTCCTTCATGCGTTTCTCGACCGCGGCATTGTTGCGCCGCTCGTCCATGTCGATGAAGTCGATCACGATGAGACCGGCCAGGTCGCGCAAGCGCAACTGACGGGCCACCTCTTCGGCGGCCTCAAGGTTGGTCTTGAGCGCGGTTTCCTCGATCGAGCCTTCCTTGGTGGCCCGACCCGAGTTCACGTCGATGGCCACCAACGCCTCGGTCACACCGATGACGATGTAACCACCCGACTTCAGCTGTACCGTCGGGTTGAACATCGAACTGAGATAGCTTTCCACCTGATAGCGCGCCAGAAGTGGCAGCGGATCGGTGTATTGCTTCACGTTCTTGGCGTGGGACGGCATGATCATTTTCATGAAGTCCTTGGCGATGCGATAGCCACGCTCTCCCTCGACAAGCACCTCGTCGATCTCGCGGTTGTAGAGGTCGCGGATCGAGCGTTTGATCAGGTCACCCTCTTCGTAGATCTTTGCCGGCGCGATGGATTTCAAAGTGAGTTCGCGGATTTGCTCCCACATGCGTTGCAGGTATTCGTAATCGCGCTTGATCTCGGACTTGGTGCGCTTGGCACCGGCTGTACGCACGATCAGGCCAGCGCCCTGCGGCACGTCGATCTCGCTTGCAATCTCTTTAAGTTTCTTGCGGTCGGCGGCATTGGTGATCTTGCGGCTGATGCCGCCGCCACGCGCCGTGTTGGGCATTAGAACGCAGTAACGGCCAGCCAGGCTGAGATAGGTGGTCAGCGCCGCGCCTTTGTTGCCGCGCTCCTCTTTGACGACCTGCACCAGAAGGATCTGGCGTACCTTGATGACTTCCTGAATCTTGTAGCGGCGCGGGCGCGGCTTTCGCGCCGGGCGAATATCCTCGGCGTCGTCCTCATCGGCCACGGATTCGATGGAATCGTCCTTGGCGGCCGCATCCGAGCGGGTATCGTCGTCGTCTTTTTCGGTATCTGCAGCGTCGTCGGAAGCTTCGGTTTCCGTATCATCGTCCGCTGGGGTATCAACCGGCGTTTCAGCGACGGTTTCCATCGGCGACAGGCCTTCATCGCTGTCAGGATCGACGGCATCCTCTGACCCTTCTTCGAGGTCGATGGTTTCCATCCCGGACACTTCGCCCGACACCTCGGCGGTGGTCACGGCGTCCTCGGTCTCTGACTCGGTCTTTGCCGCACGAGAGCGACGGCGGCGCGAGCGTTTGGGCTTCTCTTCTTCCTCGTCCCGGGCCTTCTGGGCCTCGGCATAGGCGCGTTCCTCTTCCAGAAGCGCTTCGCGATCTGCGACCGGAATCTGATAGTAATCGGGATGAATTTCCGAGAACGCAAGGAAGCCATGGCGATTGCCGCCATAGTCCACAAATGCCGCCTGAAGCGACGGTTCGACCCGGGTTACCTTGGCGAGATAAATGTTGCCAGCAAGCTGGCGTTTGTTTTCGGATTCAAAGTCAAATTCCTCAACCTTGTTTCCGTCGACCACCACGACGCGGGTCTCTTCCGCGTGGGTGGCATCGATAAGCATTTTCTTTGGCATGTACGTCCGTTGCACGAGGAACGGGACCGTGCCCCCGGGGGGGCCAGTATCCGTCTGTCGTGTCTGATTTGAGCGATTTGTGACATGCGGCAGGGCCGATCGGATCGGGCCTGTCTTGGCATTCTGTCAATGCGCACGCGCGTCATCGCGGTTCTTCTCCAGGGTATTGGACCTCGGCCCGAACCCTCATTTATATGCCGCATCACCGCGTTGGGGTGTGCTGGCGTCTCATGGCCGCATTGGGCCCAATCGGTTGTCTCAATGCCCGCATTGCCGGGGCATGAAACAGCGAAACTCACGTCAGGTCCGGTTACGCCGGACCGTCATCCCTAATTAAGGTCATGTGAAGGGGAATGACAATGGCCAATCGTCCCAACCGTTCAACCTTGGGGCGAATAGCCGACATGTCACCGTCACAGGCGTGCATCACAGCGTCAAGATCAATGGCCGATGATCCGACACCTCCGGACTTGCCGGTACATCAAACTGCGCATTTTCCAAGTCGGACGAGACAAGCATGTAGTCGGCAAAACGCGGTTCTTTTTGGTAAAAGCTGGTTCGGGTATCGGTAACATGATGCCGTGCAATCATGTTCGTCAGACCTAACCCGGACAAGGCAGTGAAACAGGCACTATCAGGATTCAAGTTGAAGTCGCCGGCAAGAACGCAGGACGAGCTTTGCCTCCAAACGCTTTGAAGAATTTTGATAATTCTATCGGCCTGATCCATACGCGTTGGCGTGTCTCCCTTACCGACGGGATCGCGCAGACCGTGTAGATGGCCGATGGTCACGGCTTGACCGGTGCTTGGGTCCGCCACGCGCACCACTTGCATGGTTCGTGGCACAGGTTCAGGACCCCAGCCATCATGACGGTAACCGCCATATATGAAATCATGCACAATATGCGTCACCGCCAAGTCACGGCGCACCCACAGACCCAGCCCGTGTTCCGAAGGAAACCCCGTCGCGTCGTCGCGAAACAGCGTGCCCCGTGTTGCGGCGGCGAAGAATGATTGATGATCCGGCAACAGGAGCGAGATGTCGCCGAAAAGATCCGAACGCTGCTCAAGCTGCCGATACGGATCCCTGTAATGCAGCCACGCCGGGCTTGGCACCGGCGCGCGGGTCACTTCCTGCAGACACAACACGTCTGGATTGGTGTCAGATACCCACGCGTCCAACGGATCATAAAGCTGACCGCCCCACGCATTCAGGCTTATGATTTTCAATACGGTTTACAGATAGTCCGACCGCTGTAGCCCGTATTTGGCCATTTTCTCGTTGAGGGTCCGGCGCGGCAGGCAAAGCTCTTCCATAACCGACGCGATCGAGCCTTTGTGCCGGCGCATCGTGTTGTCGATCAGCATCCGTTCGAAGGCTTCGACATATTCTTTCAACGGTTTGCCCTCGGTGGTCATCACCGGCTGCATGTCCTGATGGTCGGACATCAGAAGCGACGCGATGGTGCCCGAACCACGGCGCGATTGCAGAACCGCTCGCTCGGCGATGTTGATCAGCTGGCGCACGTTGCCGGGCCATGGGGCTTGCAGAAGCTGCGCGGCCTCCTGTGCACTGACCTGCGGCGCTTCACAGCCGTAGTCATCGGCAAACGCATCAGAAAAGCGGGTAAAGAGCGTCAGGATATCCTCGCCGCGCTGACGCAGCGGCGGTACCGTGATGCGCAAGCTGGCCAGACGGTAGAAAAGATCAGCACGCAGGGCGTCCTCGCAGGTGCGGTCCTGTTCCTGCATGTTGGAAATCGCCACGACACGGGTTTCGGGTGGCGTGCCCTCGTCATTGATGAAAGTCAGCAACTTGGCCTGCGCCGCCTCGGAAAGACGTTCCACGTCTTCCAGCACCAATGTGCCGCCTCGTGCCTCTTCCACGGCCGGAAGCTGCGTATCTTCAGGATGCATCGGGCCGAAAAGGCGCTTCATCAAAGCATCCTCTTCCATTGCCGAGCAGGAGATCAGCACGAATTTCTTACCCGCGCGGGCACCAACGGCATGCAAGGCATGTGCAACCAGCGTTTTGCCTGTGCCGGTTTCCCCCTCAATCAGGACATGACCATCGGCCTGCCCCAGATCAAGAATGTCCTCTTTGAGGCGCTCCATGACCGGTGACGCACCGATCAGTTTCTTCATCAACTGGCCACCATCCGACAGTTCGCGACGCAGGGCGCGGCTGTCCAAGACCATGCGGCGGGCGTTGGTCGCCTTCTTAGCCAGGTCATTCATCCGGTCCGGGTTGAACGGCTTTTCAAGGAAATCATAGGCCCCGATCCGCATCGCTTCGACCGCCATCGGCACGTCGCCATGCCCGGTGATCATGATCACGGGCAGCGAACTGTCCGAGCCCATCAGCTTTTTCAGGAACTGCATCCCATCCATGCCGGGCATCTTGATGTCAGTGACGACAATGCCGGGGTATTCCGGCCCGAGGACCTTCAGCGCCTCCTCGGCCGAGGGGAACGCCTCGGTGTCATACCCTGAAAGGGCCAGCCATTGGCTGATGGATTGACGCATGTCTTTTTCGTCGTCGACGATGGCGATTTTCATGGCACTTGGCATCCGAGGTTACTCCGCTGCTCTGGTCTCATCTGGCAAGATAGGCAGCTGCATTTCAAATACAGCCCCCCCGGCCGCCGCATTCCGCGCGGTGAGCCGTCCCCCAAGGTCGTTCACGATGCCAGATGAAATAGCAAGACCCAAGCCCACCCCGTCGCCAGGTTGTTTTGTAGTGTAGAAGGGCTCAAAAAGGTTGTCGATGTTGACGATCCCGGTGCCATTGTCACGCACGGTCAGCACCGCGGTCTCACCCGCGGCCAACAATATCTCGATCCGCGGATCGCTGGCGGTCTGGGTAGCATCCAGCGCGTTGCGCAGCAGGTTGATGATCACCTGCTCGATGCGCACCCGATCCCCCATGACCCAGACCGGGCCTTCGGGCATGGTGCGGGTGATATCCACCTTTCGCTGACGCAGTTGCGGCTCCATCATGGCCAGCGCAGAATAGACCGCATCGCCCATGTTTACAGGCTGAAACTGTTCTCCGTCCTGCCGCGCGTAGGATTTCAACTGCTTGGTGATGGCTCCCATCCGCTCGATCAGGTCGTCAATTCTCTGGAAGGATGACAGCGCCTCGTCCGGCCGATTGCGGTTCAGCAGAAGACGCGCCCCGGCGAGGTAGGTTTTCATTGCCGCCAGCGGTTGGTTCAGCTCGTGTGAAACCGCGGCAGACATCTCGCCCAGCACAGCCAGTTTCGAACTTTGCTGCAGCGTCTGCTCGGCCACGGCAAGGTTTTCCTGCACCCTCTGACGCTCGGCGATTTCCCGCTGTAGCCTTGCGTTCAATGCGCGAAGCTCTGCCGATTCTCTTTGGAACAGCTGCATGCGCACGGCCGTCTTGCGGTTGAGAAAATAGAAGGCCAGCGCCAGAAGAATCGCGAAAACCATGATTTCCAGCGCCAACACGCCATTCACCTTGTCGCGCACGCTGTTGTAGGTTGTGAAGGACGCGATCCGCCAGCCTCGAAAGGCCACCCTGCCCTCGACCCTCATCACCGCTTCGCCTTCGAGATAGGCATCGGGCGGCAGCGTGGACCAATCGGCCGTTGCCTGTAGCGCCCGCAAAATCGCCGAGCTGGGCGGTTCGCGCATCAGCGCGTCGACCTCTGGCAGTCCACGCCATCGCGGCTCGGTTGCCAGGATGATCTGCCCCTCTGAATTGGTAACCAGCACCGCATCCGAAATACCGGACCAAGCGCGCTCGAATTTCTGCAGATCAACCTCGACCACGATCATGCCTGCAAATGTCTGACGGCTATCAACGCGGCGTGTGTAGAAAAAGCGGAACGCCCCGGTTTCTTCACGCACGATCGTGAACACATTATCGCGCGAGCGCAGCGTATCCAGAAAGTAAGGTGCGTCGCGTGCACTGGCGCCGATGCGGGCGCGATCGGTTGACGCCACGACCCGCGCATCGGCGTTCAGCAACATGAGCGAGGCCGCCGCGATCTCTTCGTTGAAGGTGATAAGCCTTTGGGAGGACTGAGTGTAATCTCCACTGTCCAAGGCGGCTATCAGGGTCGGATCACGCGCCAGAAGCTGGGGCACGATGGCATTTTGGCGTAGCTCGGAAAGCAGATTACCGGCATAGAGCGCCAAGCGCAGTTCTGCCCGGTTGCGCGTGTTCTCGGTGAACCGGTCGGTCAGCAGTTTGTTGGTAACGGCGACCACGGAGATCGCGATGGCCACCAGAAGCAAAAGGGCGAGCCGCGCCCGCCATCCAAGCGTGCGTGTGCTGCGGTCTGCCTTGGAAAAGAAGCTCCTTGCCATCGGCGCAATCTACGGCGTTGCGGGCGCTGTCTCAAGAGGTGTGCGCATCACGCGTCGGCCAGTTGCCCCACAAGGCTGGCAAACAGCGTTGCCCCTTCCGTATTGCCGTGGATCTCTTCGGCCATACGCTCGGGGTGGGGCATCATGCCCAAAACCCGGCGGTTTTCAGATAGAATACCGGCGATATCCTGTTGCGACCCGTTGGGGTTTTCCGTGTAGCGGAAGGCGACACGATCTTCGTCGTTCAACCTATTCAGGGTGTCCTCATCGGCAAAATAATTGCCGTCGTGATGCGCGATCGGGATGGTGATCGTCGTGCCCGCATTGTACCCCGAGGTAAACGCGCTGTTGGATGTTTCTACTTTAAGGTCAAGTGCTTTGCAGACATACTTCAACCTTGAATTGCGCAACAATACCCCCGGCAACAGCCCGGTTTCCGTCAGCACCTGAAATCCGTTGCAAATGCCCAGCACATAGCCGCCCTTGTCGGCATGGGATTTCACGGATCGGCAAATTGGTGAGTTGGCCGCAATCGCGCCACAACGCAGGTAGTCGCCAAAGGAAAAGCCCCCCGGCACGCCGATGACATCCACGCCTGCGGGCATCGACGTGTCCTTGTGCCAGACCATTGTCACCTTGGCGCCCGCGTTCTCGAAGGCCACTTGCATGTCCCGGTCACAGTTGGACCCGGGAAAGACGATGACGGCTGCGTGCATTAGGCAATCTCCACCGAATAGGATTCGATCACCGTGTTCGCGAGCAGTTTTTCACACATCGCCGTCACAGTCTTTTCCGCCTTGGCCGCGTCGGTCTCATCGAGGTCCAATTCGATCACCTTGCCCTGGCGGACACCTTCGACCCCGTCAAAGCCAAGTTGCCCCAATGCATGGCGGACCGCCTCACCCTGCGGGTCGAGTACGCCGTTTTTCAGCATGACATGCACGCGTGCTTTCATCGTTTGCTCTCCTCAGTCGGTTACGACGGCACATTCCCAACCGTCATACTTCCAGTTCCACTGTTTCATGGCATGGGTCAACCGTGCCGTATGGGCATCAAAGTCGGCCGACGCCACTTCGCGTGTTTCTTCGGCGATATAGCCCTTCTCCGTCTTGGACGGGTCAACTTCAAGCCCGTTCATCACCAGAAAATCCAGCACGACCGTCGTGTTGTTGGCGCCACTGGCGTCTGGATACACGAAATGCATGACGTGGCGCGGCACAGTCCCGCCGTCACCATGCTCGCGCAACGCTTTGCGCACCTTGTCATTGCTGTCCTTGTTGGGGTCGCGTTTGCGAAACAACCCGAACATCAGTTGATCAGGTGCGGCTTTGTCATTTGCGTGGCACCCTTGGGCATCACGCCCAGACGTTTGGCCACTTCGGTATAGGCATCCGTCAATGAGCCAAGATCGCGGCGGAACACATCCTTATCGAGCTTCTGACCGGTCTCAATATCCCACAAACGGCAGCTATCGGGGCTAATCTCGTCGGCAACGATCAGGCGCTGATAGTCGCCGTCATAAACGCGTCCGATTTCGATCTTGAAGTCAATCAGCTTGATGCCAACGCCGTACATCACACCCGACAGAAAGTCGTTCACCCGCAGGGCCAGCGACAGGATATCGTCCATGTCCTGCTGCGACGCCCATCCAAAGGCTGCAATATGCTCCTCGGTCACCAGTGGGTCGCCAAGATCGTCATCCTTCAGGCAGTATTCCACAACAGGACGGGGCAATTGCGTGCCCTCATCCATACCCAGACGCTTGGCCATGGTGCCGGCGGCATAGTTGCGCACGATCACTTCCAGCGGCACGATTTCGCAGGCACGCACCAATTGTTCCCGCATATTGAGCCGTTTCATGAAGTGGTTGGGGATGCCCACATTGGTCAAACCGTTCATGAAGTATTCGCTCAGCATGTTGTTAAGCACGCCCTTGCCTTCGATAACGTCCTTTTTCTGAGCATTGAAAGCGGTGGCATCATCCTTGAAATACTGCACAATCGTGCCCGGTTCAGGCCCTTCAAACAGGGTTTTTGCCTTGCCTTCGTAGATTTTCTTGCGCCGCGCCATGGGCTCTCCGATATGTGGGGCCGCGGTTGGAACTCGCGGGGTGTGCCGCTCTCATAGTGCATGGGGGGAATTGGGGCAAGATGGCCCATAAACCCTTGCGCCCCGAAGGTCATGCGGCCATATCTAAAGCAACTGCAATGCTTTGCCCGGGAGAGCAGAATGAGCACATTCGACGATCGCGAAAACGCCTTCGAAAACAAATATGCCCACGACGAAGAAATGAAATTCAAG
>JBCBTE010000054.1:0-18028 GCA_039818805.1 Pseudomonadota bacterium
CTGGGTCGTTCAAACTGCGCGCTTTCCGATGGACATGTGGCTGTCCTGACTTACCGTCAGCCGCACTGAAGACAACGCAAGCGCGCTGTTTGTTCAATGCGAAGGCCTGTCCCCCCAAGCGTGAATCGCATCACGAAACTAGCAATTCGCACCGCAATCGGGCAACCGTTCTTCGCGCTTGACAGCGGCTTTGTGCAAAAAGAATCTCTTTCGAGGGATGCCGCATAGCCATAAAAAAAAGGTGCCTAAGAAAGCGGCACCTTTTTTGATCAATGGGTTAGACCGGTAGATCAGCCCAAAGACTTCACCCGTGCAGTGAGGCGCGACATTTTGCGAGAGGCTGTGTTTTTGTGAAACACCCCCTTCGTCACGCCGCGCATCAGCTCGGGCTGAGCGGCACAAAGCGCGGATTGTGCGGCATCTTTGTCACCCGAAGCGATCGCTTCTTCGACTTTGCGCAGATATGTGCGAATCCGCGAACGGCGGGCTTTGTTGACATCAAGGCGGCGCAGATTCTGGCGCGCGCGCTTTTTTGACTGGGGCGTATTAGCCATGGAAGTGGACCTTTTCTCAGGTTGTCGTTTCGTTTGTTCAAAGCACGAGAGCCAACCCGACCCGGCAGACCAAAGGCCGGTGTGATTCTGGCCGAAGCGGGCCACGCGCGCATGTATAGCGGCGGCGTATAGCCAAGTTTGCGCACGATTGCAAAGGCCAATTGTGCGCGCCATGATCGCGCCAATGATGGAGGGGCGAATGACTTTGGCAAGACGCGACTGGGTGCCTGGCGCATGCGAGGCCATGGTGCAGAAGATCGCGGGACAGACGGCGCAATCTGGCAGCTCAGACGTGTTGGCGCGCGTATACGCATTGGCCGAAGACAACCGGATCATCCATGAACAGGCGTGTTTCAATCTCAATCCAGCGACGAACGTGATGAACCCCCGCGCGGAGGCATTGTTGAGCGCCGGTCTGGGATCACGTCCGTCGCTGGGATATCCGGGTGACAAATACGAGATGGGACTAGAAGCGATCGAAGAAATCGAGGTGATCGCGGCAGAATTGGTTGCCGAAATTTTTCAAGCCCGCTTTGCCGAAATCCGGGTGGCATCCGGCGCAATGGGAAACCTCTATGGCTTTATGGCGACATGCCAACCGGGCGACACGATCATTGCCCCGCCAGCCAGCATCGGTGGTCATGTGACGCATCACACGGACGGGTGCGCCGGGCTTTATGGCTTGCGCACGTTGCCGTCGCCGGTGGATGCGGACGGATATTCCCTCGATCTTGATGGCCTGCGGGACCTCGCGCGACGCGAGCGCCCCAAGCTGATTACGGTGGGGGGATCGCTGAACCTGCACGAGCATCCGGTGGCCGCGGTGCGCGAGATTGCCGACGAGATTGGGGCCAAGGTCTTGTTCGACGCCGCCCACCAATGCGGGATTATCGCCGGACGGGCATGGACCAACCCGCTGGCCGAGGGCGCGCATCTGATGACGATGAGCACCTACAAAAGCCTTGGCGGACCGGCAGGCGGCGTGATCGTGACGAATGAGGCCGATCTGGCGCAACGCCTGGATGCGATTGCGTTTCCCGGGATGACGGCGAATTTCGACGCGGCGAAATCGGCAGCACTGGCTGTGACGATGCTGGACTGGCGCGAGCATGGACAGGCTTATGCGGCGGCGATGATCGACGTGGCGCGAGCCTTGGCCGAGGCGTTGGACGGGCACGGATTACCGGTGTTCGGCAAGGCGCGGAGGTTTACACGTTCGCATCAATTCGCGGTCGAAGCGGCAGATTTTGGCGGCGGTCAGGCCGCGTCGAAGAAATTGCGCAGGGCCGGGTTTCTGGCCTGCGGGATCGGGTTGCCGATAGATGGCGTAAGCGGCGACATGAACGGGCTTCGGATCGGGACGCCGGAACTGGTGCGCTGGGGCGTGACCGTGGCGGACGTGCCGGCAATCGCCGAGTTGATTTTCGAGGGCCTGACAGGGGTGCCCGAAAATGTCGCACCGCGCGTGGCCGACATGCGGTCGCGCTTTGACACACTGCATTACGTGATGTGACCCGCCCTACTTGTCGCGGAACTGCGCCTCGCGCTTTTCGGCGAAGGCGGCCATGCCTTCGGATTGATCTTCGGTGGCAAACAGGGATTGGAACACGCGCCGTTCAAACAATAGACCTTCGGACAGGGGCACCTCGTAAGACCGGTTCACCGCTTCCTTGACGGCCATTGCCGTGATCATGGATTTCTCTGCGATCTTGCCAGCGGCGGCCATGGCTTCTTCCATGAGTTTCTTGGCGGGCACGACACGAGAGACAAGACCCGCCCGCTCGGCCTCTTCGGCGTCCATGAAACGGCCCGTCAGGTTCATGTCCATGGATTTGGATTTGCCGATGAACCGGGTCAGGCGCTGGCTACCGCCCATCCCGGCCATGACACCCAGATTGATCTCGGGCTGGCCGAACTTGGCGGTGTCGGACGCGATGATGAAATCACACATCATCGCCAGTTCGCAGCCACCGCCCAGCGCGTAGCCGGACACGGCCGCAATGATCGGTTTGCGGATGCGGGCGATGGCGTCGGCCTCGGGACCGAAGAGATCGCCGGCAAACACATCAACAAAGGATTTCTCGGACATCATCTTTATATCGGCCCCGGCGGCGAACGCCTTGTCCGAACCGGTGATGACGATACACCGCGCCTTGTCGTTGCCCTGCGCATCCTGCAACGCATCGACCAGTTCGCTTAGCAACTGATCGTTGAGCGCGTTAAGGGCATCGGGGCGGTTGAGGGTGATTTTTGCAACGTGGTCTTCTACTTCGACGATGATCGTCTCATAGGCCATGAAATTTGCTCTCGCTTGTTTCAGTCAGAGCCACTTGCATAACATTTGCACGGCCCGGATCAACCTCATCTTTGGCATTGGGCGCAGTAGAAGCTGGAGCGGCCCGATTGCACGACGCGGCGGATGGTGCCCGAACAGCCGTCGCGTCTGCATGGCTGGCCTTCGCGGTCATACACGTCGAAATTGTGTTGAAAATATCCAAGCTCTCCATCGGCTTGGCGGAAATCGCGCAGGGATGAGCCGCCAGCGGCGATGGCATCCGAGAGTACGTCGCGGATGATGGGAACAAGGGAGGAGGCACGTGCCCTTGAGATGCGCCCGGCGCGGCGTGTCGGGGCAATACGTGCGCGGTAAAGCGCTTCGCAAACATAGATATTGCCCAATCCTGCGACGATTCGTTGATCCAACAGCGCGGATTTGATCGGCGTGTTCTTGGCGCTGAGCGCGGTCGCCAGATACGACTCGTCAAACGCGTTGCCCAACGGTTCGGGCCCCAACTTTGCCAGAAGCGGGTGCGCCTCGGCGGTGGCGGTTGGCATCAGGTCCATTGCCCCAAAACGGCGCGGGTCGTTGAAGGTGACACGTGCGCCGTTCCCCATGTCAAAAACCACATGATCGTGCTTTTCGGGGGCGGGGTGGGCATGGACAAATTGCCCCAGCGGGTCACCCGACACCAGCATGCGGCCAGACATCCCGAGATGGATCAGCAGTGTTTCCTCGGATGACAGGTCGGCAAGGATGTATTTAGAGCGGCGGCGCAACTGACGCACGGTCTGGCCGGTCAGACGGTCGGCCATATTGGCCGGGAAGGGCCAGCGCAGATCCGGACGTTTCACATGGGCTTGGGCGATCCGGACACCTGCCATCACCGGCTCTAACCCGCGGCGGACGGTTTCGACCTCTGGCAATTCCGGCATTTTGCCTTCTCCTGCGACCAAAGGGGCGCATTGTATCCCGGCCCCGGCGGCCTATAAGAAGGTCTGTGGGATCAAACGGCAAGGCCGCGTGGATAAATGACCGAGAAAACAACGCATTTCGGATTTGAAGACATCCCTGAAAGCGAAAAAGCGGGGCGCGTTCGGGGCGTGTTTGGTTCGGTCGCGTCAAAATATGACGTGATGAACGATGCCATGTCGCTGGGCATTCACCGTCTTTGGAAAGATGCGATGATGGATTGGCTGGCGCCACGGGCCGGCCAGCGGCTGCTGGATGTGGCCGGGGGCACCGGGGATATTGCCTTTCGGTTTCTCAAACGTGCCGGGTCGGGCCATGCCACGGTTCTGGACCTGACCGAACCGATGCTTGTCGAGGGGCGCAAACGTGCGGAGGCCGAGCAGATGGCCGACAACCTTGATTGGGTTGTGGGCGACGCGATGGCACTGCCGTTCGAGGATAACAGCTTTGACGTTTACACGATCAGCTTTGGCATCCGCAACGTGACGCGACCGCAAGACGCTTTAAACGAGGCGTTTCGCGTGCTGCGTCCGGGCGGGCGGCTGATGGTGCTGGAGTTCAGCCAGATCCCCAATGAGATGATGCAGAAAGCATACGATCTCTATTCGTTCAACATCATCCCGCAGATGGGCCGGATGATCGCGGGGGACCGAGACAGTTACCAGTATCTTGTCGAATCGATCCGGAAGTTCCCGGACCAAGAGACGTTTCTGGGCATGGTGCGGCAGGCCGGATTCGAACAGGCGAAGTTTCGCAACCTGAGCATGGGAATTGCCTGTCTTCATTCGGGTTGGAAAATCTAACAGATGCGCGGCCCGCATAATATTCTGCGCCTGATCCGAACCGGCGCCACGCTGGAACGCACGGGCGCGATGCGGCTGATCATGGATGCGATGGACGCACCGCCCCTTGTGCGCGGCACGATGCGGTTTCTGGCCTGGCCATTTCAATGGCTTGGATACAAGGGCGACCCCAAGACGCCCCCGGCGGTGCGGGCCCTGACGGCATTGGGACCTGCCTACATCAAATTCGGCCAGCTTTTTTCGACACGGCCGGACATTGTGGGCGACGATCTGGCACAGGAACTGCGGGTGTTGCAGGACAAACTTCCGCCATTCAGCACGGGGGTGGCCAAGCAAAGCGTGGCGCAAGCCTTGGGCGAACCTGTTGAAACGCTGTTCTCGGAGTTCAGCGAGCCGGTGGCCGCCGCCTCGATTGCGCAGGTGCACAAAGCGCAACTGAGGGACACCGGGCAATCGGTTGCGGTCAAGGTGCTGCGCCCGGGAATCGAAAAAGCGTTTCGCAAGGATATCGACGCGTTCTATTTCGTCGCGCGCATGATCGAGATGCTTTCGCCTTCATCTCGACGATTGCGGCCAACCGACGTGATTGCCCATTTCGAAGGCGTTGTCATGGGTGAACTGGACCTGCGCCTTGAGGCATCTTCGGCCAGTGAGTTCACGGCCAATACGGCGGGTGATGCCGGCTTTGCGCTGCCGGCGGTGAACTGGGACATGTCGGGCCGGCGCGTGATGGTGATGGAGTGGGCCGGCGGAGTGCCGATGGGCGACAATGCCGCGATTGATGCCGCGGGCCATGACCGTACCGTGCTGAGCGAGCGGGTGTTGCAGCTATTCCTGAACCATGCGTTGCGCGACGGATTCTTTCACGCGGATATGCATCAAGGAAACCTGAAGGTCGCGCCGAATGGGGACATCATTGCCTATGATTTCGGGATCATGGGGCATATCGATGAGTACACCCGCCGCGTCTATGCCGAGATCCTTTATGGATTTATCCGGCGCGATTATCGCCGCGTGGCCGAAGTGCATTTCGAAGCGGGTTACGTGCCGCCGGATCGGGATGTCGACGAATTTGCCCGCGCTTTGCGGGCCGTGGGCGAGCCGATTTTCGGTATGGATGCAACGCGCATCTCGATGGGTGGTTTGCTAAGCTATCTGTTCGAGGTGACAGAGCGTTTCGGGATGGAAACCCGGACCGAGCTGATTTTGTTGCAGCGCACGATGGTCGTCGTGGAAGGCGTGGCACGCAGCCTAAATCCGCAGATCAACATCTGGCAGGTCGCCAAGCCGGTGGTCGAAGATTACATCCGCAAGAACCTTGGCCCCGGGGCCGCGCTGCGGGATTTGCGCAAGACGCTGTTGGTACTGTCGCGGTATGGGCCGCGCCTGCCGCAGATCGTGGAGGCCGCGCTGATCCGGCAGTCAATGCCCGACGATCCGCCCAAGCCGGGGATTCGCTGGAAATCTGTTCTTTGGCTGGTCTTGGGAATTGCCTTTGGCGCCATGGCCATGTTTTTGGTCACTTTATTGGTGTGAGCCGTTGTTTTGATGTAACTCACGACCGCTTATCCGGTCGCGCCTTGTCAAGAACAGTGTCGGAATCGGTCTGGCTTCGCTACGGTCGCCGAAAAGTCACGAGGGAGTGAACAGTCCGTGATGCGCAGGTCTCTTGGTTTTTTGGCGTCCATGGTTCTGGTGGGGGGGGCGACCCTTACGGTTGCCGATCCTTTGGTGACACGGACCACCAACAATTACGGAACACCGGGCGGGCTGATCGACATGCCGACGGCAGAATCCGCGCCGGACGGCGAGCTTCAGGCGACGGTTTCGTATTTTGACGGGTTCACGCGCACAACACTGAGCTTTCAGATCACCGAGCGGTTGTCAGGCAGTTTTCGTTATTCTGGCACGCGCAACCTGTCACCGGATTTCAGCACCTTCTACGACCGAAGCTTCGATCTGCGGTTCCGGCTGATTGATGAAGGAGACATTCGGCCCGCGGTCGCGGTCGGCCTGCGGGATTTCGTCGGCACCGGTGTGTTGTCGGGTGAATATGTTGTGGCCACGAAATCGATCGGGGACCGTCTAAGGGTTACGGGCGGTGTCGGATGGGGACGGTTGGGCAGCTATGCCAGCGATGGCAGCACCGGAACGCGCCCGCAATTCAGTTTCGCGAATGGCGGCACGGGTGGCGACTTTAACGTGGATGAGTGGTTTCGGGGCGACTTGGCCGTTTTTGGCGGGGCGAGTTTTCAGGTCAATGAAAAGCTGAGCTTGAGCGCGGAATACTCTTCGGACAATTACGACTTTGAACAAAATGCAGGGATCATCCGGCGCCCATCGCCGTGGAACTTTGCGCTGGACTACCAAGTCAACAAGGACATCCGGCTGCGGGCCTTTGCCTTGCACGGGGAAGAGTTTGGCGCCGCCGTCACAATTGCGATGAACCCCAAGCGGCCGCCGGTACGCGGCGGGCTTGAGGACGCGCCATTGCCGGTGGCCGTTCGCCCCGCCGGCAGTGCAGAAGACCTGGGTTGGACCACGCAACCGGAGCGCACGGCGGCCATCACCGCATCGCTGAACCGAAGCCTTGAACAATCCGAGATCGATCTGGAAGGCATCCGGCTGGACGGCCGCAGTGCGCATGTCGTGATCCGCAACGACCGTTACGACGCCCCATCGCAGGCTTTGGGGCGGACGTTGCGCAGCATGAGCCGTGAATTGCCCGCATCGGTGGAAACGCTGCATGTGACGTTGGTCAATAACGGTATCCCGATCAGCACCATGACCTTCAGCCGAAGTGATCTGGAGCAGTTGGAAAATGCCCCGGCACGCAGTGCGCTGGCCGCGGCCACCTTTACCGACACCTTGCGGTTCGGCGAGTACCCTGACGTGCTTCCCAGGACATACCCGCGCTTTACTTGGTCGATCGGGCCGTATCTGCGCACCAGCCTGTTCGATCCGGAAAACCCGTTTCGGGCCAACCTGGGCATTCGGGCGCGTGGCCAGCTTGCATTGGGCAAAGGGTGGCTTGTGGCCGGTGAAGTCGGGCAGAAGCTTGTCGGCAATCTCGACAACATCACGCGCGGCAGCAACTCTCGGATTCCACGGGTGCGGTCGGACATCGCGGAGTACAATCGCAATGAAACGCCGTTTATCGAGAACTTTACCGTGGCGAAGTATGGCCGCCTTGGCCCCGATCTCTACTCGCGGGTGACCGGCGGGTATCTGGAGCGGATGTTTGCCGGTGTGTCCGGGGAAGTTCTCTGGAAAAGGGTGGATAGCCGTTTTGCCTTGGGCGCGGAGGTGAATTTTGTTCATCCGCGCGACTTCGATCAACAGTTCGGGCTCCGCTCTCGGTCCACGCCAGGCGGGGTGATTCCGCAATGGAACGGGCATGTGTCGGCCTATTACGACATTGGCAACGGCTTTCACGCACAGGTTGACGCCGGTCGCTACCTTGCTGGCGACTGGGGTGCCACCCTGTCACTGGACCGGGAATTTGCCAATGGTTGGCGGGTGGGCGCGTTCGTGACGCGTACCGATGTTTCTGCGGCCGATTTCGGCGAAGGCTCTTTTGACCGCGGGATCCGGTTCACCATCCCGCTGTCATGGGTCACGGGCAAACCGACCACGCAGAAAACAAACGCCGTCATCCGGCCCTTGACCCGCGATGGTGGTCAGCGTCTTGACGTGGATGGGCGGCTTTATGAAACGGTGCGCGGCTCTCACCAGCCGGAAATTGCAAAGAGCTGGGGGAAGTACTGGAGATGACGCGCACAGGTTTTCATCTGCCCATCTGTCTGTTTGTGGCGGTCGGCATTCTGGCGGGCTGTACGAATTCGCGGCAGGATGCCAATGCGTTGACCCTGGCCCGCACGTTCTGGGAAAGCTTTCAAAGCTCGCGGCGCGATCCGGTGCCGCCAGATCCTGCACTGGTGAATGCAACGGTGAAAAGCGCGCTGGCCAGTACCGATGAACCGCTGGCCCTGTTAAGCTTTGACGTCAACAAAAGCGTGGCATTGCTGCGTCAGATTGAAACCAACGGACCGTACCGCACTTGGGCAACCTATGGGTCGTCCGAACGGCGCAGCATCACGACGCGCGGCGGTGTCGTGACCGCGACGCGGGGTCTTGGGTTTGATTTGATGTCATCCAGCGTGGGCGGGTTGCTTGAGATGGTCACTCAGTTGGAAGATGGCATCGCCCAGCAAGTCCTGCGATATCTTGATGGCGAGAATGTCGTGACGGAAATCGAAGCGTATTGCGCTTTTACCCCCGGCGAAACAGAAACCTACAGTCGCGGCGCGCTGCGCCAGCAGGCCACACGGGTGGATGTGTTCTGCAAAACAGAGACGGGTCGGTTCAGCAATTATTATCTTGTGGGCGCATCCGGCCGCATTTTGGAAGCGCGGCAATGGTTGGGGCCCGAACTGGGCTTTGGCCTGATGCAACAGTTGCGCTAAGCGCAGGCCGGTTTTTTCTGTCTTCCGGCAAAACGCCAAAAGCGGGCTGAAACACAGCCCGCTTGGTTATCTCTGACCCGCGATCAACAGACCGCGCGAAACCCCTTAGTTGGTGGTTGTGGTCGAGCTCGACGACGAGTCTGTCAGACCAACAACAACAGCAACCACAACTGTGGCTACCGCGATACCGCCAACTGCCGTAAGCGGCAGAACAGCTGCCTGGCCTTGTGTCGAAACAAACGGATCGCTTGTTTGAACGTCCTGAGCCACAACGGGTGCGGCGGCGGATGCAGCAATGGCACCAGCGGCGAGAAGCGAGGCAAATTTTTTCATAACAGTCTCCACAACAAGTGAATGATTGGCACCACGTGGCACACAACTCCCGGGGAATATCTCATATATTGTTCTTCAGTGAAAGCCATTCCAGGTGAATTTTACGTATCAGCCAAGAATTGGTGATTTATGTCGCAAAACATCGGCAAAACCTTTCCTATCGTGGCTCTCTGAGGCCCAGAAGGCTTGATGCGGCAACCTCTTGACCGTTTTCCATGACAAGAATCGTTTCTCCGCCCTGCACGCGGGCCTCAACGATACGTCCGTTGATCTGTGCAGGATTGGTGGCAATAAGCGCATCGTCAGAGAATGACTCGACCGTCACCTGGTAGGTGCCTGACGGCAAGATCGTGCCATCGCTGGTCTGGCCGGTCCAGGCAATATCTTGCGCCAAGCCGTCGAAATCCGTGCGCTGAATCTCGGCCCCGTTGCTGTCCCGGACAACCAGTTGGTGCGTGTCGGCAAACGCATTGCCCGCCACGCTGAGATTGACGGGCGTGCCGTCAAAGGCAACCGGGGCAACAGCGCGGCCTTCCATCCCGATCCAGCCCGAAAGCTGGGACACGGTAAGTGCGCCCAGTTGCCCACCCAGATCCGCCAGCAGATCATTGGTCAGAACCTGCTGTTCAACGCCGGAAAACGTCGCCAGTTGGGTTGAGAAATCAGCCGATTCTATGGGGTTGAGCGGATCCTGGTTTTCCATCTGGACGGTAAGCATGCGGATGAATGTCTCGAAATCCGAACTGAGCACCGATGCGGCCTCGTCATTTGAAGCCGCAAGACCGGTGCCGGTCACGTTCACACCGCTGGCTTGCGTGGAAGAAAGAAGGTCCATGAGGGTGTCCTTTGCTAAGACGTCAGACGCGCAGATCGACGCGGTCTAGGGAAACAGGTGCAGATGCAGGCGTGGGATCGTCCATTGGCCGGGCGGGCGCGACAGTGTCGGACGCATGTAAGGGTGCCGAATGATCATTGTCCTTGTCGCGTTGCGAGGTGCCGGGCTGGTTCTGGCCGAACGCAAACTCGGCCGATCCATAGCCGATGTCGCGGAATTCCTGTGCCAGTTGATCGATATGCCGTCGCATCAGGTCGAGTGTTTCCGGACGATCTGCGACGATGCTGACGACGACGCCGGTTTCGGCGGTCGACAGGCTGATACGCACACGCCCAAGTTCAGCCGGGTTGAGAACCAAATCTGCCGCCCGATCGGTGGCGGACCGCATCGCGCCAGTCAATTGCTGCATCACGTGGCGTGGCAGATCGGGATGTTGAAACAGGGCGGAAGGTGCCTGGCGCGCCATTGGAACGGTGTCGCCGCCGGGTCGCGCCACAGAGGGCTCGGTCGCAAAGCTGAGCGTCTCGGATTGCCAGGTCGTGGCGCCGTCCTTGCCCGGTGTCACCGGTTGCGGCGGCACGGTCGCGGATGCGGCAAGTGTCGTGGCTGTTGCCGACATGCGCGTCGTCTGGGAGGTGGCGGATGGCTTTGGGGTTTCCGGCTCGGGCCGCGCATCAAGGGATGTCCGCGGCGCGCTGGCCAATATCGGCTGTACGCCCGGAGGTGAAACAGCGTCGGTCGGTTTGGTTTTGACCCCTTCCATCATGGCCGTGGCCGTGGGCAAATGCGGTGCAACAGTCGCCCCTTGGGGCACTGGCGAGGAGGATCGGCTGGTCGCGAATGCGGACATCGATCCCAGTTCCGAGGGGTTGCCGCGCGGGGCCAGCAGCGCATAGCCGCGCGAATCAGGTGACGTCGTTTGGCCCGTGAAGACGTCATCCTTGAGAGACGGCATACGCTCGAACGCCGAGATCTCTTTGGGCGACAAAAACGCATCGGATGCGGTTTGGACAAACGTCGACGGTGCCGGTGATGCCTGCGCGTTGAAGCCTTCGGTCGAACCCACCGTAAGATTGGCGGTCTTGTCCGAGCCGTCCACGCCCGATGAAACGGCCGGAGGCAACTGACGAGGCGCGCTCTGCGTGTCTTCGGTAGGAATGGATCGGTCTGACGTTGCCTGATTGGAACTGACAGACCCATGGGCGCCGGGTTGCGATGCCAACGTAGTCGCCCCGACGCCTGCAGGCTGTGACGCTTCGGCGAACGTCGTGCTGGCCAAAGACCTGCCGTGTTCCGAGATTGTGGGTTCAGCGCCGCGACTGTCATCCCCGGGTTGCGTCGCCGCTGTGCTTTGTAGCGCAGAGGGGTCTTGCCCGACCTTCATGTCGGTTATCGGATTTAGGGATTCAGTCGCATCCCCGGTCTCGCCGGGATCGATCGCATCGAAATTGACCATGTCGTCGAAAGGATCGTCTTCAAGGTGGTGATGATCATCGACCGCCCCGCCTGACGCAGAACGCGGTGCTGTGCCATCATCGGCACCTTCGGTTCCGCCATCGTTAAGCGCAGGGTCGAACGATTCTGATTTCGCCCTGTCTTTGACATGGTCATCACCAGCGTCCCCGCGACCGGAATTGTCAAAAACCTCAGAAAAGGAATCACGCGCAATCCTGCGCGACGCGACATCGGCGTTTTCGGTTTCACCACTTGATTGATCTGAGCGAACGCCGGTGGACCCGCGTTCAAGCGGTACTGCCATCAGGCCTGTAGGGGAATGTAACATCATATGCTCCGGGATTTCTTCCTCAGCGCCGGCAGTATCCGCCAAGACGGTTACCGGTTCTTTACCGCTTTGAGGTCAAATGGTGGCAAGTTTCACCGCATTGGAGGTATTCTGGTGACTGATTTTTTACCACTTCGGCCAGAGGTTCGACCGCCCCAAACGACCACGGCAAGCCAGGTTGATCACCATGATGCGCGCCTGGAAGAAGAGCGGCTGACAGCACAGAAGCTGGAGGCGACGTTTCTGGCCGAAATGCTGAAAGCGGCGGGATTTGGTGAGCAGGAAAATTCCTTTTCCGGCGGCCCAGGTGAAGATCAGTTTGCGTCGTTTCATCGCCAAGCCATTGCCGACAGAATCGCAGCCGGCGGCGGGCTGGGCCTGTCCGAACACTTTCTAAGAGCCATGTTGGAGACCCAAAATGACACGTAAATCTGCGCAATCCCTGATCGAGCAACTGGATGATCTGCTGGACATCGAACGCAGGGCGCTTCTGGCCGGTGATTTGGACCAGATAACCCGGCTGATCGAACAAAAAGAGGCTTTGATCGACGGGCTAAGCGGCCTCGACACACAGAGCGAAGAGCCGATGCTGGGCTTGCAAGAAAAACTGATGCGCAATCAGGTTCTTCTGGATGGTGCATTGCAGGGGATTCGCCGCGCCTCGAGCCGGATGGCCGCCGTACGTCATGTGCGCCGGACACTTGAAACCTATGACGAGGATGGGCGCAAACGCACCATTGAAGGGCAAATCGTTCACAAGGTGGAAAAGCGGGCCTGACCACATCGACCCTCGAGATTTGTTTCAAATGCATGTGACAAGACGAAAGGCCCTTAGCACTCCGTTAGCAATTCAACGTCAAACCTTTGCCTGCGTCCGGAAACGGATGGCGCGGCCCCGTTCCAAGCAACCGGCCGTAAACGTCAGAATGACTTCTGAGGCCGCTCTCTCATGGGGGCGAGTGTACGCAATGGCGCAAAAGCGCCAAAGGTAAAGGAACATGCTATGTCCAGCATTCTGACCAACAACAGCGCCATGGTGGCGTTGCAAACTCTGCGCTCGATCAACAACAACCTGGCGATGACGCAGAAAGAGATTTCGACCGGTAAATCGGTGGCTTCGGCCAAAGACAACTCGGCCGTCTGGGCCATTTCGAAAGTGATGGAAGCCGACGTCAAAGGGTTTCAATCGATTTCGGACAGCCTTGCACTGGGCGAATCCACAGTGGCGGTTGCACAAAACGCGTCTGAAACAATTTCGGACCTGTTGACCGATATCAAAGGCAAGATCGTAAACGCACAAGAGGCAAATGTTGACCGCGAAAAGATCCAGGCTGACATCAATGTCCTTCGCGACCAGATCTCTGCAGTTGCAGGTGCGGCCCAGTTCAACGGCCTGAACCTGTTGTCGAACCAGGAAAACACGGCAGGCACCGGCACGGTGCAGGTGCTCAGCTCGCTTGATCGGGCCAGCAATGGCACGGTTGGCATCAGCTATATCGACGTTGCCAAGAACGATCTTGGGGTGGAAGTGGCAGACTACACAGCCGGTACTGCAACCGCGGCGGGCTCTGGCGCGTCGATCAGTGGCACAACCGACGCAGCTTCGGCTGTGGCGTTGGCCGGTAACGCCACCACGGCACCGACCGCAACTCTGGTGATCGACACGACGGCGGCCGGTACGGCGGTGCAGGTCAACATCTCTGGGTCTGCGGGCGGCATCGATGCGGCATTCAACGACGCAACACGTGACGTGTCTTACGTTGCGCGTGACGGCGACACGCAAGCCGATGTTGCCAACGCTCTGGCGGACGCCTTTAACGAGCGTGTCGCAAGCGCGATCGAAGCTGGCACGATCCCTGACGGCTCGACCATCGGTGCAGCCGTGTCGGTGGCGACGGACGGTGTTGCAACGATCACCTTCACGGGGTCGTCAACTGCCAGCAACAACTTCTCGCTTCAGGCCATCGAGACCGTTGGCGTGACCCAAGGTGGCGGTCTTGAAGACTTGGCCGGTATCGATGTGACCACGGATGCAGGAGCCGACGCCGCACTGGAAGATATCGAGGGTCTGATCCAGACCGCGATTGACGCCGCCGCAGACTTTGGTTCGGTTCGTGGGCGGATTGAGACGCAGTCGGACTTCATCTCGAAACTGACCGACTCTTTGAAATCCGGCATCGGCGCTTTGGTGGATGCGGACATGGAAGAAGCTTCGGCGCGTCTGCAGGCGCTTCAGGTTCAGCAGCAGCTTGGCATTCAGGCACTGTCGATCGCCAACAGCGCACCGCAAACTCTTCTCAGCCTCTTCCGAGGGTAACGAAGACCAGGGGCGCCCCCGGCGGCGCCCCTGACCCATGAACCGACGTGATCTGAACAGATTTCCGCGGAAGGAAAAAAAGTGAACGCCATTCAAAAAGCGCAAAATGCGTATCGGAACAAGGCGCAGCCGGTGAAAACGCACCGGGACACCGAATATGACGCCTTTGCGCGTATCACCAGCCGGATGAAAGCCGCCGAAGCGCGGGGCGAAACCGGGTACCGGGAACTTGCAACCGCTCTTTACGACAATCGGCGGCTTTGGACCGTTCTGGTCAGTGATGTGGCCAGCCAGGCCAATACCCTGTCCCCGGATCTTCGGGCGCGCATTGTCTATCTGTCTGAATTCACCCGGTTGCACAGCACCAAGGTCTTGCGCAAGGAGGCCGCAGTTGCACCGCTGATCGATATCAACACGGCGGTCATGCGCGGATTGCGCCACGCGGCCGCCAAACCGGCGCGACAGGCCACCACCGCGCTGCGCCAAGGAGGGTCGGTGAAATGAGTGGTCTTGTTCTGAAGTTGAGCCCCAAGGAAAGGGTTCTGATCAACGGAGCCGTGATTGAAAATGGCGACCGGCGATCCCGCCTTTCAATCATGACACCGAACGCGAACATCCTGCGCTTGCGTGACGCCATCCACCCGCAGGATGCAACGACGCCGGTGCGCCGCGCATGTTACGCCGCCCAGCTGGTGCTGTCGGGTGATCATGAGGCAGAAGAAGCCCGGATGCCGATGCTGCGTCGGATAGAAGAGTTGAGCCAGGTTTTTACAGATGCCGACAGTCGCGCAAATCTGGCGCGTGCCACCGAGGCGGTGATGGCAGATCAGCCGTATCAGTGTCTGAAGTCGCTGCGCGCCTTGTTGCCGCGCGAAGATCGGGTCATGGCGCATGGAGCGAACTGATGTTTCAGCCCGTCGTACCCCTGAGCGGATTGACCGGTTGGGTGTTCTTGCAGAACACGCTGGACAGTCAGACGGCCGCGTTCAATCGCTCGCCTCAGATTACCCGCGACACCGATTATTTTGAAGCCGAGATCGGCAAGATCACGTCCGCCGAGGACCTTGTGTCGGATCGGCGTTTATTGCGCGTGACGCTGGGGGCGTTCGGTCTTGGTGACGACATCGAAAACCGGTTCTTGATCCGGTCCGTTCTGGAAAGCGATACCAACGCGAATGACGCTTTGGCCAACCGGTTGGCTGATGATCGCTATGCCGCGCTTGCGGATGCGTTCGGGTTTGGCAGCATCGCCGGTCCGCGTACGCAGGACCCGCTGTTCGGTCGTCAAATCACCGAGCAATACCGCACTAGGTCCTTTGAAGTGGCGGTTGGAGATCAGAACGAGGCATTGCGGCTTGCGTTGAATGCGGATCGAGAGTTGGTGGATTTGGCCGCCGGCAGCGAAAGCGAGGACACAAAGTGGTTCCAGATCCTGGGCACGCCGCCGTTGCGCAGCGTGTTCGAAACCGCGCTGGGGCTGCCGGAAGGTTTCGCACAGCTAGACATCGACAAACAGCGCGAAATCTTCAAGGACAAGGCAAGTTCGAACCTTGGCATCGACAACCTGAGTGATCTGGCCGACGAAGCGGTGCGCGAAGATTTCATGCGCAATTACCTGCTACGCGATCAAATTCGCGACATCAATTTCCAATCATCGACATCCATCGCGCTTTCGCTTTTGCAATCCGCGCCAGCGCAGTTTTGACGGTGATTCAAGTCGGCCTGTGCTTCACGACCCGTGCTTCACCATGTTTATAAGACGTCCAGACGCCGGATGATTGGGCATCTGCCGGGTAAACCAAGACGAGAGAGTGAAGCACCGGCGTTGTGACGGAGATGCGTTTGATATGCTTTTTTTGTCCCGACGTCGGCATCGGGCACCGCGTGATCGGTGCACGGCAAAAACACCCGATCTTGCAGAACAAAAGCTTCTAAAGCTGCGGTGGCCTGTACCGCGCCACGATATGCGGTCAGCTTCTGCATCTAGCGCGCGACGACACGTGACGCTTTACCAGCGGGTACGATTGCCGAGCTTGGTGGTGTGGGGGACTGGTTTGCCCGTGCTGCGCTGGTGCCCGCACCTTTCTGTGCACGGGTGGTCTGGGCGGGCGTGGGTTTGACCGTGTCCTGACGGGTAACCGCATGCACACCCGAACCGCGCGGCGTCATTGACCGCCTTAAGACCAGACTTAGTCGGGCAAAGCTGTTATCGGCGGATACAGTCTCTGATTCGGCCAAAAACGCGTCGAGCTCGGGCCAGACACGAATGGCCTGATCAAGGTCAGGGTCGCTTCCTTCGGCGTAAAGCCCCGCACGAATCATTGTTTCAGACCGCGCGTAAGCGCCCAACAGACTACGCGCGCGCAGGATCATTTCGTTTTCTTCCTGGCTGGCGGCGCGCGGCAAGCTGCGTGAAACCGAGCGCAGAAGATCCACCGCCGGAAAGCGACCGCGTTCGGCGATGGCCCTGTCCAACACCACATGCCCGTCCAGAACACCGCGCAGGATGTCCGCCACCGGTTCTTCCATATCAGAGCCCGCGACAAGCACACTGAACAAAGCAGTGATATCACCAGCGCCGTCCGCGCCCGGGCCGGCACGTTCGCACAACGACATGATCGTGTGCGCGGTCGAGGCCGGGAAACCGCGCAGCGCGGGCAATTCACCCGCGGCCACGGCAACCTCGCGATGCGCCTCGGCAAAACGGGTAACGGAATCACCCAGAAAAAGAACGTGCCGTCCTTGATCTCGAAAATGCTCTGCCACGCACATCGCCGTCCACGCACAGCGCCTGCGCGTCAAAGGTGACCGGTCCGACGTTGCTGCAACGATGACCGACCGACGCATCCCGTCGTCCCCCAGTACATGCTCGACAAACTCGCGCAATTCACGGCCGCGTTCGCCGATCAGGGCGAACACCACGACGTCGGCCTGCATGTGACGCCCCAAATGCCCCAACAGGTTCGATTTGCCGACACCTGATCCGGCAAACAGACCAAGCCGTTGACCGCACACGATCGGCAACATCGTGTTGAACACCGCCATGCCGGTTTCGATCCGCGAGCCAAGCCCACGCCGAGACGTCGCCCCGGGCGGGTCGGCACGCAGGGCACGCGGGATGGGTCCACGCACAAGCGGGCGCCCGTCGAGCGGTTGGCCATACGGATCAATGATTCGACCGATCCAAGCGTCAGACGGAGACACCGAACTGGCCTGTCCCAACGACACGCGATCACCCAGGGACACGCCACCGGGGTCCGAATCGGGTAGAACAGAAACGAAATCGGCACAGAGCTGCAGGATTTCACCCGGCAGGGATTTCGCATCGCGGCGATGGATTCGGATGCGATCGCCAACCCTGGCAACGGCCGAGAGGCCCTCGACACGTATGATTTGACCTTCAACACCGCAAACGCGGCCAACGCTGCGCAGGGTTTGAAGGGCGGCAATCTCATCTTGCAGGGCGGTCAGGTTCGGCGGGCGCATGGGGTTCTCCACAAATCTGCTGAAAACAATTTCTAAAGGAATCACGGTTAAGCCTTGGTTGAAGCCAATCGAGGGAGAAGCCCCGATGTTTAAAAATCTGGAAGTTTTTCGCATGTCGCATGCGATGGCCAAACATGCGGGCGCACGGCAAACCGTGATTCCTTTAGAAATTGTTTTCAGCAGATTTGTGGAGAACCCCAT
>JBCBTE010000055.1:0-17703 GCA_039818805.1 Pseudomonadota bacterium
CCGGTATCTTTTCGATCGTTATGTCGCGCTGCAGCGCTCTTTTGGATACAAGCGACGCATCCCAAACGGTATCGTTCCGCATATGGGAAGCCAGTGGTGGTGCCTGACGCGGCAGACACTGTCGGCCATTTTGACCGACCCAGATCGCGGCGTGTACGACCGATATTTCCGAAAGGTCTGGATCCCCGACGAAAGCTATTTCCAAACTCTGGCGCGGCTTTACTCTCGCCAGATCGAAAGCCGGTCTTTGACCCTGTCGAAGTTCGACTACCAAGGCAAACCGCACATTTTCTATGATGACCACCTACAACTTCTGCGTCGGTCAGACTGTTTCGTGGCGCGCAAGATCTGGCCTTTTGCGGATCGCCTCTACGAGGCATTTCTGAGAGATCCCGCAGGTGCGATGAAGCGGACCGAACCCAACCCGGGCAAGATCGATCGCATTTTTGCCAAGGCAGTGGATCGGCGCACGCGAGGGCGCGCGGGCCTCTATATGCAAAGTCGTTTTCCGGTTGAGACGCGGGAAAACGGATTGACCTGCGCGCAGTATTCGGTGTTCGAAGGGTTCAGCGATCTCTTTGAAAACTTCGAGCCCTGGTTGGCCAAGGTGACTGGTACGCGCGTGCATGGGCATCTGTTTGCCCCCGAGCGTGCCGAGTTTTCGGATGGTCAGACCGTTATGAATGGTGCGCTTAGTGACAGCGCCACACTTCGCGACTACAACTCGCAGGCGTTTCTGGCCAGCCTGATCTGGAACACGCGGGGCGAGCGGCAGTGTTTTCAGATGGGTCCCCGGGACACGATCAAAGACGTAGAATGGACGATTGCAAAGGATCCGAACGCACAGATCTCCGTGATTTCCGGGGCGTGGGCTGTACCGCTGTTCAAATCGAACAAGAACTTCTCGGACATCCGGCAAGAGGCTGCACGTCTACAGCAGGCGGAAAGCAAACACCTAGATGTGTTGCGCTCTTCCTGGTCCAAGGCGCGTGTGCGGATCTGGACAATGGCAGAGTTCATCGAAGCCCCAATGGAGCCATTGCAGACGATCATCGACGAGATTGGCAAGCAGTCGGTGCACGGGTTGGCGGAAGTCCCCAAAATGTCCGATTTGACCGGGTTTGGCCAGTTTCTTCAAAACCTTAAGAATCAGGGCATGCATCCCTACCTAATGGGGGACTTCCCAGTGGAGCATCGCCTGCACGAGCCGCATAGCGACAAACGCAAACCGTATTTGGTGCGATAATCATCTATGTCCGGGTCTTTCGACTATTTTGTTGTCTTCGCCGAAATGCGAACGGGTTCCAATTTTCTAGAGGCGAACCTGAATGCATTTGAAAGCTTCGAATGCTTCGGCGAAGCGTTCAATCCGCATTTCATCGGGTATCCCAACAAGGAGGAGATTGCCGGCGTCAGCCAGCACGTGCGTGATGCAAATCCGCGTCAATTGATCGACGCGATCAAAGCCAAGCAAAATGGATTGGGCGGATTTCGATTTTTTCACGATCACGATGCAAGAGTCCTGGATGAGGTTTTGGATGATCCGCGCTGTGCCAAGATCATCCTGACGCGCAATCCGGTCGACAGCTATGTGTCGTGGAAGATCGCGCAAGCGACGGGGCAATGGAAGCTGACCAACGTGAAACGGCGCAAGGACAGCAAGATTCGCTTTGATGGCGCCGAATTCGAAAAGCACGTTACGCGTCTGCAAGAGTTCCAGGTGCTTGTGATGAACCGGCTCCAGAAGACCGGGCAGACGGCATTCTACATCGCTTATGAAGATCTGCAGGATCTGGATGTGATCAATGGCGTGGCGCGGTTTCTTGGTAAAGACGAGCGGCTTGACGCGCTGGATGCGTCTTTAAAAAAGCAGAATCCGAGCGCGCTTGAAGACAAGGTTTCGAATTTTAGGGACATGGAGCGCGCGTTTTCCGGGCTGGATCCCTTCAACTTGACCCGCACGCCCAATTTCGAACCGCGACGCGGGGCCGGTGTGCCCGCCTTCGTAACAGGGGCGCATGCGTCGCTGCTGTATATGCCGGTGCGGTCAGGGCCCGAAGATGTTGTTTGCGACTGGCTCGCTGGGCTGGACGGCGTGACGGCAGAAACCTTGCCTACCAAACTGAACCAGAAAGGATTGCGGCAATGGAAGCGCCGCAAGACAGGGCACCGCAGTTTTACGGTTTTGCGCCATCCGGTCGCACGCGCGCACGCCGCGTTTTGTTCAAAAATTCTTCAAACCGGACCTGGTTGCTATTCGGACATTCGCAAGACCTTGCGTAATTTCCATAAGCTACCCTTGCCGGGGCACGTTCCCGATGACGGGTATGATCAAAAGGCACACCGCACCGCGTTTCTTGCCTTTTTGGAGTTCCTGCGCGCCAATCTGGCTGGGCAGACAAATATACGTATAGATGCGCATTGGGCCACGCAGACCGCGATTTTGCAGGGCATGGCACAGTTTGCCTTGCCCGATTTGGTCTTGCGCGAGGATGAGATGCACTCTGCTTTGCCGGCGCTTGCCCGGCGGGTGGGATACGCAAAACCAAATGCGCCAGACAAATGTGTGCCGGACGCACCTTACGCCCTGTCAGAGATCTATGACGACAAGATCGAGGACATCGTAAGCGACATCTACCAACGCGATTACATGATGTTTGGCTTTGACGCGTGGGCCTGAGAAACGGCCCCTACCCTTGTTCAGGCGGCTTGAACGGACTGTGATTCCGTCAAAATGGTGTAAAGCGTGGCCGGATCTTCGTTGGCGCGCAGCTTGGCGCAGATCGATGTGTCACGCAGGGTGCGTGACACGAGTGCCAACGCCTTCAGGTGCTCCACCCCAGCGTCGTGCGGCGCGAAAAGGGCAAACGCAAGATCAACAGGCTGACGATCTACGGACGAAAAATCGATTGGCGTTTGCAATAAAACCAAAGCGCCAACGACATGGTCCAGTCCTTCCATGCGGGCGTGAGGAAGCGCCACACCGTGCCCGACACCCGTCGGCCCCAGGTTTTCACGTTCCAGCAAGGCTTCGACAGCGCGGGAATGATCAAGCCCATATGCGCTATCGGCGATGCCGCCGAGTTCATGCAACAGGCGCTTTTTGCTAGATACAGAAGAAAATACCCGAACGGCCTCTGGTCTGAGGATTTCAGTAAATTGCATTCGATGCTCCACATGGCGGGCAGACCCGCCCAATGCTCGATTACGTCAGGGGTCGATCCACCCGATGTTGCCGTCGTCCCGGCGATACACCACGTTCAACCCGTTTTTGCCCTCGTTCCTAAAGACCAGCACCGGCACACCTGCAAGCTCCATTTGCATGACCGCTTCACCGACCGACAGGGATGGTATGTTGGTTTCCATCTCTGCCACGATAATTGGCTGCAAGCTCTCGGGTTCCGATTCCTCACCTTCGCTTTCGGAAGCGAGGATATATGACGAAGCTAATGAGAGTTCAACCGGTTCGACGCGGTCCTTGTGATGGTCTTTCAAACGGCGCTTGTAGCGTCGCAATTGCTTTTCCATTTTCTCACTGCATTGATCGAAGGCTGCATAAACCTCATGGGCGTGCGCCTTCGCTTGCGCCGTAAGGCCAGTAGATAAATGGATGGTCGCCTCGCACACAAACTCGCTGGCACTCTTGGAAAATACGACGTTGGCATCGGTTGGTCGTTGTGAAAATTTCTCAACCACGGAATTCAGTTCATTTTCGACATGCGTTTGCAGGGCTTTGCCCACATCCAATTGTTTTCCAGTGATCTGATAGCGCATACATGTCCTCCAAAACGCAACCGAGCCGTGTATATGGCGCGCGGGGCGCCCGTATTACGTCAGCTCTTTCCGAGAGTGCATGACGTTTGGTTTGTGTGACCTGACCAAGCCCAGTTTGGTGGGCTGCGAAGGTCAGGCAGTGCTGAGACCGGTAACGTCATTCCCTTATTGACGCGTGTTCGCGATCACTTGTCAATGAAGTTCGACATTGGATTTGCATCAAGAGCAATAGATTGCGTTCGGTCAGGAGATGCGGAAATTTTCACCAAGATAAACGCGACGCACATTTTCGTTCGACACGACCTCGTCTGGCGTACCTGACATAAGTACTTGACCATCATGTAAAATATACGCCCTGTCGACGATTTCAAGCGTTTCACGAACGTTGTGATCAGTGATCAGAACACCAATGCCACGTTTCTTGAGGTCGGCAACAAGATGCCGGATGTCACCGACCGAAATCGGATCTACCCCGGCGAAAGGTTCATCCAGCAAAAGGTATTTGGGGTGCGCGGCAAGACAGCGCGCAATTTCAACCCGGCGCCGTTCTCCGCCTGACAAGGCAAGGGCGGGCGCGCGGCGCAAATGCTCGATCGAGAAGTCGGAAAGCAGTTCTTCCAACCGCTCGCGCCGCTTGTGACGATTCGAGCCTGAGATGTCGAGGATCGCCATGATGTTGTCTTCGACCGACATACCGCGAAAGATCGACATTTCTTGCGGAAGATAGCCAACACCCAGCTTGGCGCGGCGATACATCGGCAAGCCTGTGACATCGCGGCCATCAATTTTCACGTGCCCGCCTTCGGGATAAATGAGACCAGCAATGGCATAAAAAGTGGTGGTTTTCCCCGAGCCGTTTGGCCCAAGCAAGGCCACGACTTCGCCCTGGCGCAGCTGCAGCGACACGTCGCGGATCACGACACGCTTGTTGTAACTTTTGCGCAGGCTCTCAACGGTAAGGCCGGTGTTTTCGTGTGCGATATGAATGTTCGGTTTCGCCATGGTCAGTTTTCGGACCCCGGCTGTAGAATGGTTTTTACGCGTCCAGTGACGCGCGCCGTACCCGCGCGCGTGTCTACGAACATCTTGTCACCGGTCAGGGCGTTGACACCTTGAACCAAAAGGACATCACCTTCCATTTCGATCAGACCGGTGTCGATGTTGTAGTCCGCTTGTCTTGCTTCGGCTGCGTCTTCGCCGCTGACCAGCGTCACCCCGCCCGTGGCTTGCAATTCTTCAATGCCGCTTTGATCTTGTTTGTAGACCACGAGAACCCGAGGCGCTGACAAGCGCATTTCACCTTGGCCAATCAGAACGTTTCCAGTGAAAATTGCAGTGCCGTTTTCTTGGTTCACGTTCAAGTTGTCTGCAGTCACCTCGACCGGAAGACTGCTATTTTGCTCGGTGTTGCCAAAAGCCACTTGCGCGCCTTGTGCTTGGACCAGAAGTGGAGTGCAAGACAGAACAGCGGTTAACAAAAGACGCTTTGAAAAAGTCACAGGTCAATCATCCTTGGACGGCTGCGGCGTGTATACCAGTTTGACGCCGTCGGTGAAAAGCAAATGTGCGTCTCCGGTTTCTTCATGGCTGGTCAAAACCATCCGTCCGGCAGATAGGTCCCCAGGCGGGCCCGCGCCCTCGATCGGACCGGGCGATTCGGCATAAAGCGCATCGAACCGGGTGTTCAACCTTTGGGTTCGAATGTCGTAGCCGGTCGTGGTGTGCACCATGACGTTGCCGGACAAGGTTGCAGTGTAATCACTTTGATGCACGTCGCCCTCGTCGGAAACGATGTCAATGATTGTGCCAGATACAAGACGCAGTTCGGCGGTGACCTCTTCGGCCTCGATCCGCCGTGCGTCGTTCTGTGCCGGGCGGGCAGTGACCGCGGTGACCAAAACTTCGTCTCCGCCGTTGGTCACACCGGCAAAGGCCGCGTTCGTGGCGCCCTGATCCTGTGCACGTTGCTCAAGGTCAATTTCGGCGAAGGGAATCGATTTCGTCGGGTCGATATTGTGTGAAATGAGGAACAAAGTGGACAACAGACCAAGCGCTGCCAATGGCAGAATGATTTTCATCCAGGCCACAAGCCGCGAATAAAGGTTGTCTGTCGAGGCCATAATCAATGCGCAAAGATATCGGTATCGGGCCAGCCCGCGAGATCTAGTTTCGCACGCGTTGGCAGAAAGTCGAAACAAGCCTGCGCAAACGCCGCCCGTCCTTCGCGGTCCAGGCGTTCGTCAAGCATGTCGCGCAACTGGTGCAAGTACAAAACATCCGATGCGGCATAGGCAAGCTGTGCCTCGCTCAATTCGGCCGCGCCCCAATCCGAGGATTGTTGTTGCTTCGAAATATCAACGCCAAGCAATTCCTGCAGCAGGTATTTCAATCCATGCCGGTCTGTATAGGTCCGGATAAGCTTGCTGGCGATCTTGGTGCAGTAGACGGGCGAGGCCAGCACACCAAACGCCTGGTACATCGCGGCAATGTCGAACCTGCCAAAGTGAAAAAGCTTCAAAACGTCGGAATCTTTCAGCAACCGCTCAAGGTTTGGTGCGCTGTTCTGACCATGCCCAATCTGTACTATGTGCGCGTCACCGTCTCCGCCGGATAGCTGAATGACACATAGTCTGTCGCGATGCGGATTAAGACCCATGGTTTCGCAATCGATCGCCACAACGGGACCCAGGTTCAGATCATCGGGAAGATCGTTTTGATAAAGGTGGTTCGCCATTGTTCGCTCAAGCCTGCTTTGTGAACATATAGGGACAGGTGCCCGGGATTTGAGCATGCTTAGGCGAAATACTGCGTGCTCTCAATGGCGCAGCACGAAGGCGAAACAGGCAGATCCGGTTTTTTGGGGATTTGGTACCCAGGAGAGGACTCGAACCTCCACGTCCTTACGGACACTAGCACCTGAAGCTAGCGCGTCTACCATTCCGCCACCTGGGCAAGTGTCGTGAGGCGCCGTTTAGACTTCTCAGTAATACGTGTCAACTTGGATTCGTGATGATCGGCCGTACGGGTCAAATCGCCTTGTCGATTTTGTTATGCGGGTCTAGTAAAACAAGATCAGGTGCACACGGGAGCCCTCTTGATGTCCAAACTTGTCACCATTTACGGCGGATCGGGTTTTGTTGGCCGCTACATCGCGCGCCGACTTGCGAAAAGCGGCTGGCGCATCCGCGTGGCGGTACGGCGCCCAAACGAAGCCATGCACGTCAAGCCTTATGGCGTTGTTGGCCAAGTTGAACCGGTCTTCTGCAACATTCGTGACGATGAAAGCGTCAGGGCGGTGATGCGGGGCGCTGATGCGGTGATCAACTGCGTGGGTACTTTTGATCGCTCCGGTCGCAACAGTTTCGAGGCCATTCAGCACCAAGGCGCGGCGCGCATTGCGCGGATCGCTTCGGACGAAGGGGTGACGCATATGGTGCATATTTCGTCCATCGGCGCGCACAAAGAGTCGGCCAGCCTGTACAGTCAAAGCAAAGCCAAAGGCGAAGAGGCTGTGCTGGCTCATATGCCCAAGGCCGTGATCCTGCGGCCGTCGGTCATTTTCGGCCCCGAAGACGGGTTCTTCAATCGTTTTGCGGCGATGACGAAGCTAGGCCCGATTTTGCCGGTTGTCGGTGCGGGCACAAAGTTTCAGCCTGTTTACGTAGACAACGTGGCCGAGGCCGCAGTTCTGGGTGTCGAAGGCAAGGCAGATCCGGGGATTTACGAGCTGGGCGGCCCGGACGTGAACACGTTCCGAGAGTTGATGCAGCAAATGCTTGGTGTGATCCGGCGTCGCAGGCTGATCATCAATATCCCGTTTTTCATGGCGCGGATTATGGCGGTCGGGCTGGAGGCACTGCAATTTCTTACGGGCGGCCTGGTGTCTGCCCAAATCACGCGCGATCAGGTCAAAAGCTTGCGCGTGGACAACGTGGTGGCGGACGACGCCAAAGGCTTGTCCCATCTTGGAATCAAGCCGGTGGCCCTTGAGGCCGTGCTGCCCGACTACCTCTGGCGGTTTCGTCCTGCAGGTCAGTATGAGGCAATCAAGGAATCGGCTAAGAACCTGCGTACTGAGTGATCCTTACCCGGATCAGTTTCGCTTTTGATGTCGGTCACAATTTCTTGCGCGCTTACCCAACCGCTTCCCGAGCGACAAGCGCGTATCTCTTTCTGTATTGGTCGTTAAATTGTCGGGCAGTGACGCCAAGGTTGACGCAATGATGACGGCATGTTCGCTGTTCCTTCGTCACTAAGCCCGCACTGGGTTCAGGTGTAGGCGATGATCAACAGGATAATACCAAGCGCAATTCGGTAGATCACGTATGGGGTGAAAGACACGCTGCGCAGCAATCGCATCATAAGCGTCAATGTGAGAAGGGCCGCGACGAAAGAAAAACCTGCGGCAATCACCCCATCGAGTAAAAGTGCCGTGTTTGCATTGTAAAGTGTCTCGCCAGTCAGAAGCGTGCCACTTTCGATGATTACCGGGATCGACATAAGCATTGCCAGCCGTGCAGAGTCCGATCTGCCATAGCCCAGGAACCGAGCGCCGGTGATCGTAATGCCGGAACGCGATGTCCCGGGGATCAGTGCGATTGCCTGCCAGACGCCCATCACCATCGCATCCCGCAAGGACCAGTCTTCAGCTTTGCGGTCAGATGCACCCGCCTGATCGGCCCAGTACAGCACGATCCCGAACACCAGCATTGTCCAGCCGATGACCGCGACTGAGCGCATCGTCTGATCAAGTCCGGTCAGTTTGAGAAGTACACCAAATGCCACCACCGGGATTGACGAGATGATCATCAGGAACGCCAGTTTCGCCCCGTCGGTGTCGATCCGCCCTGTCAGGGCCCGAGGCAACCCGATCAGAGCCTGTTTCACGTCGCTCCAGAAATACATCATTACGGCGAAAAGAGTGCCGACATGGACCGCCACATCAATGGCTTGGCCCTGATCGTTCAAGCCGGTCAGCGTTGGCAGCAAAATCAGGTGGCCCGAGGACGAGACCGGCAGAAATTCGGTGACACCTTGTATGACGGCTACCAAAATCAGATGGAAAAGCGGCATGGGCCACATCCTGCTCAAGAATCTCGAACAGCTATAAACCATTGTGATTCAGAGAAAAGCCATCATTTAATTCCGGATCGGACCTAAAGTATTGATGAAAAATGCTCATACCGAACAGAACCCGTAGGTTTTCTTTAATATAGGTAAACTCTTTTGACTTTATTTTGCCTGTCCGTTGCTTTAGACAGGCGCGACGTGCACGCGAGAGGGAGAGAATCGTGGCGAAAGAACCGATGCTTAAATTCGTGACCGTCGAACGGGACATGCCCGCAAAACGCGCGGCAGAAGCACGGCGCGAGGATTTCGACGAAATTTATGCCGAGTACGCTGACGCCAAGGCCAAGGAGCAATCGGCGCGGTGTTCCCAGTGTGGCGTGCCTTACTGTCAAAATCACTGCCCTTTGCACAACAACATTCCCGATTGGCTACGCCTGACGGCCGAGGGACGTTTGCAGGAAGCCTACGAGGTTAGCCAAGCAACCAATACTTTTCCGGAGATTTGCGGCCGTATCTGCCCGCAGGACCGCCTGTGTGAAGGCAATTGCGTGATCGAGAAATCTGGACACGGGACGGTCACGATCGGAGCGGTGGAAAAATACATCACGGACACCGCGTGGGAAAAAGGCTGGGTCAAGCCGATTGCGCCGACGTCCGAGCGTCAGGAATCGGTTGGTATCATCGGAGCTGGTCCCGGCGGTCTTGCCGCTGCGGATGTGCTGCGGCAAGCGGGGGTGCAGGTCACGGTGTATGACCGGTATGACCGAGCCGGTGGTTTGCTCACCTACGGTATCCCGGGCTTCAAGTTGGAAAAAGACGTGGTGATGCGCCGGGTTGAGCAATTGGAACAGGGCGGCGTCACGTTCGAATTGAATTGCGACGTCGGCTCGGACATCTCGTTCGACGACATCCGCAAGAAACACAGCGCCGTCATGATCGCCACGGGCGTTTACAAAAGCCGTGAACTGCCCGGGCCGGGTGCCGGGGCGCAGGGCATTGTGCGCGCCATCGACTATCTGACGGCCAGCAATCGCAAAAGCTTTGGCGACGACGTGCCCGAGTTTGACAGCGGCGAGTTGAACGCCGAGGGCAAAAGGGTTGTCGTGATCGGAGGTGGTGACACAGCCATGGATTGCGTGCGTACGGCCATCCGCCAAGGCGCGACGTCGGTCAAATGCCTGTATCGTCGCGACCGTGCCAACATGCCGGGCAGTCAGCGCGAAGTAAACAATGCCGAGGAAGAAAGCATTGAATTTCAATGGTTAAGTGCACCCAAGGCGTTTCATGGCGACCCCGTCACATCCGTGAAAGTCCAACAGATGCGTCTTGGTGCGCCGGATGCCACCGGGCGGCAAAGCCCGGAAGAGATCGAGGGCGCCGAGTTCGACGAGCCCGTCGATCTGGTGATCAAGGCACTTGGGTTCGAGGCGGAAGACCTGCCGAAATTGTGGGGTCAGGACGAATTGACCGTGACCCGGTGGGGCACGATCCGCGCCGAATTCACCACCGGGCGAACATCCTTGCCTGGTGTCTACGCGGTTGGCGACATTGTACGTGGCGCAAGCCTTGTGGTGTGGGCCATCCGGGACGGGCGCGATGCGGCGGATGCCATTTTGAATGATTTGGGCGGCGCTCAGGCGATGGCGGCGGAATAGGCACAACGGATGGCTGAGGCACTCGATATCAAAGAGTTTCATCAGGTGAATAGCCTCGTGTCCTGGCTGTACCAGGGCACCGGCGACCGGTTGGTCGTGGTGTTTTCCGGAATCGGAAAGGATCACCAGGATGTTCAGCCCTACGAATTCGCGCAATCCGCGACCGGAGGCGGCGCGCATAGTGTCCTTTACATCAGTGACACCGCGCGCAGTTGGCTAAACCGAGCGGGTATTATCGATGATATTCAAGCACTTGTTAAGAAAGCCAAAGCCCAGACCGGGGCAAGTAAAGTGGCCACGCTTGGCCACTCGATGGGCGGGTTTTCGGCTGCTGTGATGGCAAAGCCGCTTGGTGCGGACAATGCCATCTGTCTGTCACCGCAAAACTCGGTTCATCCGGAAATTGCCGGCGATGACCCCCGCTGGCAGGCTTTTCGTGACAGCATTGCCGCCTTTGATATTCGGGGCGTGGAAGAGCATCTTGACGACGTGCCGGTCTACACGGTGCTGTTCGGTCGCCATGGACGCGAGACGCCGCAGCGGGACAGGTTTCCCATCCGGGACAACGTGGATTTCTTCGTGATGAAGAACACCGTTCACAATACGCCGATGCGCCTGAAACAGGCGGGCTTGTTGGACACGTTCATTACCGCGGCCGCCAATGGGCGGCGTCGGAAGGTCAGGCAAATGATGTTTGAACAGTTTTCGGTTCGGCCCTTGCGCGACCGCGTGCCGATACCGCCATCAGACTCCTTCGCCCCACCGCCCGCAAATGCGGCGGAGTGAAAAATGTACGTTACGTACATTTTCGGGGCGAAAACGTACGTTTTTGGGCGGAGACGCAACCATGCGAATTCTGGACCGGAATGTGCCAGAAAGACGAAACACCGGGCAGTCGTTCTGACCCATCTGGTGAAGGAAAGGTTAACAACAGATGACCAAATTTGATTCCACTTGGGCAAAGAACGAAACCGCAAAGCGGACTTGGCTTGCCGAGAACGGTATGTATGCCGAAGAAGAAGAGCATTCATCCTGCGGTGTGGGTTTGGTCGTGGCCGTCAATGGCAAACCGAGCCGAAAGGTGGTGGAAGCCGGGATTGATGCGCTTAAGGCGATCTGGCATCGCGGCGCGGTGGATGCGGATGGCAAGACCGGCGATGGGGCGGGCATTCATATCCAGATCCCTGTGCCGTTTTTCTACGACCAGGTACGGCGCACCGGGCACGAGCCGAACCAGGATCAGTTGATTGCCGTGGGGCAGGTGTTTTTGCCGCGCACGGATTTTGGCGCGCAGGAAACATGCCGAACCATCGTCGAAACCGAAGTTCTGAAGATGGGTCACTACATCTATGGTTGGCGGCACGTGCCCGTCGATATCAGCGTGCTGGGTGAAAAGGCCAATGCAACGCGGCCCGAGATTGAGCAGATCCTTATTTCCAACGCCAAGGGCATCGACGAGGAAGACTTTGAGCGTGAGCTGTATGTCATTCGCCGTCGGATCGAAAAGGCCGTCGCCGCCGCGGGCGTGAACGATCACTACATCGCGTCCTTGTCGTGCCGCAGCATCATCTACAAAGGCATGATGCTGGCCGAGCAAGTGGCGGAGTTTTATCCTGATCTGAAGGACGACCGGTTCGTTTCGAACTTTGCGATTTATCATCAGCGCTATTCCACCAACACTTTCCCGCAGTGGTGGCTGGCACAGCCGTTCCGCATGTTGGCGCATAATGGCGAGATCAACACGCTGAAGGGAAACACCAACTGGATGAAGTCCCACGAGATCCGGATGGCCAGTGCGTCATTCGGCGATCATGCGGAAGACATCAAACCGATCATTGCGTCCGGATCGTCGGATTCCGCTGCATTAGACTCTGTTTTCGAAGTTCTGGTGCGGGCCGGTCGCAGTGCGCCGATGGCCAAAACCATGCTGGTGCCCGAAAGCTGGTCCAAGCAGGCCGAAGAGTTGCCGCAGGCGTGGCGCGACATGTATTCCTATTGCAACAGCGTGATGGAACCGTGGGACGGACCCGCCGCCCTTGCGATGACCGATGGGCGCTGGGTGTGCGCGGGACTTGACCGGAACGGGTTGCGCCCGATGCGTTATGTCGTAACCGGTGACGGGCTGGTCATTGCCGGCTCGGAGGCCGGAATGGTGCCGATTGACGAGGCCACGGTGCGTGAAAAAGGCGCGCTGGGCCCGGGCCAAATGCTGGCCGTGGACACCAAAAAGGGTCTGTTGTTCCACGATACCGAGATCAAGGACAAGCTGGCGCGTGCCCTGCCCTTTGGCGAATGGGTCGGCAAGATCGTCGATCTGGACGAAAAGCTGGCGAGTGCCGGAGAGAAGGCCCTGTTCACCGGCACCGAATTGCGCCGCCGTCAGATTGCGGCGGGCTATTCCGTGGAAGAGCTTGAGCAGGTTCTGGCGCCGATGGCCGAAGACGGCAAAGAGGCGATCGCAAGCATGGGGGATGACACGCCCAGTGCGGTTCTGTCCAAGAAGTATCGCCCGCTGAGCCATTATTTCCGTCAGAACTTCAGCCAGGTGACCAACCCGCCGATCGACAGTTTGCGCGAATACCGGGTGATGAGCCTGAAGACGCGGTTCGGCAACCTTAAGAACGTGTTGGATGAAAGCAGTGCGCAGACCGAGATCATCGTGCTGGAAAGCCCGTTTGTCGGAAATGCGCAGTGGGACATCCTGCAGACCCAGTTCAATGCGGATGTGACCGAGATTGATTGTACCTTCGAGGCGGGGCGCGGGAACCTGCAAGCCGGGCTGGAGCGGATCAGGGCCGAAGCCGAGGATGCGGTGCGGTCCGGCACGGGGCATCTGGTGCTGACCGATCAGAACGTGAACGAGGAGCGCATCGGGATGCCGATGATCCTGGCCACGAGTGCGGTGCACAGCCATCTGACGCGCAAGGGATTGCGGACGTTTTGCAGCCTGAACGTGCGGTCGGCAGAATGTATCGATCCGCATTACTTTGCCGTGCTGATCGGGGCCGGGGCCACCGTGGTGAATGCTTATCTGGCCGAGGACAGCCTGGCCGACCGGATCAACCGCGGGCTGCTCGACTGCTCGCTGACCGAGGCCGTCACGCGGTATCGCAAAGCCATCGATGCGGGGCTGCTGAAGATCATGTCGAAGATGGGGATCAGCGTCGTGTCCTCTTATCGTGGTGGCCTGAACTTTGAAGCGGTCGGTCTGAGCCGGGCAATGTGTGCCGAATACTTCCCAGGATTGATGAGCCGGATTTCCGGGATCGGGGTCAGCGGCATTCAGGCCAAGCTGGAGGATGTGCATGGCGCGGCCTATCGCGGCGGCAAGGATGTGCTGCCGATCGGGGGCTTTTACAAGGCGCGCAAGTCGGGCGAAACCCATGCGTGGGGCGCACAGACGATGCACATGATGCAGACCGCGTGCAACACGGCGAGCTACGAGCTTTGGCAGCGCTACAGCCGGGCGATGCAAGCCAACCCGCCGATCCACCTGCGTGATCTGATGGCGATCAAGCCGATGGGCGAGGCGATTCCGCTGGAAGAGGTGGAAAGCGTCACCGCGATCCGTAAGCGTTTTGTGACACCGGGCATGTCGCTGGGAGCCTTGAGCCCGGAAGCGCACAAGACGCTGAACGTGGCGATGAACCGGATCGGCGCGCGCAGCGACAGTGGTGAGGGTGGCGAAGACCCGGCGCATTTTGTGCCCGAAGCGAATGGCGACAATCCGTCGGCCAAGATCAAACAGGTGGCGTCGGGCCGTTTTGGTGTGACGGCGGAATACCTCAATCAATGCGAAGAGCTTGAGATCAAGGTCGCGCAAGGGGCCAAGCCCGGTGAGGGCGGCCAGTTGCCGGGTATGAAAGTGACGGACCTGATCGCGCGGCTTCGGCATTCGACCAAGGGCGTGACCCTGATTTCGCCGCCACCGCATCACGACATCTATTCGATCGAGGATCTGGCGCAGCTGATCTATGACCTCAAGCAGATCAATCCGCAGGTAAAAGTCTGTGTGAAGCTTGTAGCGCAATCAGGTGTCGGCACCATTGCCGCCGGTGTGGCCAAGGCCAAGGCGGACGTGATCCTGATCTCGGGCCACAATGGTGGCACGGGGGCCTCGCCCGCGACGTCGATCAAATATGCCGGTCTGCCGTGGGAAATGGGACTGACCGAGGCGCATCAGGTGTTGTCGATGAACAACCTGCGCAACCGGATCACGTTGCGGACAGATGGCGGGCTGCGGACAGGGCGCGATATTGTCATGGCCGCGATGATGGGGGCCGAGGAATACGGGATCGGTACCGCCGCCCTGATCGCCATGGGCTGTATCATGGTGCGTCAGTGCCAGTCGAACACCTGCCCCGTAGGTGTGTGTACACAGGACGTAAGCCTGCGCGCCAAGTTCACCGGCAATGCCGACAAGGTGGTGAACCTGATCACGTTCTACGCCCAGGAGGTGCGCGAGGTGCTGGCCAGCATCGGCGCGCGCAGCCTGAGCGATGTGATCGGACGCGCGGACCTGTTGACGCAGGTCAGCCGCGGGTCGGCGCATCTGGACGATCTGGACCTGAACCCGATGTTGATCACCGTGGACGGGGCGCAGCACATTACCTATGATCGCAACCGCGCCCGCAACGAGGTGCCCGATACGCTGGACGCCGAAATTGTGCGCGACGCGGCGCGGTTCCTGAACGATGGCGAGAAGATGCAGCTGCACTATGCGGTGCAGAACACGCATCGGACGGTCGGCACACGAGTGTCCTCGCATATCGTGCGGAATTTCGGGATGCGCAATGCGTTGCAGCCAAACCATCTGACCGTGAAGCTGACCGGTAGTGCCGGCCAGTCGCTGGGCGCTTTCGGTGCGCCGGGGCTCAAGATCGAAGTGTCGGGGGATGCCAATGACTATGTCGGCAAGGGTCTTTCGGGGGCAACCATCGTGGTGCGCCCGCCGATGATGAGCCCGCTGGAGGCTGCGCAGAACACGATCATTGGCAACACGGTGCTGTACGGCGCGACCGATGGCTATCTGTTTGCCGCCGGGCGCGCCGGCGAACGATTTGCGGTGCGCAATTCGGGGGCGAAGGTCGTGGTCGAAGGCTGTGGCAGCAACGGGTGTGAGTACATGACAGGTGGGGTCGCCGTGATCCTTGGCACGGTGGGCGCGAATTTTGCCGCCGGGATGACAGGTGGCATGGCGTATCTCTATGATCCCGAAGGCGCGGCTGAAAAACTGATCAACCGCGAGACGGTGGTGATATGTCCTGTGTCGCAGGATCATTGGGTGTCGCAGCTCAAGGACATGATCCAACGGCATGCGGCGGAAACAGGAAGCCAGCGCGCTCAGGAGATTCTGCAGTACTGGGACATCGAGAAGTCGAATTTCGTGCAGGTCTGTCCGATTGAAATGCTGGACAAGCTGGAGCATCCGATCGGGGTGGAAGACAGCGCGATTCCGGCGGAGTAGGGTCTGAAATCATCTGGCTGGCGGCGCGTGAAAGTTGCCGCCGGCAAATGCAATTCGGGAACATAGCGTTCTGTTTCGGTGAAAGCCGCAAAAAATGCGCTTTAGACGTTTTCAGCGCACGGCTATAGCTGAAACGGATGGCGAAGCAGAAATCCAAGAAAAGGTCAGCGCGGTCGATCATGGACCGCATTGCCGCCCGGGTTTTGTGGGCGCGGCGTTGGGTTGTGCGGATCGTTTTGTTGGTCGTGGTGATCGTGTGCGGTACTGTTCTGGTGCATCGCTGGCTGAACCCGCCCGACACCCTTTACATGAAACAGGAGGCCACGCGTCTGGGCGGGATTGATCACCAATGGGTGCCGCTGGCAGAAATTGCCCCATCCATGGCGCGATCCGTCGTGGCGGCGGAAGATGCCAATTACTGCCTGCATTGGGGCTTCGACATGAACGCCATTCGCGATGCGCTTGAGGACGGGGGCGGGCGCGGTGCCTCTACCCTAAGTCAGCAAGTGGTCAAGAACGTGTATCTGTGGCACGGGCGCAGTTGGACACGCAAAGCGCTGGAGGCGGTGATGACCCCCGTGGTGGAAACGCTGTGGCCCAAACGGCGGATCATCGAGGTGTATCTCAACGTGGCCGAGTTTGATGAGGGTGTCTTTGGTGTCGAAGCCGCTGCCCGGCACTATTTCGGTGTGGGGCCGGAAGAGCTGAGCGATACGCAAGCTGCGCGGTTGGCCGCGATCCTGCCCAACCCCAAAGAACGCTCGGCCTCGAAGCCCAGTGATTTTGTCCGCAAACGCGCCGCCCAGATCCTGGATGGAGCGGCCACGATTCGCCGTGATGGGCGCGCGGCGTGTTTCGAGGATTGAAATGCGCCGGCAATCCGGGCATTCAGGGTGGGATTTCGCCCAAAGATCGGGGTGCTGATGGCCAAATTGTATCATGTTCCACTGTCGCCGTATTGCCGGAAGGTCAGGCTGTGCCTGGCGGAAAAGCGGATCGAGTGTGAGCTGGTGGAGGAGCGGTATTGGGAAGCCGATCCCGACTTCCTGCGACGCAATCCGGCAGGAAAAGTGCCTGTTTTGCGGATCGATGACCTGACGCTGTCGGAAAGCACGCCGATCTGCGAATACCTGGAAGACAAGTATCCCGAACCGCCTTTGATGCCCAAGGGCCATGAGGCGCGCTATGAAGTGCGCCGTCTGGTGGCGTGGTTTGACGACAAGTTCCACAACGAGGTCACGTCAAAGCTGTTGTATGAACGGGTGAACAAAAAGGTGATGGGCCGAGGGTTTCCTGACAGCACCAACGTGAAGGCGGGGGCCAAGGCGGTGAAGTTTCACCTTGATTACATGGCGTGGCTGTTGGATCGCCGCCGCTGGTTGGCGGGGGACGTTATGACGCTGGCCGATTTTGCGGCCGCCGCGCATCTGTCGAGCCTCGACTATATCTCGGACGTGGATTGGAATCGCTCTGACGTAGTCAAGGATTGGTATGCCAAGATCAAGTCCCGGCCCGCGTTCCGCAGTATCCTGGCCGATCAGGTTCCTGGCTTTCCCCCCCCTGCGCATTATGCCGATCTGGATTTCTGAAGAGGGGCGTTGCCCCTTGGCCTGCGGCCGCGCCCCAGAGCGGTGTCTGAACAAATGAAAGAGACCCTGAAACAGCGGCTCGTCTCGCAGGCGCTGGCCGAAGGGTTTGATGCGTGTCGGGTGTGTCGACCGGGGGACGTGCCGGATG
>JBCBTE010000056.1:0-17627 GCA_039818805.1 Pseudomonadota bacterium
TTCCTGCGACTTGCCTTATAAACCGGAGAGCGGAGCGATGAAACGCACCTTTCAACCCTCGAACCTGGTCCGCAAGCGGCGCCACGGCTTTCGCGCGCGCATGGCCACCAAGGCCGGCCGCAAGATCCTGAACGCGCGCCGCGCGCGCGGTCGCAAGTCGCTGAGCGCGTAAGCGCCCAGACTGGACAAGACGGAAATGACACCGCCGGAGGCCCCCGTAGAGACTGCGGGGAAAACGCCCCCGGCGGTTTCCGTTTGTCTGGAGGTTCTTAAGAAACGCGCCGATTTTCTGGCCGCCGCCCGCGCACGTCGTCAGGGCACCAAGAGCATGATGGTGCAGGCGCGCAATCGCGACGACGATGATCCTCGCATCCGTGTTGGGTTCACCTGTTCTAAGAAAGTCGGCAATGCCGTGGCCCGCAACCGTGCCAAACGGCGTTTGCGCGAGGTGGCCCGGGCGGTGCTGACACAGCAAGGCCAGCCGGGATGGGACTATGTCCTGATCGGGCGCGCGCAAGCCACAGCAGAGCGGGATTTCGCGGCGCTCAAAGACGATCTGGTCTATGCACTGAAAAAGCTTCACGCCGCATGACCCCGCTGGCACATATCGTGGCCTTGCCGGTAAGAGCGTACCGGTTGATCTTTAGTCCCTGGGTGGGGTTCAATTGCCGGTATCAGCCCACCTGCAGCCAATACGCTTTGGAGGCGCTTGAAAAACATGGTGGCCTCAAAGGTGGGTGGCTTGCAGCGAAACGGATCGGTCGGTGCCATCCTTGGGGCAAATCAGGCTTTGATCCCGTGCCTGAAAAGGACGACCCGTGAAACGCCCAACAAGCATTGACGAGATGCGCGCGCAGACCGCAGCGTTTGTCACGGATGAAAGCTATGCCAGGGGGCTGGCTTACCAACCCGATCCGACCGACATCTTCATTTCGCCTTATGCCAAATGCGGCACCACCTGGATGCAGCAGATCGTGCACGGGTTGCGCACCGGTGGGGACATGGATTTCAATGAAATCAGCGAGGTCGTGCCCTGGCTGGAATTGGCACATGATCTGCGCCAGGACATACACGCACCACAAAAGGCGCGACCGCACGCATTCAAAAGCCATCTGAACTGGCACGAGATTCCCAAAGGCGGGCGTTACATCACGGTCCTGCGTGATCCCGTGGATGCAATGGTGTCGCTGTTCCGGTTTCTGGAAGGCTGGCATTTTGAGACGGGCAGTATCGCGCTGGAGGATTTCGCCACTTATTTCTTGAACCGGGACGCGGCGTTCGACTACTGGGTCCATACCGCGTCATGGTGGGCACAGCGCGACAACGCGGATGTCTTGCTACTGGCGTATGAGCACATGAAAGAGGATCTTCCCGGCACCGTAGAGCGCGTGGCCGACTTCGTCGGGATCATGGACCACAAGGCGCGGGAAATCGCGACGCATCAGGCATCCTTCAGGTTCATGAAGACCCACAGCGCGCAATTTGAGGAATACCTCACTAAGACCTATCGCGACCCCGCCTGCAATCTGCCCCCTGGCGGCGAGGCCAGCAAGGTGGCGCAGGGACAGACCGGTGCTGGCAAACCGCTGGTCAGCGCCGGTATGCGCGCGCTTTTTGCCGAAAGGTGGACGCAGACCATGGGCGCGCAGTTCGGGTTCGACGACTACGCCGCGCTGATGGATCAGCTGCGCGCGTGAAAGATGAACCCGAGCAGGTTCAGCAAAATCTGCGCGGCGAGAACAGAGGTCGAGCCCGTGGGATCATAGTCGGGAGCAACCTCGACCAGATCGATGCCGACAACCTCGTGCCGTTGCGCGACCTGCTGCAGAATCTCCAGCACATCGTAGTAGAGAAACCCACCATGGCTGGGCGTGCCCGTGCCCGGTGCGATGGACGGGCAGAAGGCGTCAATGTCGATGGTTATGTAGACCCGCGCGTCATCGGGGATGCGCGCGGCGGTTGCCTTGGCGCCTAGTGCGCGGACTTGGCGCACGGACAGGATATCTGATCCGCGTGCGCGCGCGTCATCATAGCCTTCTTTGGCCGTGGAACTGACATTGCGGATGCCAAGCTGGGTCAGGCCGGTGACATAGGGTTTCTCTGCCGCGCGGCGCATGGGGTTGCCGTGGCCAAAGCGCACACCGTGGCGTTCGTCGACAAAATCCAGATGCGCATCGACTTGCAAGATGTGTATGTCGCCCTGATCGTCGAAAGCGTTGACGCAGGGAATGTTGACCGAATGGTCGCCGCCGATCGTGACGGGCAGGGCACCGGATTTGAGAATGGCACGCACACCGGCCTCGATATTGGCGTGGCTCGTCTTGGTGTCGGTGTGCACGATATCCGCGTCCCCGATATCGACGATGCGTACGTCACCGGGCAGATAGGTGGCGTCATCCTCGTGGTCATAGGCCCCGGCATGCCCGAACGAGAAAAGCGTGCTGGCCTCGCGCACGCCGCGCGGGCCAAACCGAGTGCCCGAGCGCCACTGCGTGCCGAAATCGAACGGGGCACCGAGGATGGCCACGTCTGCATCAATGGCGCTCCAATCGGCCACATAGGGACGTTTGCCGAAAGTTGAGATGCCAACAAAGGGCAGATCCAACCTGCCGCCTTCATAGCCGTGCCCGCTCATGTACGTCTCTCCTTGACTGCGGATTGGACGCTAGCGGCTTTGAAACGGAATGCAATGTGTCTGGTGCCGAAACGTGCCCCGCATCAGCGTTCTGCGGACGCGAGCAAGGACAATCAAATCAGCTTTCCCGCCTGCGTTTTCTTGCGCCCGCCGCTTTTCCGGGCCGGTCTTGCGGTCGGATTGATCCAGTTGCGGAGCAGTCCATGCTTTCACCAACCCTTGCCGGTGTTTGTCGATGCACTGGTTTTTGTCCCCTGCCAATGCAAGCGCTGCCGCGCCACCGGGATCATCTGACAGCCTAATCCGGTCAACACGGCAGATGGCCCCTTTCCATTCCTGCCGACCCATGCAATAGGGAACCGCCAAACGATCCCAGCACAGGAGATGCACCATGGAGATTCGTGAGGCCCTGACCTTCGATGATGTTCTTTTGGTCCCTGCGAAGTCGAGCGTGTTGCCCAACACCGCCGATACCCGCACCCGTGTCACCCGGTCCATTGATCTTAATATCCCGCTTTTAAGCTCGGCGATGGACACGGTGACCGAAGGGCGCATGGCAATCACCATGGCACAGATGGGTGGCATGGGCGTCATCCACCGCAACCTGACCGTTGAACAGCAAGCCCGGGAAGTGCGCCGGGTGAAACGCTTTGAAAGTGGGATCGTCTACAACCCGGTGACCTTGCGCCCGGATCAAACGTTGGCTGACGCCAAGGCCTTGATCGAGCGCTATAATTTTACCGGCTTCCCCGTGGTGGACGAGAAGGGTCACGTGATGGGCATCGTGACCAATCGCGACATGCGTTTTGCGACCAGCGACGACACCCCGGTGCACGTGATGATGACCTCGAACGATCTGGCGATCCTGACCGAACCTGCCGATCTGGAAGAGGCCAAAAGCATGATGAAAGCACGCCGGATCGAAAAGCTTCTTGTGACGGATGGCAAGGGCAAGCTGACCGGTCTGCTGACGTTGAAAGACACCGAACAGGCGGTTTTGAACCCCACGGCCTGCAAGGATAAGCTGGGGCGATTGCGTGTGGCGGCCGCCTCGACTGTTGGTGACGCCGGGTTCGAACGCTCCGAAGCGCTTGTGGATGCCGGTGTCGACATGATCGTGATCGATACCGCGCATGGGCATTCCGAAGGCGTGGCGCTGGCCGTGGAACGGGCCAAGCAGCTAAGCAACGAAGTTCAGATCGTGGCCGGAAACGTGGCCACGGGGGAAGCGACCCGCGCCTTGATTGGTGCAGGTGCCGACGCTGTGAAAGTTGGCATTGGTCCCGGCAGTATCTGCACCACGCGCATGGTCGCCGGCGTGGGCGTGCCACAGCTGACGGCGATCATAGACTGCGCACAAGCGGCCGGGGACACACCGGTGATTGCGGATGGCGGCATCAAGTTTTCCGGTGATTTTGCAAAGGCGATTGCCGCTGGCGCGTCCTGCGCCATGGTTGGCAGCATGCTCGCCGGTACGGACGAATCCCCCGGCGAGGTGATCCTGTACCAGGGGCGCAGCTTCAAGGCATATCGCGGCATGGGAAGCCTTGGCGCGATGGCCCGGGGCAGCGCGGATCGGTACTTCCAAAAGGATGCGGCCAGTGACAAGCTGGTGCCGGAAGGCATTGAAGGACAAGTGCCTTACAAAGGGGGTGCCGGTACGGTCATTCATCAGTTGGTGGGCGGATTGCGCGCCGCGATGGGTTACACCGGCTGCGCGACGGTCGAAGATATGCGCACGAAATGCGAATTCGTACGGATCACCGGTGCAGGTCTGAAGGAAAGCCATGTTCACGACGTTCAGATCACGCGCGAAAGCCCAAACTATCGCGTTGGATAAAACGTTCAAAATCAGGTTCTTAAGCTGCGAACGTGAGGTAAGTTCATGACGCCCGCAGCCCGCGTTCAGGCCGCGATCGAGGTGCTGGATCGCGTGAATGACGGGTCGGCCGCCGAACACGCCGTGACTGCTTGGGCAAGAGCATCACGTTTTGCCGGATCCAAGGATCGCGCCGCAGTTCGGGATCACGTGTTTCAGGCTTTGCGGTGCAAACGGTCATACGCTGTGTTGGGCGGCGCCGAGACGGGGCGCGGGCTTATGCTCGGCTGGGTCCGGTCAGAAGGCATCAACCCAGAAGACGTGTTCACAGGCGATGGGTATGCACCGTCTGCTTTGACAGCGCCCGAGCGCACCGCTGGAAAAAAACCCGCCGGTGCCGCGGCGCATGATCTGCCGGACTGGCTTTGGCATCGGTTCGTGGCGTCTTTGGGGGCGGATGAGGCGGCACGATGCGCCGTGCTTTTACGCCACCGCGCACCGGTCACGTTACGCGTCAATCTGCGTATGAAGAACGTCGCGCAAGCTGTTGACCAACTTCGCGAAAGTGACATTCAGACTGCGCCGCTGCCTGATGTCGAAGGGGCATTGATTGTCACCGAAGGGGCGCGACGTGTCGCGCGCTCGGGCGCCTACCTGTCCGGTGCGGTCGAATTGCAGGACGCCAGCAGCCAGGCCGCAATGATGGCATTGGATGTGCCCAGCGGTGCGCGTGTGTTGGATTATTGTGCCGGCGGCGGCGGGAAAGTGCTGGCTCTGGCGGCGCGGCATGACGCAAAATGGTTTGCCCATGACGCCGTTCCGGGGCGCATGCAGGACCTACCCGCACGTGCGGCACGTGCCGGAGCGCATATTCATATGATCATGCCTCAAGACCTGGCCGCGCATTCATCGTTTGACGTTGTGCTTTGTGATGCACCTTGTTCCGGCAGCGGGACATGGCGCCGCGCGCCTGACGCTAAATGGCGTCTCACGCCAGAGCGACTAGTCGCATTGCGGGCGACGCAGGCGGACATCCTGCAAGCAGCCCAAGCGCTTGTAAGCCCCGGTGGGATCTTGGCCTACGCGACATGTTCGGTTTTGGAAGAAGAAAACAATGCGCAAATTCAGCGGTTTCAACTTGATTATCCCGGCTGGAAGATGATGTCGGACCATCGCTGGCCGGTTTCTGAAACGGGCGATGGGTTCTATCTTGCGACACTGCGCGCTCCCGCATGAGCTGTCTGATTTAAGGGGCGCAACTTAAACGTGTACATCGTTTTGGCGTTAAGCTAACTTTAAGCCTTAGGAAAGAAACATGGCCGCGCTAATGAAAAAGCGAAAGGGCAGCCTTTGGCGTTTACCACCGAAACGATTTCCCCGCTTCGTCAAGCGGCGGCACGCATACGACCACGCGCCAAGGCAGTCCTTGCTGCGGCGGTAATCTTTGGCACTTTGGGCGTGCTTGCGCACGACCCAATGGTGCAATTGGTATCAATCCTGGCGGCGGCCATTCTTGTTATGTCGTCGCTTTGGGTTGGCGTTGTCGACGCGGCCGACAAGCGTTTTCAAAAGGCTGCGGCAGAAGCGGCGGCAGACATGGTGGGTGAGGACGCGACCGCATCATTCCTGACCGGTCGAAATGGTGACATCCAATATGCAAACCGGTCTGCCAATACCGAGTTTGGTGCGGATCAAGCGACGACATTGGCCGGGGCATTGAAACAATCCGTGGCTAATCCTGGACCCGTTCTTTACAGGCTTGAAAGCCGCGCCGCGCTTCGCGGCTCTTCGCATGAGGATGTGGTGACCCGGCAGGGTCATTTGCGCATCAGCGTTCACCGTGCAGGCAGTGAACGGTATATGTGGCGCATCGAGAAATCGGCGGATCGTCCGTCACGTGAAACCGACCCCGTGCCGCTGCCGATGCTGACCGTTGGACGCAACGAGGCTGTCTTGTTCATGAACGCGGCCGCACGTCAGTTGGTGGGCGAGCGCGCGCGGACACTTGACCGCATTTTCCCAAAATTGCCGCTGCGCTCTGGTCAGATCAACGATATCAACAGCAATGAGGGCATCACGGCCTGCCTTGTCGTCGAGTTGGAAGGCGTCGCGGGCCGGCGGGAAGTCTTCTTGTTGCCCGGCGTGGCCGCCACGGAACGCCAACCGGACGGCTGGGCGTTCTTCGACGAATTGCCAGTGCCGCTATTGAAAGTAGCCCGGTCAGGTGAGGTACGACTGTCGAACCGTCCGGCGCGTGATCTGCTGGGTGCAGAAAGCTGTTCGGGTAAGATGCTGTCGGATTTGATGGAGGGGCTCGGGCGGTCAATTTCAGATTGGCTGGAAGACGCGGCCAACGGCCGGGGCGGCGTGCATTCCGAGTTTTTGCGCGTCAAGCGCGACGACAAGGAAGTCTTTGTTCAAGTCACCCTGAACCGCGCATCAGAAGCCGGCGAAACCGTTCTGATCGCTGTGTTAAACGATGCCACCAAGCTCAAGTCGCTCGAAGCGCAGTTTGTACAAAGTCAGAAAATGCAGGCTATCGGTCAGCTGGCCGGCGGTGTCGCTCATGACTTCAACAACCTGCTGACGGCAATTACCGGTCATTGTGACCTTTTGCTGCTGCGTCATGATCAGGGGGATAGCGACTACGCCGATCTTGTGCAGATCAATCAAAATGCCAATCGCGCAGCCGCTTTGGTTAGCCAGCTTTTGGCCTATTCGCGCAAGCAGACACTGCGGCCCGAAGTGATGGATTTGCGGGACATGTTGGCGGACCTGACGCACTTGTTGAACCGGCTGGTAGGAGAAAAAGTGACCCTGTCGCTTAGCCATGACCCGGTTTTGTGGTCGATCCGGGCAGACAAGCGGCAGTTGGAGCAGGTTCTGATGAACCTGGTGGTCAATGCGCGCGACGCCATGCCGGAAGGTGGCGATATCCGGATTGAAACGGAAAACGTCACCCTGGAAGAACCATTGCGCCGCGACCGGGCTGTCGTGGCGCCGGGGCGATACGTGCAGGTAAGTGTCGAGGATCAGGGCGTCGGTATCTCTGCAGACAAGATCCAGAAAGTGTTCGAACCGTTCTACACCACGAAACGCACGGGCGAGGGCACGGGATTGGGGCTATCGACGGCCTACGGTATCGTGAAGCAAACCGGCGGTTTCATCTTCGTTGACAGCTGGCCAAGCGAGGGGGCCACGTTCCAGTTGCTGTTCCCGGCGCATGAAACGGTCGAAACGGTCATTGATATGGATCCCGTCGAGGTCGCCGTTGAGGGCCAGACGGATGGCGTTGTCTTGCTGGTCGAGGACGAGGCCCCTGTTAGGGCCTTTGCGAGCCGCGCATTGCAGATGCGGGGGATGACGGTTCTAGAGGCTGATTCCGCAGAGTCGGCGCTTGATGTGCTGGACGATGCTGAGTTGAAGGTTGATGTGTTTGTGTCAGATGTTGTGATGCCCGGGATAGATGGCCCCAGTTGGGTGCTTCAGGCGTTAGAGCAGCGACCAGAAACGCGCGTGGTGTTCATGTCCGGCTACGCTGAAGAAACTTTTGGCGAGATCCAGGCCCGCATTCCAAACTCGACCTTTCTTCCCAAACCGTTTTCCCTCACCGAGCTGACAGAAACCGTACAGCGTCAAATGGTTCAAGCCTGAGTAGCGTGGCCCCGCCGCGTCAATGATGCGGTGGGGCGACGCCATGCGGCAAGGGCGTATAGGATCCGCCGGGTTCGATCGTATCGTAAAGCACGTATTCCGCCGCAAACTTGCGCCTGTATTTGTCTTCGACTTCAGGCGATAGGTTTATATCCATTTTCGGTGACGCGTTCATCTTGCGAGTCTCGATCGGCACGCAAAGACGGTCCCGTAGAAACGCCGACAACCCGTCCTGATCTTCGTAGCGAAACAAATGAGTAACCGCCGTACCATTTTTTTGTGGCTCAAGAAACTTCGCTTGCGAACCCACTTGCGCAAATGCCGGACGATCGCCTTTCATGTAGGCGGTCACGAAGGCGTCAAAGTTCACGTCATGCGTCGACGTCCGCGCGTTTTCCACCCCGGGACGACGGCGATACCGGTACCAGCTGCCCAGCCAGTCGATCGGCTCTCGCATCACGGCAAGTATCTCGAATCCTTCACCGAGAAACTTCTCGAGCGCAGGGCGAAAAAAGCGATTGTATCGAAACACCGGCGCATGTTTCAGCTCGGGTGGGTTGCGCACCACCAGCGCAGCGTGGGGTGCCAGGGCGGCCTCATAAGCGGTTGTGCCGGTCTTGGGTACAGATAAAAAGACGAGCTTTTCATTTGAAAACACTAACATAGCCAAGTTCGCCCCATTTTTCTGCCCGCATAAACCACTCTTTAACGCTTCTGGCAAAAAATCAAATAGGAACAATTTTCTTGAAATGTTCTCCCTTTGTATTCATAAGTCGTGGAACAAGAGGTGAACGAAAGCAGCGATGGACGCCCTAGGCGGCGTGTGAAATAAGGAAGGTGACAGGTATGGCAACGGCAGATCTTTTGGCAATGGACCCCAAGAAAACAGCAGACCGGCAGAAAGCGCTGGACAGCGCATTGGCGCAGATTGAACGGCAGTTCGGCAAGGGTTCGATCATGAAACTGGGTGGTGACAACCCGGTAGAGGATATCGAATCCACGTCGACCGGTTCCATCGGTTTGGACATCGCGCTTGGCATTGGCGGTTTGCCGAAAGGCCGGATTGTCGAGATTTACGGCCCGGAAAGCTCGGGCAAAACCACGCTGACACTGCACTGCGTGGCTGAAGAACAAAAAAAGGGCGGCGTCTGTGCTTTTGTCGATGCCGAGCACGCGCTGGACCCGATCTATGCCAAGAAACTGGGTGTCGATCTTGACGAGCTTTTGATTTCGCAGCCCGATACTGGCGAACAATCGCTTGAAATCGTCGATACGTTGGTGCGCTCGGGCGCAGTCAGCATGATCGTCGTTGACTCGGTTGCGGCGTTGACGCCGAAATCCGAACTGGAGGGCGATATGGGCGACAGCAGCGTGGGCGTGCAGGCCCGCCTGATGAGCCAAGCAATGCGCAAGTTGACAGGGTCGATCAGCCGCAGCAAATGCACCGTGATCTTCATCAACCAGATCCGCATGAAGATTGGTGTGATGTTCGGCAGCCCGGAAACCACGACCGGTGGAAATGCGTTGAAATTCTACAGTTCGGTGCGTTTGGATATTCGACGTATCGGATCGGTCAAGGATCGCGACGAGATCGTCGGCAACCAGACGCGGGTCAAAGTGGTCAAAAACAAGATGGCGCCTCCGTTCAAACAGGTGGAATTCGACATCATGTACGGCGAAGGCATTTCGAAACGTGGCGAATTGCTGGATCTGGGGGTACTGGCCGGCGTGGTTGAGAAATCTGGCAGCTGGTTCAGCTATGGTGATGAACGGATTGGCCAAGGGCGTGAAAACGCAAAACAATTCCTGAAAGAAAACAAGCAAGTGGCGTATGAGATAGAAGACAAAATCCGGGCGGCACACGGCCTTGGTTTTGATATGCCCGAAGGCAGCGCCGAGGATGACGGCGACATTCTGGAAGCCTGACGCCGGGCCTTGAGTTCAACGAGATTGCCCCGGCCATTGCGCCGGGGCTTTTTCTTGCGGTGGACACGGGCCTGCGGCAGGGCTAAATCGACAGAACCCCTTACGCCGCAACGCCGCGAGAGCACAAAATGCCAACCCTGAACGAGATCCGCTCGACCTTTCTGAACTTCTTTGAGCGCAACGATCACGAGATCGTCGCCAGTTCGCCGCTTGTCCCGCGCAACGATCCGACCCTGATGTTTACGAATTCTGGCATGGTCCAGTTCAAGAACCTGTTTACGGGTGTGGAAAAGCGCGACTACGCGCGGGCCACCACCAGTCAGAAATGTGTGCGGGCCGGTGGCAAACACAATGACCTCGACAACGTTGGGTACACGGCGCGGCACCATACCTTTTTCGAGATGTTGGGCAATTTCAGCTTTGGCGACTATTTCAAGGCGGATGCCATTCCCTTCGCGTGGGATTTGCTGACCAAAGACTTCGAGATCGACAAAAGCAAACTTCTGGTGACGGTCTACCACACCGATGACGAGGCGGCGGAAATCTGGAAGAAACACGCAGGTCTTAGCGATGACCGGATCATTCGGATTGCGACGGATGACAATTTCTGGTCGATGGGCCCCACTGGCCCTTGCGGACCATGCACCGAGATTTTCTATGATCACGGTCCCGAGATCTGGGGCGGACCGCCCGGAAGCCCGGAAGAGGATGGCGACCGGTTCATCGAAATCTGGAACCTGGTTTTCATGCAGAACGAGCGGTTCGCGGATGGCAGCCAGATTGATCTGGAAATGCAGTCGATTGACACCGGCATGGGGTTGGAACGGATCGGCGCGCTTTTGCAAGCCAAGCATGACAATTACGACACCGATCTGATGCGCAGCCTGATCGAGGCGAGTGCAAATGCGACCAACCAGGACCCGGATGGGGACGGCAACGTGCATCACCGAGTGATTGCTGATCATCTGCGATCGACCTCGTTCCTGATCGCCGACGGGGTGATGCCGTCGAACGAAGGCCGCGGTTACGTGCTGCGCCGGATCATGCGGCGGGCGATGCGGCATGCGCATCTTTTGGGTGCACAGGACCCGGTGATGTACCGCTTGGTGCCGAACCTTGTCGCGCAGATGGGTCAGGCATTCCCAGAGCTGGGACAGGCACAGGCGTTGATCGAGGAAACGCTGGAACTGGAAGAAAAACGGTTCAAGCAGACACTGGACCGCGGTCTGCGGCTGTTGGACGATGAACTGGGCAAGTTGCCCGATGGCGCCGCATTGCCGGGCGAGGCGGCGTTCAAGCTGTATGACACATATGGATTTCCGCTGGACCTGACACAGGACGCGCTGCGCGAAAAAGGCCGCGACGTGGACGTGGCCGGGTTCGACGCGGCCATGGCCGAGCAAAAGGCCAAGGCGCGTGCGGCATGGTCCGGTACGGGCGAAGCGGCGGACAGTACCGTCTGGTTCGACCTGGCCGAAGAGCATGGGACGACTGATTTCCTTGGCTATGACACAGAAGTGGCCGAGGGCGTGGTTCTGGCGATCGTGTCAGAGGGTGAAAAAATTCAATCGCTTGACGTTGAAGGCGGCTCGGCATGGGTGATCTTCAACCAAACGCCTTTCTATGCCGAATCCGGCGGGCAAATTGCGGATCATGGTTACGTGCGTATTCTGGAAGGAACGCATGAAGCGTGGGAGACTCGCTTTTCAGGGCACGTGAGTGATGTGCAGAAACGTGGCGGCGGTCTGTTCGCACATTTTGTCACACTGGATGCGGGGCGACTTGACGTTGGCGATGCCGTCAAACTGGAAGTGGACCACGCACGGCGCAACCTGATCCGGGCTAATCATTCCGCCACGCACCTTTTGCACGAAGCGCTGCGTCAAGCGCTTGGCGGTCACGTGGCACAAAAGGGCAGCCTGAACGCCGCGGACCGGCTGCGGTTTGATTTCAGCCACGCCAAGGCGATGAAACCGGAAGAAATCAAGGGTGTCGAGCAAGAGGTGAATGCCTACATTCGCCAGAACAGCCCGGTTGAGACGCGGATCATGACGCCCGACGATGCGCGCGATCTGGGCGCGCAGGCACTCTTTGGCGAGAAGTATGGCGATGAGGTGCGCGTCGTGTCGATGGGTATCGAGGCCGGCTCAGGCAAGGGGCTGGACGGCCGGACCTATTCGCTGGAACTGTGTGGTGGGACGCATGTGCGCCAGACCGGCGATATCGGCATGCTCGTGATCGTGGGTGAGAGTGCATCCTCTGCCGGCGTGCGCCGCATCGAGGCGTTGACCGGTGCTGCGGCGTTTGAATATCTCAGCGCGCAGGATCAACGGTTGGCTGACGTGGCGCTGGAACTGAAGGCCCCGCCGAAGGAGGTGCTGGACCGGGTTCGCGCTTTGATGGACGAACGAAAGGCGCTGTCCAATGAGGTCGCGCAGCTGCGGCGCGACCTGGCCATGGGTGGAGGCGCGGCGAGTGGCCCCGAGGCTCGGGATGTCGGCGGCGTGAAGTTCCTTGCGCAGGTCTTGTCTGGCGTTGCGGGCAAGGATCTGCCCCCGCTGATGGACGAGATGAAGGAGAAGCTGGGTTCAGGCGCGGTGCTGCTCATTGCCGATGCGGATGGCAAGGCTGCGGTGGCCGCCGGCGTGACGAAAGACTTGACGGGCAAGGTTTCCGCTGTTGATCTTGTGCGCGCGGCCGTGTTGGAACTGGGCGGCAAGGGCGGCGGCGGACGCCCCGATATGGCCCAGGGCGGTGGCAAGGACGCCGCGAATGCCAAGGCAGCGATCAAGGCGGCGGAGCAGGTTCTAGAAGGCTGAACGCTCGGGTCGAGTTTGGGAGGGGACGAGATGACTGCCTACGTGATTGCCCGGATCAACGTAACCGAACCGGAGGATTACCGAACCTATGCCAACCAAACAGTTGCCCTGGCCGAGAAGGCAGGGGGACGGTTTCTGGTAAAGGGCGGATCCCAGACGCAGGTTGAGGGCAACAGCCCGGACCGGCACGTCATCATCGCTTTTCCCGATCACCAGGCGGCGTTGGACTGGTACAATTCCGACGCCTACCAAAGGATTTTGCCGATCGCGACTTCATCAAGCGAGCGCGATATCGTGATTGTGGACGGGATGTAAGGAGAGACGGATGCCTGCGTTGTGGATTGCCCATGTGACCGTGACCGATGACGAGGCCTATGGCCGCTACGCCAAATTGGCCGGACCTGCGATCGAGGCGCATGGCGGGTACTTCATCGCCCGTGCCGCGCGGTACGTACAGCTGGAAGGCACGGACCGGCCACGCAACGTGGTGGCCAAGTTTCTCAGCCTGGAGGCGGCAGAGGCGTGCTATCGCTCTGAGCAGTACCAGGCGGCGCTGGATCACGCCCGCGGTGCATCCGAGCGCGATCTGGTGATCGTCGAGATCACCGAATAGTGCAAGGCCAACTGGCAGAGATCATGGCGCATCATGCAAAAGCAGGGCGCATCAAATGGATCGGAACACGGCCGCAGCGGTTGGCACGTGTTGCCATCATCGAGTCCGTGATTTTGGGCGAAGACGGTCTGCGAGGCGATCACGCTCGACCCGGCAAGCGAGCGGTGACCCTGATCCAGGCGGAACATCTGCCGGTGATCGCGGCATTGGCCGGTCTCGATACTGTGGCCCCGGAGGCTTTAAGGCGCAATGTCGTGGTGGCCGGTATCAACCTGACCGCCATGCGGAACCATCATATCCAGCTTGGGAATGCGGTGATTGAGATCACCGCGCCCTGCGCGCCCTGTTCACGAATGGAGGCGGCACTTGGTCAGGGCGGGTACAATGCAATGCGCGGGCATGGCGGGTGGTGCGCACGTGTCGTGACGCCGGGGCGTGTGGCCGTCGGCGACATTGTAACGCACATCTAACACTGGGGCCGCTACGCGGTAGCCTTGGCCGCGCGCTTGCGTTCGTGCGGGTCAAGATGACGTTTGCGCAGGCGGATGGCAGACGGGGTCACTTCCACCAGTTCATCATCATCGATATAGGCGATGGCCTGTTCCAGGCTCATGATGACCGGCGTGGTCAGACGCACAGCCTCGTCGGTGCCCGACGCACGCACGTTGGTCAGCTTCTTACCTTTCAGCGGGTTCACTTCAAGGTCGTTGTCGCGGCTGTGCTCACCAATAATCATGCCCTGGTAGACCTTTTCCTGCGCGCCGATGAACATGCGTCCGCGTTCTTCGAGGTTCCACAAGGCATACGCCACGGCATCGCCTGATTCCATCGAGATCAGAACCCCCGCGCGGCGGCCCGGAATTGCGCCCTTGTAGGGTGCCCAGGAATGGAAGACGCGGTTCAGAACGCCGGTGCCGCGCGTGTCGGTCAGGAACTCTCCGTGATAGCCGATGAGACCGCGCGAGGGTACATGCGCAATAATGCGGGTTTTGCCGGCACCGGCCGGTTTCATTTCCGTCAGTTCACCACGGCGTGGGCCAGTCAATTTCTCTATCACCGCCCCGGAATGGTCGTCATCGACGTCAATGGTAACCTCTTCAATTGGCTCAAGATTCTGGCCATCTTCTTCGCGCATCAGAACGCGAGGGCGCGAAATGCTAAGTTCAAAACCTTCGCGGCGCATGTTCTCGATCAGAACGCCCATTTGCAGTTCGCCGCGCCCCGCTACGTCGAATGCTTCACCACCCGGCGTGTCGGTCACCTTGATCGCCACGTTGGTTTCGGCCTCTTTCATCAGGCGTTCGCGGATCACGCGGGATTGCACCTTCTTGCCGTCACGTCCCGCAAGTGGGCTGTCATTGATGCCAAAGGTGACTGAGATTGTAGGCGGGTCTATGGGCTGTGCTTCCAGCGGGTCTTCGACAGCCAAGGCGCAGATTGTATCTGCCACGGTTGCTTTGGACATACCTGCAAGGGTCACGATGTCGCCTGCCATGGCCTCGTCAATGTCCTGCATTGTCAGGCCCCGGAAGGCCTGGATTTTCGTCACGCGGAACTGTTCGATTTTCTGGCCGACACGGGTCAGCGCCTGAACCGTTGCACCGACCCTGAGGTGGCCGGATTCGACGCGTCCTGTCAGGATGCGGCCGACGAATGGGTCGGCGCCAAGAGTGGTGGCCAGCATTCGAAAGTCTTCATCCTTGCGCGCGATTTGGCGCGGGGCCGGCACGTGATTGACGATCAGGTCGAACAGCGCGGAAAGGTCCTTGCGCGGTCCGTCCAATTCGTGGTCCGCCCAGCCCGAGCGCCCCGAGGCATACATGTGCGGGAAATCCAGCTGGTCTTCGCTGGCATCCAGCGACGCGAAAAGATCAAAGCATTCGTCCAGCGCCCGGTCAGGTTCCGCGTCGGGCTTGTCGACCTTGTTGAGCACGACGATGGGGCGCAAACCCAACGCCAGCGCCTTCGATGTCACAAATTTGGTTTGCGGCATGGGACCTTCGGCGGCATCCACCAACAGGACAACGCCGTCCACCATGGACAAGATGCGTTCCACCTCGCCGCCGAAATCGGCGTGGCCGGGGGTGTCGACGATGTTGATGCGTGTGGTTTTCCATTCCACCGAAGTCGGTTTGGCGAAAATCGTGATGCCGCGCTCACGCTCAAGGTCGTTGCTGTCCATTGCGCGCTCTGCCACGGCCTGACCGGTGCGGAACGCGCCGGACTGCTTCAAAAGCTCGTCCACAAGCGTGGTTTTGCCGTGGTCCACGTGTGCGATGATGGCGATGTTGCGCAGGTCCATGTCCGGGTCCTTTGGATGGTTCGGGATGGCCCTAAGCCCTTGCGTGCCGAATGGCCAGAGGGAAAGTGGTGTCAGGCGGCCAAGCGATGTCTGCGTGGTGGCAAAAGGCGCAGAAGCGTCGAGCCCAGAGCACGCGCCGTGGCCCCGCTGCCCAGTTTGAAACGCGCAAGGCCAGCAGCGGTTTCGGTGTCGATGCTTCCCAAGTCCAGCCGGGTGAATCCGCGGTCGGCAAGATCGTTGGAAGCTTGCCATAAAAGCAGATTGTGAGCGTGATGCGCACGGCCTGCAGGATCGGTCCAACCGATGTGATAACTCGCCACCGGCGGATGCAGCAAGAATAGCATGAAGGCCACGATGCCGGATCGGTCGCGCGCCAGGTAAAGCCGGGCCGCATCTGGCGACGTGGTCGCATAAGCCATTGTAAAGGCTGCGGGCAACGACGCGTACCCGCGCGATTTGCGCTGACTCATTTCGAGTGCAACTAAATGTGTGTCGCGCCCCGTATCGAACGGACGGGCTTCTGTCTTGATCGGGCTGGCCAGAGCGGCGCGCAGGCGGTTGCGCCATTTGCCATGTTGTGCCGCAAACCGTGTCTCGCGTGACAAGCGCAGATCAATCTCGGCCACGTGTTGCGGGGTCAGCAACGCGCGGTAGCCGAGATCGGAAAACCAGGCCGAGATGCCTGGATCGTCCGGAATGGCAATGCTGAGATCAGGCAGGCGCATCTTGGCGATCACGTTGCTTGCTTGTAGGCTAGGGCCGATGACTGGCCCCCGCGCCAGCCAAGACAAGCGTAGCGGGCCGATCCTGCGGCGCAAAAGCTGCGCTGTGGCCAGCGTCTGGGTCCCGTCACGCAGGGTTATGCCTGCCACGTGTGCACCGATCTGTCGCATAGCCGTTCCATAGCGCGGGTGTTGCTGAAGCGCGCATGGGCCGGGCGGCAGCGGTACATGATTGGAGCTGGTTAAAGTTAGACCCATGGTCGAGATTAAAGGTCTGATAACCTAAATCGTGGTTAATGGATCAGTGTCAGATCGAAAAAAATCTGTTTTGGGTGTGGTTGCGCCTGCCGTGCGCCCGACGGCGTTGGCAGCGTTGATCGTGGCCGTGGTTCTGGCCATACCAGCCTTTGTAGTGCTCACTGTTTTGGACGCGCTTGTGTAAAGGAGTGCTAATCGAAGGAGATATTGTTCCTGCGCGCATACCAAAGCGCAAGCGGAGCTTCGATGAGCACTGCCGCCAGAAAAGTGAACACCGCCCAGTTCGTGTGAAACAACAGCATCGAAAACCGGATGCCGGCGCCGGCAAAGAGACTTCCGTTGATCAAGAGCATCGCGCCGGTCACGCCCAGATCATAAACCGCCATCTGGCGAAGACTGTGCGGCTTCAGCGCGGGATAGAGGATGAAGTACGCCACGGTCAGACAGACAATGACCGTGACGGTGGCCTGACCCTCGGGGGGCCAGCCCATCAACATCAGAACGGGATTTCGTCGTCGTAGTCGCGCGACGGGGCGTTGCCCCCGCCTTGGCCACCTTCCGCCGGGGCCGGGCCGCTGTCGTATCCGCCGCCTTCGTAGCCGCCACCGTAACTGCCGCCACCTCCGCCGGATCCGCCATCGCGGCTATCCAGAAACGTCAGTTCGCCGGCATAGGGACGCAGTACAACCTCGGTGGAGTATCGATCCTGACCCGATTGGTCCTGCCATTTGCGGGTTTCAAGCTTGCCCTCAATGTACACTTTCGAGCCCTTCTTGAGATACTGCTCGGCCAGCCGCGCGAGGTTTTCATTGAAGATCGCGACGCTGTGCCACTCGGTCCGTTCGCGCCGTTCACCGGTGTTGCGATCTTTCCAGTTCT
>JBCBTE010000057.1:0-17435 GCA_039818805.1 Pseudomonadota bacterium
GAATTGGCCAAAAAGCACGGCGTGACGCCATGATTCCACCAGAAACCGGGCATTTTTCCGGACCTGCAACGGAATCGCGACGTCGCAAGACGCAAACGTGACGATTTTGCCCTGTTTCATGGCTTAACAAATCTGTATCACACGCCGCAGAGCGAAAGGCAGAGTCGCAGACCCGCGGCTCTTTTGTCAATTTGAGGGAGACCATGCCGATGAAGGTGCTCGTGCCTGTCAAACGCGTGATCGACTATAACGTGAAGGTTCGCGTCAAGGCGGACGGATCGGGCGTCGATCTTGCCAATGTGAAAATGTCGATGAACCCCTTCGACGAGATTGCCGTCGAAGAGGCGATCCGCCTGAAAGAGGCCGGCAAGGCCGACGAAGTGATCGCTGTGTCGATCGGCGTCAAGCAAAGCCAGGAAACCCTGCGCACGGCTCTGGCCATGGGCGCAGACCGCGCGATCCTGATCGTGGCAGCAGATGATGTGCACACCGACATCGAGCCGCTGGCCGTCGCCAAACTGCTCAAGGCCGTGGTTGACGAAGAACAGCCCGGCCTGGTTATCGCTGGCAAACAGGCCATCGACAACGACATGAATGCCACGGGCCAAATGCTGTCGGCACTTCTGGGGTGGAGCCAAGGTACGTTTGCAAGCGGCCTGGACATTGATGGCGATAACGCCGTTATCACCCGCGAAGTCGACGGCGGACTGCAAACGATCAAAGTGAAGATGCCGACGATCGTAACTGTCGATCTGCGCTTGAACGAGCCGCGCTATGCCTCACTGCCCAACATCATGAAGGCCAAGAAAAAGCCGTTGGACGAAAAGACCGCCGCCGATTACGGCGTCGATGTCACCCCTCGTCTGAACGTCGTGAAAACCGAAGAGCCCGAGGCCCGCAAAGCTGGTGAAATCGTAGGCTCGGTTGATGAACTTGTTGCCAAACTCAAAGAAGCGGGAGCCGTCTGATATGTCTGTACTTCTTCTTGCCGAAGTCACTGATGGCGAATTGGCGTTTGACGCCACGGCCAAAGCAGTGACAGCCGCCAAACAACTGGGCGATGTAACAGCCCTTTGTGCCGGTGCAAATGCCGCGGCAGCGGGTGAAGCCGCCGCCAAGATCGACGGGATCGCCAAGGTCCTCGTGGCCGAAGATGCCTCGCTTGGTCACCGTTTGGCGGAACCAACCGCCGCGCTGATTGTCTCGCTTGCCGGCGACTACGAACATATCGTGGCTCCTGCCACCACTGACGCCAAGAACGTGCTGCCGCGCGTGGCGGCCCTGTTGGATGCGATGGTGATCTCGGATGTGTCCGGCGTTGTCGATGGCGACACGTTCGAGCGTCCGATCTACGCGGGCAACGCGATCCAGACCGTAAAATCCTCGGATGCCAAAAAAGTTGTCTCCTTCCGTACTGCCGCCTTTGACGCGGCGGGCGAAGGCGGTTCAGCCTCGGTGGAAACCATCTCGGCAGCCGACAACCCGGGCCTGTCGGAATGGGTCGAAGACAAGGTTGCCGCCTCTGATCGGCCAGAACTGACCTCGGCGGGCATCGTTGTGTCCGGCGGTCGTGGTGTCGGCTCGGAAGACGATTTCGCCCTGATAGAGGGTCTTGCCGACAAACTCGGCGCGGCGGTTGGCGCGTCACGCGCGGCGGTGGATTCAGGTTATGCCCCGAACGACTGGCAAGTTGGTCAAACCGGCAAAGTCGTGGCCCCCGATCTGTACATCGCCGTCGGGATATCTGGCGCCATTCAGCATCTGGCAGGCATGAAGGACAGCAAAATCATCGTTGCCATCAACAAGGACGAAGAGGCCCCGATCTTCCAGGTGGCCGACTACGGTCTTGTGGCCGATCTTTTCGAGGCCGTGCCAGAGCTGTCTGAAAAGCTGGGCTAACCCCGCTGTGGAAACATTTGAAGCGGCCTGCCTGTCGGCGGGCCGTTTCGCATTTACGGGTCCAAAAGGCCCGCCATGGCGGGAATAAGCGCCTCGGCCGCGCTGTCATGCGCCATCTGTCCGGGTACATCTCGCATCAGTTGCCGATCGAACCGCGACAACACTTTCTCCGCCAGTTCGAAATCCGGGTCCATGGACCGCATCGCGCCACCCATATTGAACTCGACCAGCCCGGCCACGTCCTTCTCCACCGCGTCCAGCATGTTGCGGCTTACCAGCGCAGGCTCGTATCGCAGGTCGGGGTCATCGCAGTGTTGGTCTGGGCTGCGATCCGAAAACCAGAGCAACAGAACCGGGCTTTCGATGTTGCAGATCAGCCGCTTCATACCAGTCACCCACAGGGCGGCCAGTTCGGCTTGTACTTCCAGAAACGGACCACAGGACAGATCGCGCAGCCGGGCCAGCATGTGCCGGGTGAAGTGGAATTCGGTGAAATCCACCGTCGGATAGAATTTTTTCAGAGGATCACGTGCCTTTAGAAAACGATCGTTGCGACGCGGGTGCACTTTGTAGAACGAATTGGACAGGTTCGCAGCACACGGCACCTGTAACACGGTCAGCCTCGCGCCTGAGGCAATCCGCGCAAACCCAGGATCATTCAGCATGACGTCAATACCGGCATTGGGCCAGCCCAGATTGACACAACTTAAACCTGTCGCCGCTTCAACCCGTTGCGGGTACGGATGCTCAACATATTTTCCGTATGTCTCGGTCCCACCCAAAAAGGCCACATACTCGTTCTTCAAACTGCGCTTCGGCCCGCGAAACGCCAGTTTCGACGCGCCATAGCGACAGGTTTCAAAGACCGGTCCAAACCGCCCAACACTTTGAAATGACATCTTGCCCACCATGCTTTGTTCACCCGAGAGACAAGAATGCGCCACAGGCCTTTCAAATCCGTTAAAGGTGGGATTTGACGCATCTTTTGCGCATCCTCGCCTCTTGCAGGTGCAGGCGCGCGGGGCCTATGGTGGCGACATCTTTCAAAAGGGGCATGGGCATGGACATCCGCAAGGTTGGCGTTGTGGGCGCAGGTCAGATGGGCAACGGAATTGCGCATGTCATGGCCTCTGCCGGCTTTGATGTTCTGCTCAATGACATCAACCAGGAAGCGTTGGACAACGGAATCGCGCGCATCCGATCCAACATGGAACGCGCCGTCAGTCGCGACAAGATGACGGCGGACGATATGGAAGCAGCCCTGTCTCGTATCTCGACGACGCTGACCTTGGCCGATCTGGGGTCAAGCGACCTCGTTATCGAATCCGCGACCGAGCGCGAAACAGTCAAACAAGCGATCTTCGAGGATCTTCTTCCACATCTTGAGCCACATACGATTCTTACGTCGAACACATCGTCGATTTCGATCACACGTCTGGCCAGCCGCACCGACAGGCCAGAGAAATTCATGGGCTTCCACTTCATGAACCCGGTGCCGATCATGCAGCTGGTCGAACTGATCCGGGGGATCGCCACCGATCAGCCCACGTATGACACCTGCCGCGCAGTCGTCGACAAGCTGGGAAAAACCGCCGCCAGTTCCGAAGATTTTCCTGCTTTCATCGTGAACCGCATCCTGATGCCCATGATCAACGAAGCGGTCTATACGCTCTACGAAGGCGTGGGCAGCGTAACCTCGATTGATACATCAATGAAGCTGGGCACCAATCATCCGATGGGCCCGCTGGAACTGGCTGATTTCATCGGGCTGGACACCTGCCTTGCGATCATGAATGTCCTGCACGACGGGCTGGCAGACACCAAGTACCGCCCGTGTCCTCTGCTTACAAAGTATGTCGAGGCCGGATGGTTGGGCCGCAAGACTGGGCGGGGCTTTTACGACTATCGCGGGGATGAACCGGTACCGACACGGTGAACCACAAGGGCAGGTTCGATCGCAACGCTCTCAGGATTCGCCCAAGCGTAGTGTGTGGTCCCGCAGCCAGGTCATGAATCCGCGCGGATCCTTTTCCAATATCGCCATATGCTCATCGTCAATCGGCGGGCCAACCACCGGTTTCTGGGGTTTGTTGCAGCCTTTGACAACCTCGTTGAGAAGCAGGCTTTGCCGCAACGTCGCCGAAATCCGGTTTGCCATCTGGTAGCTACGTGAATTGGCACCTGGAAAGAAGATCGGCACGACCTTGGCCCCGGACCGACGGATCATCTGGGCTGTGAACACGTTCCATTCCCGCTCGATCACCGGTCCGAACAACGTGTCGCTGGACGCCACGACGCCTGACGGGAAAACACTGATCAGCCCACCCTCCTTCAGATGCGCCATCGCGCTGGCGCGCATCTCGACCGATTTGCGCTGTGCGTCGGGCTCGTGCGGGAACGGCACGGAAATCATGTAAGAGGCTGCGACCTCGTCGATGCCGGTCAAAAGGGCACGCGTCAAGATCTTGTAATCGGTGCGCCGTCGCCCAATGAGATCGGCCAGGATCATTCCGTCCACCAGCCCGTGCGGGTGATTTGCCACCACAACCACCGGGCCGTCCTTGGGGATATAGTCGATCTGCTTTTGCGGTGTCAGAAGGGGAATACCCATGGTGTCCAGCGCCGCTCTCCAAAAGGCCTGGCCGGTCGGTGCGCCTTTCTTCTCGAAGGCGCGGATCATCTTCAGGATGGTGATCTTGCCGGTGAACCATTCGATGGCCCGGATCGTGAAGGCAGTTCGCGGGCTGTCAAATGAATTGGCATAGGTCAGGCTGCGCCGGTCATATTTCGTGAAATTGACCGTTCCGGGCGACTGGTCGCCGATCTGATCCTGCGTGTGATCCACCAAGTGGTCTGATCCCGTCTCATCGCGCATATGCGCTCACATGTCCTCGCCGAACCGGTCGGCCACTAACGCGGTGATGGCATCCACCAGCGGTTCGGCGTCAGGCCCCCAAGCCCGCACGTCAATAGTCTTTCCTTTCGAGGCTGCCAACATCAAAAGCCCCATGATGCTGTCTGCGCCGGTGGCCTGACCATCGTGGCTGACCTCGGCAGAGGCATCAAATCCTTCAACGACCTCGACCAGTTTTGCAGCCGCACGCGCATGCAGCCCCTTTTCATTGACGATTGTCAGTTGGCGCATCGTTTTTTCCGTCATTCGGTCTTGGTCTTTCCCAGTCACTCGGCTGTTACGTTGTGACTGTCAATGTATTTGCGACCTGCGTCCAGCGCTGCACGTGCGGCTTCTGCCACGGGCAAATGGCGGCTTTTGGCCAATTTCAACAGCATGGGCAGGTTTGCGCCGTATAGAATACGGCGATTGTCAGGTTGACATGCTTTCAAGGACAGGTTGGACGGAGAAGCGCCAAAAATATCGGTCACGATCAAGACCCCGTCACCGGTATCCACCTGGTCCGCGACAGTGCAAATCTCGGTCTGTTTGGCGTCGCGGTCATGGTCGGTGTCGATGGCAACGGCCTGGATGCCCGGCTGATCACCGACCACATGCTCTATGGCCTTCAAATAGCCTTGCGCCAGCCCGCCATGCGCAACGATCACGATGCCGATCAACGCCGTTTATCCCCTTCGCTTGAGCGCGCTTCGCCCTGTGCGGAGTCTGGCGGGCCAATCACGCCCCGCCGTTCCAATTCGCGATGCCTTATAGACACCTGCCAGCCAGCCTCTGCAAGGGCTTCAGCCAATGTTTCTGCCATTGTAACGCTACGGTGTTGACCGCCTGTACATCCAAAACCGATGGCCAGATAGGCCTTGCCTTCGGCCTTGTAGGCCGGCAACAGTTCCTTTGTCAGATCGGTCACCCGCTCGGCAAATCCGCTAAACCGCGGGTCGTCGCCCACATAGGCCTGTACTTTTGCGTCCTGGCCGCTCAGAGCGCGCAGATCCTCTTCCCAATAGGGGTTTCGCAAAAAGCGGCAATCCAGCACCATATCCAACCCGCGCGGCAAACCCCGCTTGTAGGAAAATGATTGCACCGACACCGAAAGATGCCCTTCGCCCCGCGCGGCAAACCAGTGTTCCAATTCCGCGCGCAAGTCATGGGGTGACATCTCGGACGTATCGATCAGGATGTCTGCCCGGGCCCGAATGGGGCCCAGCAAATCAAATTCACGCGCGATCCCCACGCCGGGCGTTTCCGCCGGGGCCAGCGGGTGGCGGCGACGGGTTTCCGAAAACCGCCGCAACAGCACATCCGCGCTGCAGTCAAGATAAAGCACCTGCATCGGCACGACCGAGGCCGCGCCCATCTGGTCGATCGCCTCGATCAGCGCATTGGTCGAAAAGTCACGATTGCGCGTATCAACGCCAAGGGCCAAGGGCGTGTCCACGCCAGAGCCGTCCAAAAGGCGTGGCAACAAAGACAGCGGCAGGTTGTCTATTGCCTCATAGCCCATGTCCTCCAGCGCACGAATGGCCGTGGTGCGACCCGCCCCCGAAGGGCCGGTCACAAGCACCAGTCGATTCATCATGGCCTCCGCCGGCATGGCAAGGCACTCCTTATTCCAAACGTCCGCCCTTTAGATATAACGCGAGTGCAGCAGGAAAATGGGCGCCCGGGCATTTTCTTAAAAGTGGTAATGCAACACCAAGCACCTGCGTGGTGCGGGTCGGCGGCAGACGGTCGGCTTCATCCTCGTCCAGATCCACCACCAGGCTGACCGCGCAGGGTCCAAACGCGGGCGCCGAAAGGATACCAACGCCGCGCGCCTCGATTTGACCTCGGATCGCCTTGGGCGCGTCGGCGACAACGGCCTCGCCCGCGCGCCAAAGCCGCGTCCGGTCGTCCGCCACCAAACCGGCCCCATGGGCCATAAGCTGCAAAGCCAACGCGGATTTGCCTGCGCCGGATGCGCCTCGGATCAGAACGGCACGGTCATCAACCGCGACTGTGGTGGCGTGTACCGTAGTGGATTGATCTGTGGGTTGCGGCGGTGTTTGCTCTTTGCGCGCGGGCGGGCACATCGTGTCAGACCGGCAGACCCACGACAAAGCGTGCGCCCAGCGGATCAGATGTGATATCGGCATCTGTCGGGCGAATGTTCTCGGCCCAGATCACGCCTTCATGTGCCTCGACGATCTGCTTCGAGATCGACAAGCCAAGCCCGGAATTGTTGCCAAAGTCGCTGGCATCCCGCTGAGAATAAAACCGCTGGAAGATTTTCGTCAGCGCCTGTTCCGGGATACCTGGGCCTGTGTCCTCGACCACGACAACCACCCGGTTTTCGCGCTTGCGGGTCCACAGCCGGATCGCGTCACCTTCCTCGCAGAACGAAATCGCATTGGTGATCAGGTTGACGAAAACCTGCGCCAAGCGGCCTTCCAGACCCGTGACCATGACCGGATCGTCGGGGAAATCGGTGATGAATTCGATGCCTTTCTTATCGGCTTCTTCGCCAAGGTATTGCGCGAGATTACCAAGCATCTGGATCAGGTCGAACGCTTCTTGCTCTTCCTTGACAAGTTCACTGTCCAGTCGCGACGCATTCGAGATGTCGCTGACCAGACGATCCAGGCGGCGCACGTCATGTTCGATCACATTCAAAAGCTTCTCGCGCTGATCATCGCGCTTGGCCACGCGCATCGTGCCCACCGCACTGCGCAGGCTGGCCAACGGGTTCTTGATCTCATGCGCCACGTCCGCGGCAAACTGTTCGTTGCCATCAATCCGGTGGTAGAGTGCGGTAACCATCCCGCGCAAGGCACCGCTAAGACGACCGATCTCGTCCGGGCGCGCTGTCAAATCCGGGATCCGAATGCGCCCACCCTTGTTTCCGGACGAGCGGTTACGCGCGCCGCCAACTTCGGCTGCCGCGGCCAATTCGGCAAGCGGATTCGAGATGGTCGATGCCAAAATCAGGCTGAGGCCCACCGAAACCAGCGTGGCCACAAGAAACATCTGCAAGACCCGCTCACGCTCGATCCGCGAGAGTTGATCAATCTCGCCGGATGCGCTGGCCAGCGCCACCACCCCCACCGGGACACTGCCTTGCAGAATGGGCGTTGCCACGGTGAACACGGTGACATCGTTTGTTTCGCCACGGCCCACCTGGGTTCCGTTCTCCAGTGCTCGCTCAACCAAGCTACGAGCCTGTTGTTCCACGCTCAAAGGCTCTTCAGTGGACAGCATCGCGGCAAATGGCGTCGATATGGAATCCCACACTCCGTTCAGCGCATCGGTGATCACCGTCGGTTTGGTGCTGGGCACCCGGCTGGCCGGCTGCGGCAAAGAACCTTCAACGCGTCCGGCCAATTCAGCACTGGTGTCGTACACGAAAACCTCGATGCCTTGCTGGACATCCAGGCCGTCAAGTGTGGCGCGCACATTGATGCCATCCATCCCCACCAGGCCGATCGGCGAACCGGCGGGCAGTTGCGCCTCGAACACGTCGGCAATGAGTTCCACGTCACCTTGCAGGCTATCGGCGCGTTGCTGCGCCAATCCATCCCGTGACGAGCTGAGGTAGAGAATACCCGCAACAAGAACGTTCAGGGCAATCAGGTTGAAGGTGATGATCTTGCGCGTCAGAGACCCGCCGCTGTTGCCCGAAAAGAAACCGCGCCGCGCGCGCCGCATGCGGACTTCTTCCTCGACAACGTTTTCGGGTGCTACAAAATCATCGCCGAGAACGACACCGTCATCATCATTGAGCGTGTGATCTCGCACGTGGATCCCCTCGACCAGCGCCATCTTTTGCCGCCTTATTCCTCGTTGTAGCGATAACCGATCCCGTAGAGTGTTTCGATCGCCGAAAACTCCGGATCGACCATACGCAGCTTCTTACGAAGGCGCTTGATATGGCTGTCGATGGTGCGGTCATCCACGTAAACCTGGTCGTCATAGGCGACATCCATCAATTGATCGCGGCTTTTCACGAAGCCGGGGCGCTGCGCCAGCGCCTGCAACAACAGGAATTCCGTCACCGTCAGCGATACGTCCTGGTTTTTCCAGGTCACTGCGTGGCGCAGCGGGTCCATCCGCAATTCGCCACGTTCGATCACCTTGGCATCTTCGGTATCAGCGACCACATTACCGTCCATCGCGTCCTGCCGGCGCAGAAGTGCGCGGATGCGTTCGACCAGCAAACGTTGCGAAAACGGCTTTTTCACATAGTCGTCCGCCCCCATGCGCAGACCCAGCACTTCGTCGATTTCGTCATCCTTCGATGTCAGGAAAATGACCGGCATCGAGGTTTTCTGCCGCAGACGCTGCAACAGGTCCATTCCGTCCATCCGGGGCATCTTGATATCAAGGACCGCCATGTCGGGTAATTTCTTGCTGAACGCGTCGAACGCCTGTTGACCGTCATTATAAGTTTCCACCTCAAAGCCTTCGGCCTCAAGGGTCATGGACACCGATGTCAGAATATTTCTGTCATCGTCCACAAGGGCGATTTTAGACATTATGATTTCCTTGTACTGCTCGGTTGCCTGCTTTTTTTAGCTACTATGCGCTTTTTCGCTCTTTACAATCAATCCAAAAGTGCGAATCGCGCAGTCATTCCGGGGTATCTGACGCGAAAATGTCTTAGGAATGGCTAAATTGACTCACTTTTTGTGGCGCGACTATGTCTGCCCCTGCGCCAATACTGTGATGGTAACGCTAACTGGTTGGTTGGTTGCGCTAACTGGATGAATGCGTCCTGTTCATTCATGAAAGCGTCATGTTAAGAGGCCCGCGAACACACGGTTTCAACCGATTTTCCACCGCTTTTGCGGTATGATAGGATCAGTGGCCGCGACGCGGCGCATGCGAAGACTAAGGAGCACATCCATGGCATCTGGACGGGTCAACCCGCAATTCCGGCTTGAAGATCAAGGGATCACTGGGCTGGGCGATGTCCACTACAACTTGATTGAACCTGCACTGATCGAGGCCGCCTTGCGCAAGGGCGAAGGGCGTTTGGGCAAAGGTGGGACCTTCCTTGTGTCCACCGGCAAGTTCACGGGTCGCTCACCCAAGGACAAGCACGTCGTCAAGACCGACAGCGTGGCCGATACGATCTGGTGGGACAACAACGCCCCGATGACACCAGAGGCTTTTGACGCGCTGCATTCCGACATGCTTTCGCACATGCAAGGCAAGGATTACTTCGTGCAGGATCTGGTGGGCGGCGCTGATCCGGCCCATGCGATCAACGTGCGCATGATCACCGAACTTGCATGGCACGGGCTTTTCATCCGCCACATGCTGCGCCGCCCGGATGCCGAGGCGCTGGACCGCTTCACCGCGGATTTCACCGTGATCAACTGCCCCAGCTTCAAGGCCGACCCGGCCAAGCATGGCTGCCGCTCGGACACGGTCATCGCGCTCAACTTCGACCGCAAGATGATCCTTATCGCGAATACCGAGTACGCCGGCGAAAACAAGAAATCGGTCTTCTCGCTTCTGAACTACCTGCTGCCGGAGAAAGGCATCATGCCGATGCACTGCTCGGCCAACCACGCCAAGGGCAACCCGGTCGATACAGCCATTTTCTTTGGTCTTTCGGGCACCGGCAAAACGACGCTTTCCGCCGATCCCGGCCGTACCCTGATTGGCGATGACGAACATGGCTGGTCCGATCGTGGCACGTTCAACTTCGAAGGTGGTTGTTACGCCAAGACCATCAACCTTGACCCCGAGGCCGAGCCAGAAATCTATGCCACGACCGAGAAGTTTGGCACCGTGATCGAGAACATGGTCTATGACGAAGAAACGCTGGAGCTGGATTTTGCCAACGACAGCCTGACGGCCAACATGCGTTGCGCCTATCCGCTGCACTATATCTCGAACGCGTCTGAGACCGCCCTCGGCGGGCATCCCAAGAACATCATCATGCTGACCTGCGATGCTTTTGGCGTCCTACCTCCCATCGCGCGGCTGACACCCGCGCAGGCTATGTATCACTTCCTGTCGGGCTTCACCGCCAAGGTGGCGGGAACCGAGCGCGGACTGACCGAGCCCGAACCCACTTTCTCGACCTGCTTTGGCGCGCCTTTCATGCCGCGCCGACCAGAAGTCTACGGCAACCTCTTGCGTGACAAGATCGCCAAGCACGGTGCCACCTGCTGGCTGGTCAACACCGGCTGGACCGGCGGCGCTTACGGCACCGGGCAACGCATGCCGATCAAGGCCACCCGCGCGCTGCTAACGGCTGCGCTGGACGGTTCGCTGTCCAAGGTCGAATTCCGCAAGGACCCGAATTTCGGTTTTGATGTGCCTGTCGATGTCCCCGGCGTGCCTGAGGTTCTGCTCGACCCGCGCCGCACCTGGGGGGACACCGAAGGATACGACGCACAAGCCGACAAGCTGGTCAAAATGTTCGCCGACAACTTCGAGCAGTATCTGCCGCATATCGACGATGACGTGAAAGCCGCGGCCATCGGCTAGGCCGAACTGTTTCAATGTGTTTCGCGCACGCAGCGAACCAGAAAAACCCGCATCCTCCAAGATGCGGGTTTTTCTTTACAAAACTTCGCCATCACCAGATCGCACTGCCTTGACTAAAGCAAGAAATCCACCTTCAGCACTCAAACTCACCTGGAATTGTGCCCGACACCGTGAGGAGGCAAATCGCCCCACGACTTCCCATCTGCACGCCGAGCACTAATTCCTTCCCAGTGGGTTTGACGAGGTGCCAATGCTCAGTGATGACCACCCTTCCATAGGCCGGTTCGACAAATCGTTCCTGATCCACATGATCCGGGACTTTTTCGTCATTCTCGTCATCGTGACCGTGGTAGAGTTCTCGCTGAAAGCGGCACTTGTCTACTACAACTACGTGGCCAACGGCACCGAAGATGCCGCGATTGTGGCCGAAGATCTGGCCGAAAACGTCCGTTCAATCATGCGCAACGAGGGTGGGCCTGTCGCGGCCCGCACGATGTACCCGATCCTTGAAACGAACTGGTCGGATTTGGGATACGTGATTGCAATTGAACCGGCCGACGTCACGGTGGAGTCCATAGAAGACGGCTTTGGCTTCACGCCTCGCGGAATCCCGGCCGAAAACTGGCCTGACGGCAATTATCGCGATTTTCAAATCAGCATCGTGGCGGAAGAATTCTGTTTGGCCTGCCATACACAGGCCAACGTGGGCGATACACTGGGCACGGTGACAGTGCGCAACTACCTGTCACGCGATTTTGCACTCTGGTTCCAAGATGTTCGCCTGACCGCCGTGCTGTCTGCCGGCAAGATCGTCGTCCACTCGTTTCTGCTTTTCTTGATCCTGCGCGCGCGCCTGGAACCATTGATGGAACTGCGCTCTGTCGTCAGCAAGCTGGCCCGCGCCTATGGCAAGCTCGATCACCGGGCCGAAATTCGCACCTCGGATGAATTTGGCGTTCTGGCACGCGATCTGAACCTCTTTCTCGACCGGATTTCCGTCATAGTCAGCGAGCTTGACGCGGTACTTGCCAAGGTCGTATCGGCCAACGACAACATCATCGGCATTCAAAGCGATCTGCGCGCATCCATTGACCGGGTGGTGTCGGATGTCCGCCATCTGGAACGCGATGCCATGCTCAGCGCCAAGCGCGAACCACGGTTGTCCAACGAATGGTTCACCGCCGTGCGCGGTCAGATCGCCGATCTCGACGGGGCGGTCTCACAACACGGCGCGTCGACCTCTGCTGCGGATCTGCTTGAGGCGCTCCGACAGGTTGTATCCGACGCCGAAGCCAAGATGGCCTCAAGCGAGGCGGTGTTCCGCAAACTGGCCGATATCGGGGACCAAAGCGAAACCCTGAAAGACTCGATGTTGGAAATGACCCGTCTTGAAGAACGCCTTCAGGGGATCATCGAAACCTGCGGCGGGCTGGTCCGTCGTCTGCGCCCGGAAACCAAGGCGCCGGGCGAATAGCCAACCACGGCCCAGCCTTTCAATCACCGTGGACGACGCGGGCAGGCATGACCGTCCGTTTCAAGCCGGTACTTGAGAAACGTCGCTTCACCATACGCCACCTCGCCCAAATACGTCGCGCCAAGCCGATCAAGCGCCCCAAGATTTTTGCGGGTCGGTGGCAAAAGGAAAGTCACGAAGGGGATACGTGGATCGGCGCGCGCAAATGCAAGCGCCTTGCGGGATATGCGTGCGCCCAAGCCGAATGCATCCGGTCTTAGAACCAAGCCGAAATCCCATTCATCCGCTTCTTTTTGGAATCCGCCCCACCCAACGTATTCGGCATTCGACAGGATCGCCCAGTGCCCAAGACCATCACGGTGCCAACACGCTTCCTTGGCCGCGACAAACCTGTCCACGGCGGCCTCATCCCATTTGCTGGTTAGCAGGGGCATGTGTTCCGCTACCCGGGGATCGGACATATGCGACAGGATTTCGCTTGGCGCAATCTGAGACAACCTGACGAAGGTAATGTCAGTGTTCAAACAACTGTCCCCCGGTCAACGACACCCTTCGCTAACCGAGCCAGTGTGCAAGAGCAACTGTCTGCGGTTGTGTCAGTGGCGATTTGGTTCCGCTTGGAACGGCTTTGACTGATGCCGGACACCTTGGCACCGTCACTGCATTCCTTGCGCAATCTTCTCGGCGATCATGATCGTGGGCGCGTTCGTGTTGCCGCCCACCAGACGCGGCATGATCGACGCGTCCACCACCCGCAGGCCGTCCAGCCCGTGGACGCGGGCAGCCATGTCCACCACGGCCATCTCGTCCACGCCCATCTTGCAGGTCCCCACAGGGTGATAAATCGTGTCCGCCCGCGCGCGGATATCCTGTTCCAGCCCGGCGTCGCTTCCGTCGTGCGGGTAAAGCTTTCGGCCCCGCCAAGGCGTCAACGGCTTGGCGTCAAGCACCTGCTCCATGATGCGCGCACCCGCCTTCATGACGTGCAGATCGCGCTCGTCTGACAGGTATCCCGGATCGATCAAAGGCGCTGTTCCCGGGCGCGCATCCTGCAAACCGACACGCCCCCGGCTATGGGGGCGAAGCTGGCAGACATGGCACGAAAACCCGTCTTTGAAATGCAGCTTGCGCATGTGTTGATCCACGATGCCGATGACAAAATGCAATTGAAGATCTGGCCGGTCCAGGTCCGGTGTCGACCGCAAAAATGCCCCGCCTTCGGCATAGGGCGTGGCGAACAGACCCCGACCGTCCCTGCGCCACCGCATCCCGGCCTTCGCAAGCCGCATAAGCCCTGCCGGGTTCAACCCTACCACGTCAGGTCGCTTGGAATGGTACGCGATCACGTAATCCAGATGGTCCTGCAGGTTCCGCCCAACGCCCGGGATATCAAGAACCACGTCGATCCCGTGCCGCGCCAGTTCTTCTCCCGGTCCCACGCCCGACAGCATCAGCAAATGCGGCGAGCCGAACGCGCCGGCACTCAGAATGACCTCGCGCCGCGCATTTGCCCGTTCGGTCCGGCCCCGAACGCGGTAATCGACGCCGGTGGCCCGTTTTCCATCCATCGCCACCCGCAGGGCCTGCGCCCGCGTGATCACGGTCAGGTTCTTGCGCCCCATCGCCGGGAAGAGATACGCCGCCGCTGCCGAGCATCGCTCGCCACGCTGCGAACCCTTGTGGAACTGCGTCACCTGATAAAGGCCGGCACCCTCTTGTGTTGGCCCGTTGAAATCGTCGTTCCGTGGAACCTGACAAGCCTCCGCCGCGTCGACAAAGGCGCGCGCGATGTCCCGGGGCGCATCCTGGTCGCCGACTTGCAGCGGCCCGTCCTCGCCATGCAGATCACCCGCGCCCCGCGCATTGCCTTCCGAGCGCTTGAAATACGGCAACACGCTTTGCCAATCCCAGCCGTCACATCCCAGATCCGCCCATTCGTCGTAATCCTTGGGATGTCCGCGCACGTAAAGCATGGCGTTGATCGCGCTCGATCCGCCCAGCGTCTTGCCTCGCGGCTGAAATCCGCGACGCCCATTCAGCGCAGGCTGGGGTTCGGTGTGGAAAGCCCAATTGTTTATCTTGGGCCGTCCGCTGACCATTGCGGCCACAAGTGCAGGAGCCCGGACTAGGATATCGCGACCGGACCCGCCCGCCTCGATCAGGCAGACACTGGTCCCCGGGTCCTCACTCAGCCGCGCTGCCATCACGCAGCCCGCCGAACCGCCACCAACGATGATGTAATCGAATTGCATGTGCACAGGCTACGCCGCGGTCTGAAGCGGAGAAAGCAAAACGCGGCGTAATGATCCGCTTTCGCTTGGGCGATGGTACGTTCGAAAATTACCCGGGAAGAGCACCATCCAAAACGTAACGCAGGATGTCCACCACCTGCCCCGGCTCACGCGCCACGGCCAGTGCGGCGGCGTCCACCTCCTTGAGGGCGTGATCATGTTCCGGCGGTTGCAGAATGATCAGCGACTTGCCCAATGCGCTGGCGTATCCGGCGTCAAACGCCGCGTTCCACTGCTTGTACTTGTCGCCGAACCGCACCACGACCACATCCGCATCCATGATCCCCTTGCGGGTGCGAATGGCATTGACCATCGCGCCCTTGTGATCATGCCAATACTTGTTGTCCTCGGCCCCAAGGATCGCCACACCGCAATCGTCACTGGCCGCGTGATCTGTCACTGGGGCGTCAAACACAACGTCCAGCCCCTTTGCGCCCGCGATGATCTGCTCGCGCCAACCGGTATGAATTTCGCCAGACAAATAAACTTTCAGCATGGGCAACCTCCTTCATTGCAGTCACCGCGTAACTTGCAGCCCGCCCGGGCAAAGGCAAGTCACACCTTGCGCGCAACCACCAAGTGGCTTGGCGGGCGCACCGGATAATTGCCTGTCTCGACAATCCGAAATCCGGCCTCAGTGATTTCGGCCTCTAGCGCAACAATACTGAGGAGTCGCACGAACGGGGCTTTGCCCAACCATTGCATCAGCGGAATCATGCGCCGCATTAGGCCAAACTTGAACCCAAGGTCCCGCTCACCGATGCAGGGCGTTTTGGATATGAACAGACCGTCTTTCGCCAGTAGTTCCGAGACACGTGCATGAACCTTCGGCGCGTCCTCCATCAAATGTACAACGTTCAAGGCGATCACCGCGTCATAGCCGCCGACATCCAGAGACGGGTCAAACACATCCGCGACGGCAAAGCGCACATTGCCGGGAACATCGCGCTTGTGCGCCTCAGCGATCATTCCGTCTGCAAAATCGGTCGCAAGGAACGTGCCGACATGTGGGGCCAGTCGCACCGCGGTTCCGCCGGTGCCGCAGCCCAACTCCAACACCCGCGCATCTGCCGGCAGATGCGACACGATCCGCTCCAGCGTTTGCTCATAGGCCTGCATGTTTGAAATCGGGCGCGCGGCATATTTCGCGGCAATCTTGGTCCAGAACTTCTGATTGGCTTGCATTGAAACTCTCCTTTGGCATCCCTATAAATCCGCATGAAAACGACCTGAATTATCAAAATTCGCAAGATTACCATGCAAAAACGTATGAATAAGGATTTTGATTGGACCCGCCTGCGTGCCTTTCTGGCGACCGCAGACACCGGCTCCTTGTCTGCCGCCGCGCGCGAACTGGGCCTCACGCAGCCGACTTTGGGCCGCCAGGTCAGTGCGCTGGAAGACGAGCTCGGCCTCGCGTTGTTCGAGCGTTCCGGGCGGGCCCTGCAACTCACCGATGCCGGCCGCGACCTGCTGACCCACGCCCGCGCAATGAAAGAGGCGGCCAGCCACATTTCCCTGATCGCCCAAGGCCGTGCGCAGTCCCTCGACGGCCTGATCCGCGTCACCGCCTCCGACATGCTAAGCGCCTATGTCCTGCCGGACATCCTGCTCAAACTGCGCAAGCTGGCGCCGCGCCTGCGTGTGGACATCGTCGCCGCAAACGACATCCGCGATATCCTTGCCCGCGAGGCCGACATCGCAATCCGCCATGTCCGCCCGACCGAGCCGGATCTCATCGCCCGTCTCATTGGCGACGCCCCGGCACATCTTTACACCTCCAAGGAATACCTCGCTGCACACGGCACGCCCGTCACAACGGATGACCTCAAATCGCATGACTTCATCAGTTTTGGTGATGACACCCGCCTGATCATGGGTCTGGCAGAGTGGGGCATCTCGATTGAAGCCACTCAATTCACCACCGGTTCAACCAGCGGGATCACGACATGGGAGCTTATGCAAAAGGGTTTTGGGATCGCCCCCATGTCGGATGATATCGCAGCACAGTTTCCCGAAGCCGTGCGCCTGCTGGACGGCGTGACGGACATCACCTTCCCGATCTGGCTGGTCACGCACCGTGATTTGCACACCAGCCGCCGCATTCGTCTCGTATTTGACTTACTGGGTGAAATGCTGGGCAAGCGGCTGTGAGGGTTCGTCTTTGACCATAACAGCCTCCGAGCTATGCGATGCTAGAACGTCTGGCGCAGAACTCGCTTAAAATGAATTCGACCAATTGCGGCCACTCCTGCAAAGCAGTGATGAAATCCCTTTGTCGAAGGGCACGGCAATTTTGCGATGCATTCGTCTCGTATTTGACTTACTGGGTGAAATGCTGGGCAAGCGGCTGTGAGGGTTCGTCTTTGACCATAACAGC
>JBCBTE010000058.1:0-17161 GCA_039818805.1 Pseudomonadota bacterium
ACGGCTGTGTCGGTGAATGTCGTGGCGATCTTTGTAATCTTCGGTGCGGTGCTGAACGCGGGCGAGGCGGGGCAGGGTTTTATGAACGTGGCCTCGGCGGCGGCGGGTCGACTGCGGGGTGGGGCCGCGAAGGTGTCGGTGCTCAGCTCGGCGCTTTTCGGCTCGATCTCGGGGTCGGCCTCGGCCAACGTGGCGTCGACCGGGGCGATCACCCTGCCGGCAATGGACAAGTTGGGCTATCCCAAGCGGATCGCTGGCGCGGTCGAAGCGGTGGCATCCTCGGGCGGGCAGATCATGCCGCCGCTGATGGGGGCAGGGGCGTTCGTGATGGTCGAACTGACCGGCACACCCTACACCGGCATAATGGCGGCTGCGGCGCTGCCGGCGCTGCTTTACTTCTGGGCCGTCTGGATCGGCATCGACGGCTACGCCATGCGCTATGACCTGCGCGGGCTGGCCGCCGACGATCGCCCCAAACGCCGTGATGTACTGATCACATCCGGGTTCTTCTTGGTGCCTTTTGCGATCCTGCTCTGGGGCATGTTCGGTCTGGGCGTGACGCCGCAATACGCCGCCTGTTTGGCGATCTTTGCCGGTGCGGTGTTGCTGCTGATCGGGGCGGATCTCAAATTCGATCTGTCACGTGCATTGAACCGGGCAGAAACGGCGTTGATGATGGCGGGACGGCAGGTGGCACTGATCGGGTCGATCATCTTCTGCGCCTCACTGGTGATTGGTGTGCTGGGCGTGACGGGGCTGGGGGTCAAGATCACCTCGCTGATCCTGTCGGCCTCGGGGGGGCTGTTGTGGCCATCGCTGCTGTTGACGGCCTTTGCCTGCCTGGTCCTGGGCATGGAGGTGCCGACGACGGCGGCCTATGTGATCTGCGTCTCGGTCGCGGGCCCGGCCCTGATCGAACTGGGAATGGAGCCGTTGCAGGCACATCTATTCGTCTTCTGGTACGCGCTTTTGTCAACGATCACGCCGCCCGTTTGCGGCGCGGTTTTCATTGCATCGGGCATGATCGGTGAGAATTGGCTGCGCGTCGCGCTGACGGCCATGGCGCTTGGCGTGGGGCTTTACCTTATCCCGCTGGGTATGGTGGCCAATCCGCGCGTGATCGACATCGATACTGCGCCCGGATTGGCCATTTTGTCAGCTCTCAAGATCGGCGTGGGTCTGGCCCTGGTCAGCCTTGCGCTTGTGCAAAAGAAAATCCCCGCCCTGCGCGCAATGGCGTTCGGGGCGGGAATCCTGGTGATCTTGTGGCCGTTTTAGGCGTTTGCCTCGCGGATTTTGTCGGCAGCGTCCTTGTCATAGGTCACGCCGTTGGTGTCGAACAACGTGTCAAGCTCGCCTGAAAGCGTCATCTCGGTGATGATGTCACAGCCGCCGACGAATTCACCCTTGACGTAAAGCTGTGGCACGGTGGGCCAGTCCGAGTAATCCTTGATGCCCTGGCGGACGGCATCGTCGGCCAGCACATTCACATCCGTGTAGTCACCCCCATGTAGTTCAGCACGCCCACCACGCGGCTGGAAAACCCGCATTGCGGCATGGTCTTGGTGCCTTTCATGTAAAGCACCACATCATTGGCTTTCACGGTTTCGTCAATCTGGGTCTTTGCATCGGTCATTTCTTGGCGTCCTTCGGTATGAAGCGTTTTGCGTATTCCTGCGGGTCGCGCGGCACGGTCCAGCGGGTCACGTTGCCCCCGCCAACCCCGGATTGATAATCTGATTCGAGGGTGTGCACGCCCTTGCCCGGTTTGCTGCCCAGCTTGCCGGGATCCTTGCGCTGGCCAAGGATTGCCAGACCGGCAACCGCGGCAACGATCAGCACAAGGATGATGGGCACGAACAGGTCCATCTCACTCTGGCGCCTTGGTGGTCAGGGCCAGCGCGTGCAACTCGCCCGAGGTGCCGTCCATCTTGCCCTTGAGCGAGGCATAAACCGCGCGTTGTTGCTGTACCCGGTTCTTGCCGCGAAAGCTTTCGTCGATCACTTCGGCCGCGTAGTGGTTCCCGTCACCGGCCAGATCGGTGATGGTGATCTTGGCATTTGGGAAGGTTTCGCGGATCAGATCCTCGATTTCCTGGGCTTGCATTGGCATCGGGTAGCGCGCTCCTTTGGGCTAGACCAAAAATTTAGAGGCGCGGATGCGCAAGTGCAAGCGCTACCAAGACCTGAAAAGAACAATGATGGCAAAAAGACAAGGCGGCACCGCGAACGCGACAAAGAACCAATGGTACATTCGAAAGCGCACAAGCTTTCATGCTTTGCTGCAAGCCGGGTCATCCAAAATCATACTTTCAGCTGCCAGACCCAAAGGCCTTGAAGCGCAACCGGCACTTGTTTGAATTCAGGCCAATTGGCGATGTCATCTAAGAGAAGCCACGCCATGGAGATTTCGCCATCCATAGCAGAACACAGACTTCCCAAAAGACGTCCAAACGCAGCTTCTAAACGATTACAGTTCCTCACCCTTCTTGAGCAATTCGTCGATCAGCTCTCGCTGCAACGTTCCACTGTCGCCACCGCCGAATTGCATCGCGCCGCCCGAATAAAGCGTGCCGTAACTCTGGACCAGGTTCACGACCTGTCCGAGGCCGGATATCAGTTGATCCTTTTCAAGCGGCTTGAAGGGATGGATGTAGGTCGACCACACGGTTTCCTTGGCGATGGCATAGCGGGCATCCAGCGCGCTGTCGAAATTGGCCTGCATCATGCGGGTCAGGTCCGCCTCGTCGATCTCGCTGACTTCGCCGACCGCGGCCAGAGCGCGCATGCGGTCGTTCTCGGGATCGGTGATGATCAGAACTGGCGTGTCGGCAATAATCAGGCGCCACATCCGTCCGTTGGTTTGCGCGTCGGGGTCAAGCGCGCGCACGATCTCGTCCATGCGCTCCAGCGTCATCGGCGCCTCGACGGTTGTTTCGGGTGCCGGTTCTGCCGCTTCGGGCCGGGTTTCGGGCGACGTGTCGCCATCCGATTCCTGCGCCGAGAGGGCAAAGGGCATGACGAGCAAAGCAAGGACGAGGGGAAGCCGGGACATGAGGAAGCCTTTCACAATGATTACGTTCAACAGTGGCATGGCGCGCCGCGCTGTCCAACGTCCCTCATGCAAACGTGAAAAGCCGCGATTTCTGCGTGCTTATTTTCAGGCAAAAGTGTCGGCAAATGTCCCGCGGAAAACCGCGCTCAATTCGTCAAGTTGGACCGTTGCCGCGCCCATCTTGACGCAATTACCGGTGAACCGTCCTACGCTCTGCACCGGAACGCCCGCCTGGCCCGCGGCAATCATCAGCGCCTCGGCCTGGTCAAAGTTGCAAGCCACCAGGTAGCGCGCCTGATCTTCACCGAACAAAAAGGCGGTGTCGTCGCTGTCAAGGCAAACACCCACACCCGCCGCCTCGGCCATCTCGAACGCGGCCAGTGCCAGCCCGCCATCGCCCAGATCGGTACACGCCTTGATCAGCGTGTGGTTGGCACGGATGAAGTCGCCGTTGCGCTTTTCCGCCTCAAGGTCAACGGCGGGCGCATCCCCTTCGACGCGGTTAAAGACCTCGGCCAGCAGGGCGGATTGGCCCAGGTGCCCGGTGGTGCCGCCCACCATCAAGGCCACATGCCCGTCACGCGCCTGCCCGGTGATCGCCGTGTCAGGATCCTGGATCAGACCCACTGCGCCGATGGTAGGGGTGGGCAGGATCGCGTTGCCGTCGGTTTCATTGTAAAGCGACACGTTGCCGGAAACGATCGGCATGTCGAGGGCACCCACAGCTTCGCCGATGCCTTTGATGGCCATGACAAACTGACCCATGATCTGTGGTTTTTCGGGGTTGCCGAAGTTCAGATTGTCGGTGGTGGCCAATGGGGTCGCGCCAAGCGCTGTGAGGTTCCGGTAAGCCTCAGCCACCGCCTGTTTGCCGCCCTCGCGTGGGTTGGCCTTGACGTAGCGGGGTGTGACGTCCGAGGTGAAGGCCAGCAGTTTATTGGTGCCATGCACGCGGATGAGACCCGCGCCCTGGCCGGGATGACGCGCGCTGTCGGCCATGACCATCGTGTCGTATTGTTCATAAACCCATTGCTTGGCGCAATAGTTCACCGAGCCGATAAGACCCTTAAGCCCGTCGATGGGATCGACGTTGGGCACTGCGGCATCATCCAGCGCCTGGGGCGTTTGGGGTTCGTCCCAGGGCCGGTCATATTCCGGCGCGCTGCCCGACAGGGTGGCAAGCGGCAGGTCCGCCTTCACCTCGTTGCCATGCAGGATCAGGAAGCGGTCTTCGGCGATGGTTTCACCGACGATGGCGAAGTCGAGATCCCATTTCTCGAAGACGGCGCGCGCCTCAGATTCAAGCTCGGGTTTGAGGACCATGAGCATGCGTTCCTGAGACTCTGACAGCATCATCTCGTAGGCGGTCATGTTCTCTTCGCGTTGCGGCACCGCGTCGAGGTTGAGTTTGACGCCCAATCCGCCTTTGTCGCCCATTTCCACGGCGGAACAGGTAAGGCCAGCCGCCCCCATGTCTTGGATCGAGATGACGGCACCGGTGGCCATCAGCTCTAGCGTGGCCTCCATCAGGCGCTTTTCGGTGAAGGGGTCGCCGACCTGAACGGTGGGGCGCTTTTCCTCGATCGTTTCGTCAAATTCGGCGGACGCCATGGTCGCGCCGCCCACGCCGTCACGGCCGGTTTTGGCGCCGAGATAGACCACGGGCATGCCGATGCCGGAAGCGGCGGAGTAGAAGATCTTGTCACTGTCTGCGAGGCCTGCAGCAAAGGCGTTCACAAGGCAATTGCCGTTATAGGCGGGGTCAAACCGCACCTCGCCACCGGCACAGGGCACGCCGAAGCAGTTGCCATAGCCGCCGATACCTTCGACCACGCCATGCACCAGCTGGCGGGTCTTGGGGTGCGCAACCTCGCCGAAGCTGAGCGAGTTCATCGAGGCGATGGGGCGGGCGCCCATGGTGAACACATCGCGCAGGATGCCGCCCACACCGGTGGCGGCCCCTTGGTAGGGTTCGATGTAGGAGGGGTGGTTGTGCGACTCCATCTTGAAGACCACGGCTTGGCCATCGCCAATATCCACGATGCCCGCATTTTCACCCGGGCCGCAGATGACCTGTGGTCCTTCGGTGGGCAGGGTGCGCAGCCACTTCTTGGAGGATTTGTAGGAACAATGCTCGTTCCACATGGCCGAGAAGATGCCAAGCTCGGTGAAACTCGGCTCGCGGCCGATGATCTGCAGAATGCGGTCATATTCGTCAGGCTTGAGACCGTGGGCCTCGATCAGTTCGGGCGTGATAGCCGGTTCCTGCATGTGAAACATGTCCCCCTGGTCTCGTACAGCTTGGCGCTTCTCTTAGGCCATCATGCGGGCAGGGGGAAGGGGCTGTTGGACACCTGTCGCGAACAGGCTTGACCAATTTGGGCAAATGGCGTCCGAGTGGGCAAAAAGAAGGATGGAAGATGCATCTTGTTAAGAACCCGTGGCGTGGCGAGGGATTGCCAGAAGACCGCTTGCCGGATGTCCCGATGCCCAGTGTCGATGCCGATGCGGTGGCATGTTTGTTGCAAGCGTGTCCGAAGGCGGCGACGACCCCATTGGCCAAGGTCGACGGGTTCGGTTGCGAGTTGTGGATCAAGGACGAACGCGGGCGTATGGGTTTAGGCAGTTTCAAGGCGCTTGGTGCGGCTTACGTGATTGCACACGAAGCGTCACTGACAGGCGCAGACGATATGACCAAGGCGTTGACCGGCAGGACCTATGTCACCGCAAGTGCGGGCAATCACGGCATGTCTGTCGCGGCAGGCGCGCGTGTCTTCGGCGCAAAGGCGGTGATCTACATTTCCGAAACTGTTCCGGACAGCTTTGCCGAGCGTCTGCGCGCAAAAGGGGCCCAGGTCGTGCGCGAAGGCAATGAATACGAGGCCAGTATGGCCGCGGCGGCCAAGGCGGCAGACGCCAACGGTTGGACACTGCTTTCAGACAGTTCCTGGCCGGGTTATTTCAACCTGCCCTATCGTTTGATGGAAGGGTATCTGGCGATGGCCGATGAGGCGGTGAAACAAATGCCGCGACCGCCAACACACATCTTCTTGCAAGCCGGTGTTGGTGGCCTGGCGGCAGCTTGTGCCGCCTTTTTCCGTAAGGCTTGGGGCAATGAGCCGGTGATTGCGGTGGTTGAACCCGAGGCCGCCCCGGCCCTGCAGGCCAGCATTGCAGCCGGGCGTTCGGTTGTGACCAGCGGACCGGTCTCTGCCATGGGACGGCTGGATTGCAAGGAGCCGTCGCTGATCGCTCTCAGAGGTTTGGCGCGCGATGCCGACCAATTTGTGACCATCACCGAAGATGAGGCAGCGGCGATATTGTCCCCTCTTGCCGCACACGATCTGGCCACCACCGAATCCGGCGGGGCCGGCGTCGCGGCTGTTCGGGTGATGGGCTTGCCCGAAGACGCGCGTGTGCTGTGTATTCTGAGCGAGATGGCTGACGCATGAGCGGCTTTCCCGAGGCCGAGTTTGCAGCGCGATTGAGCCGCGCACAGGCGCGCATGGCGGAAACCGGTCTGGGTGCGCTTTTACTGACGACAGAACCGGATGTGCGTTATTTCACCGGATTCCTGACGCGGTTCTGGGAAAGCCCAAGCCGTCCTTGGTATGTGATCGTGCCTATCACCGGGAAACCGATTGCGGTGATCCCGTCCATCGGCGCCGCGTTGATGGCGCGCTGCTGGATCTCGGATATCCGCACGTGGTCGGCCCCCAACCCCCAAGATGACGGTATCAGTCTGCTGGTGGACACCCTGCGCGAGGTGGGCGGCCCGGTGGGTATCCCCTCGGGTTACGAGACGCATCTGCGGATGCCGCTCGCCGATTTTGACCGGGTGAAAACGCAGTCGGAATTGGAATTCACGTACGACAATGGCATCGTAGCCGGCCTGCGGGCCGTCAAGTCCGCGGCAGAGATCGAAAAGATCGAGGATGTCTGTGCTGTTGCCAGACGCGCCTTCGCTCGCATCCACGAGATCGCGCGCGAAGGCGTACCGTTGAGCCGGGTGTTCCGCGATTTTCAGCGGCTGTTGCTTGAGGAAGGGGCGGATTGGGTGCCTTATCTGGCCGGCGGCGCCGGGCAGGGCGGTTATCGCGATGTGATCTCTCCGGCAGATGAAACAGCGCTGAAAGCGGGTGATGTCCTGATGCTGGACACCGGCGCGGTACGCGATGGGTATTTCTGCGATTACGATCGCAACTATTCACTCGGCTCTCCGTCGCCGGATACCGCACGAGCCTATGCGCGCCTCATTGAAGCGACCCAGGCCGGGCTGGCAGCAGCAACGCCCGGCGCGCGCGCCTGCGATGTGTGGCGCGACATGGCTGATATCGTTGGTTTTGGAGAGACCGCCGGGCGTCTTGGGCATGGTTTGGGCATGCAGTTGACGGAAGGGCTGTCGTTGATGGCCAATGATGAAACCGTGCTTCAGGCAGGGATGGTTATCACGCTTGAACCGGGGATCGAGATGCCGTCGGGCACGGTGCTTGTCCACGAGGAAAACATCGTGATTACCGATGGCGCGCCGCGCCCCCTCTCGCCGCTGGCGGGGCCCGAGATACCGGTCATATGAGCCGGACTTCAAGCGACGGCAACATGCGCCCGGGAATGGACAGTGACGGCTTGTCCCCGACGCGCCGCGCACCCATGCGTTCATAAAATCCCAATGCGCCCGGGTCCGCGTCAATCATCAAGCGCGCGGCGTCCAAATTGCGGGCTGTTGTCACGCACCAATCGAACAATGTCCGACCGACGCCATGCCCGAAAGCGGGCGGGTCAACGAAGAGAAGCGAAAGGTCGGCATCATTACCGCACGGATCGACCTGTGCGATGCCTGCCACATCACCGTCGCGCTCTGCGACCACAAGATTTGCGGTAACATCCTTGGGGGTGAGCGTCAGTTCATCCCGGCAGGCGTCAAGAAATGCGTCGTCATAGCCCCAGACGGCCTTGGACCGCAGGCAAAGCGCCGAAAGCTTTGACAATTCGGTCAAACGTGCCGGTCGCAATGCAATCACCATGGCCGCGATATAGCCACGGACCCGGGCAAAAAAAAGGCCGAGCAAAAAGCTCGGCCGAAGTCCAACAGGGAGGTATGAAAGTGAAGCGCTGTTGCGATCACTGTCACGATTGGCAATTAGTGTCGGTTTTTTAATCGATCAAGTGCAATCATGCCGCAGTTTGAGAATGGCCGGTATGACCTAGTTGCATAGCTACTTTTCGCCACCCGCAGAACGGGTTACAACTCTTTGCTTTTAAGGGTTTTCCGATACGAGATGATCTCTTCCTGAACAAAGTCCCGGAAGGCGGCAATGCGCTGAGATTGGCGCAATTCTTCGGGGTAGGCTAGGAACACCGGCACTTCGGTAGAGTGGACGTCCGGCAGGATGCGCACCAGATCGGGGAAATCATGGCTGAGGTAATCGGGCAGCACGCCAATCCCAATATTGTGAATCACGCCTTGCAAGACACCGAAGTAGTTGTTGACAGTCAAAAGCGAGGGGATGTCGTAAGTCATCAACTCACCCACCAGCGTCGCGCCCGCGCCAACCTGTGCAGACCGGGGATTCTGGCATAGCAATCGGTGATTGCTTAGGTCCTCCGATTTTTCGGGCATACCGTTCAGCTGCAGGTATTCCGGTGTCGCATAAAGGCACATGTGTACCGACATCAGGCGTTTCCGGATCAGGTCGGCCTGCGACGGTTCTTTCATGCGGATCGCCACGTCAGCCTCGCGCATCGGAAGGTCGAGCACACGTTCTTCCAACATCAGATCGATGTTCAGGTCGGGATACTTTTTGAACAGTTTGGGCAGACGTGGCGCAAGCCAGAGCGTACCGAACCCGATGGTAGTTGTCACGCGCAGTTCCCCGAACACCTCTTCCTCGCTGTCGCGAATACGCGCCGTGGCGGCATCCAGGCGCTTGAGCATGGCACGGGTGGCATCAAACAGAAGCTCGCCCTGTTCGGTCAGAATCAAACCACGGGCGTGGCGATGAAAAAGCGTGGCGTTAAGTGATTCTTCTAGCGCACGAACCTGCCGTGACACCGCGGATTGGGACAAATGCAGCTGATCCCCTGCATGGGTCAGGCTGCCGGCGTCGGCCACGGCATGAAATATTCTCAGTTTGTCCCAATCCATTTAAGCAACTTTCGACTCAAAATATTCCCCGTCCGCGAAATAGCAGAAAAAGCCCGGCACATCACAGCCCGCCGGGAAAGTTTTCTTGGATTTTCCTTGGTAGGTCATAAGTTTTGACCTAATATTGCGATAAGTTAAGGCACCAGGCCAAGGCTCGGGAGGATGACGATGAGTGATCAGAAAATATCCTTGAATGACCGTCTGGATCTGGAGAAATCCGAGATCCTTTTGAATGGAACGCAAGCGCTTGTGCGGCTGATGTTGATGCAGTCCGCGCGTGATCGGGCGGCAGGCTTGAACACCGGCGGGTACGTGACTGGCTATCGCGGGTCCCCGCTGGGCGCGGTGGACATGCAGATGGCGCGGGCGCAAAAGCAACTGGCGCAATCCAACATCACCTTTCAACCGGGGCTGAACGAAGACCTGGCCGCCACTGCGCTGTGGGGCACCCAGCAGGCCGAATTGCGCGGCGAGGGCGCCTATGACGGCGTGTTTGGTCTTTGGTACGGCAAAGGGCCAGGGGTGGATCGGTCCGGCGACGTTATGCGTCATGCCAACATGGCGGGCACGTCGCCCCATGGTGGTGTGGTTATGGCGATGGGGGATGACCACACCGGTGAAAGCTCGACCGTGTGTCACCAATCCGATTGGGCGATGGTGGATACATATATGCCGGTCCTGTCCCCGGCGGGTGTGCAGGAAATCATGGATTACGGCCTTTACGGCTTTGCATTGTCGCGATTTGCCGGGGTCTGGACGGGCCTGAAAACCATGAAAGACACGGTTGAAGTGACCAGCGTGGTCGATGGCCGTGTTGACCGAATGCAGTTCGTCACCCCCGAGTTCGACATGCCGGAAGGTGGGTTGAACATCCGGCTGCAAGATCACTGGATCGCGCAGGAAGCGCGGATGATTGACCACAAACGCTTTGCCGCGGAGGCGTTTTCACATGCCAATGGTATGGACAGACGGGTCTTTGGCAAACCGGGTGCAAAGATCGGGTTCGTTGCCGCCGGTAAGAACTGGCTTGATCTGACACACGCCCTTGACCTGTTGGGCATCGACGCGGCCGAGGCGGATCGTCTGGGTCTGACCACATATAAAGTCGGCCAAACCTTTCCAATGGACATGAAAGGATTTCACGACTGGGCCGAGGGGCTGGATCTGATTGTCGTGGTTGAGGAAAAGCGCAAGCTGATCGAGATCCAGATCAAGGAGGCAATCTTTGACGACCGCCGTGGTCGGCGCGTTTATGGCTGGTACAAGGGCGGGGCGGGCGGTCTGCATTCCGAAGAGCTTTTCCCGACGCGCATGGCACTTGATCCGGTGATGGTGGCCGAAAAGATTGGTGGCATACTCGTGGAAGAAGGACGCGGCACAGATCGCGTGAAGACTGGCCTGCAACTTATTGAAGAAGCGAAGAAAGCTGACAACGCCGAGGACATTGCCGCGCGGCTGCCTTACTTCTGCGCGGGATGCCCGCACAACAGTTCAACGAAACTGCCCGACGGCAGTCGCGCCTATGCCGGGATCGGGTGTCATTTCATGGTGCAGTGGATGGATCGCGACACCGTGGGCTTTACGCATATGGGGGCGGAAGGCGCCAATTGGATCGGCGAGGCGCCGTTCTCCAAGCGCGACCATGTCTTTCAGAACCTCGGCGATGGGACGTATAACCACTCGGGCATTCTGGCCATTCGCGCGGCCTTGGCCGCGAATGTGAACATCACCTACAAAATACTTTACAATGATGCAGTCGCAATGACGGGTGGGCAAAGCAACGAAGGCGGCCTGTCACCGCAACGTATTGCCCATGAAGTGATGGCGATGGGGGTTGAAAACGTCTTTGTCGTCTACGACGCCAAGGAAGAGCCAGAAAAATCAGGTTTTCCGTCTGGTATCGGCTGGCATGAACGGGCGGAATTACCGGCTGTTCAAGAAAAGTGTCAAAATATCAAAGGTGTATCGGCCATCGTTTACATCCAAACTTGCGCCGCCGAAAAACGCCGCCGCCGCAAGCGCGGGTCGTTTCCCGACCCGGATAAGCGTGTGTTCATCAACACTGATATCTGCGAAGGTTGCGGCGACTGCGGGGTGCAGTCGAACTGCGTTGCGATCGTGCCGGTAGACACCGAGCTTGGCCGCAAACGGGCGGTAGACCAGTCCAGCTGCAACAAGGATTTCAGCTGTGTGAAAGGTTTCTGCCCGTCCTTCGTCACATTGGAGGGCGCACAAATTCGCAAGGAAGCGTCTGCAGATTTCACTTTGCCTGACATGCCCGACCCGGTGTTGCCCGCGATCAACGGCACCTACAACGTGGTGATCACTGGTGTTGGCGGCACGGGGGTCGTCACCATCGGTGCGCTCATGGCACAGGCTGCGCAGATTGATGGCAAAGGCGCCGGGATGATGGAAATGGCCGGTTTGGCACAAAAGGGCGGCGCCGTGCATGTACACTGTCGTCTTGCCGAAAAGCCAAGCGATATCAAAGCAATCCGTGTGGCAACGGGCGAATGTGACGCCTTGATCGGTGGCGATCTGGTGGTTAGTGCCGGATCCAAGACGCTTGGGTTGACCCGCGCCGGGCGCACCGGGGCGGTGGTCAATAACCACGAGATTATTACCGGTGAATTCACCCGGAACACCGAATTCAAATTGCCTTCGGAACAGCTAACCCTGTCGCTTGAAGCGCGCCTGAAGGACGCCGTGCAACTGTTTGATGCCTCCGAGTTGGCGCGCGCGACGATGGGGGATGCAATCTTTTCCAACATGATCGTCTTTGGTGCGGCCTGGCAGCGGGGGCTTGTTCCTTTGTCCAAGGATGCAATCGCCGCTGCGATTGATCTGAACGGAGCAGCGGTTCAGAGGAACCTGCAAGCGTTCGAGATTGGCCGTTGGGCGGCGGAGTGCCCCAAGGATATCGCGCGTCTAATGACGCCGACCGTTGTCGAAAAGCCAAGATCGACGGAAGAGAAGATTGCCTTTCGTGCCGATCATCTGGTTGCGTATCAAGGCAAACGGTTGGCCAGGCGTTATAGGAAGCTGGTCGATGGCATCACGGATCCTCGTGTGAAGGAAGCGGTCGCGCAAGGCTATCACAAGTTGTTAAGCTACAAGGACGAGTACGAGGTTGCGCGGCTGTTGTTGACGTCGCGAGAAAAGGCGCAGGCAGAATTCGCCGGAGACCTGAAAATGACCTTCCACCTGGCCCCGCCGATCCTTGGGGGCAAGGGCCCAGACGGCCGGCCCAAGAAACGCGAATTCGGGGCGTGGCTGCAGCGCCCGTTGCGTCTTCTGGCAAAAATGCGCGGGCTGCGCGGCACACCATTGGATATTTTTGGCTACACATCGGAACGTCGTATGGAGCGTGCGTTGATCAAAACCTATGAGCGCGACATGACGCTTGTCTTGCCCGAACTGGACCCACAGACCCGCGACGCGATAATCGCCCTGGCCGAACTTCCTATGCAAATCAAAGGGTTTGGTCATGTGAAAGCTGCGAATGCGCAAAAAGCAGCGAAGCAGCGCGAGGATTTGTTGGCGTTGATCCGTTCAGGCGGAGCGCCGGTTGCGCAGGCGGCTGAGTAGATTTCACAAAAACTTCATGCGGACTGTTTGCCGCAACTTGGTTTAAAAGTTCATGAAGTGAATCGACTCGGAACGAAAATGATGCGGCAAGACCGTCATATTGCGCGTGACATCAGCTATGCATACTCGGCCCAAACCCGAGGCGGGCGGGCGATGATCCGCACCATGGAGAATTTGACAGGACGTATGCGGCTGATCAAGCGGGCGCGCGGTTACGAACAAGAAGTGGCGGCAGGCCGCGACTTTTGGCAAGTCATGGTTGAACGCTACGGCCTGACACTCGATATCAAGGGCGGCAGTCTGGACAATGTTCCCAAAACCGGCCCACTGATCCTGATTGCAAACCATCCATACGGCATTCTCGATGGTCTGATGATGGGTCATATCCTGAGCCAGACGCGCGGAGACTTTCGCATTCTGGCCCACAAGGTGTTTCGCAAGGCAGAAGATCTGAACCGGATTATTCTGCCCATTAGTTTTGACGAAACCAAGGAAGGTCTGGCCCTCAACCTGCAAACACGCCGAGACGCGCTGAGCTATCTTGGCGGAGGTGGCGCTATCGGTATTTTCCCCGGTGGTACTGTCAGCACAGGCGTCAAACCCTTTGCGCAACCGCTTGATCCGGGATGGCGGAATTTCACCGCCCGCATGGTGTCGAAATCCAACGCAACCGTGTTGCCGATATTCTTTGAAGGACATAACGGGCGGCTGTTTCAGATTGCCAGCCACCTGCACTACACGCTGCGCATGGCGCTTTTGATTAAGGAATTTGGCAAACGTGTCGATACTTCTGTCAAGGTGGTGATCGGGGAACCGATTTGCCAACAAGAACTGCAGGCGCGTGAAAAAGACGCCAAATCGCTCATGGCATTCCTGCGTCATAAGACGTATGAGCTTAGCACCGGTCCCGTGGATCCGGACGAGCTTGGTTTTGAGTTTGAATAGGGACGCATTTGCGCAAGTCATATGGCGGTTGGAATCTTCGACAGCGGGCTGGGTGGCCTGACCGTTCTCGACGCCGTAGAGGCGCGTCTGCCCGATCTTCCGATCGTTTATCTGGGTGACAACGCCAATGCGCCTTATGGCGTGCGCGATGCCGATGACATCCATGCGCGGACCCGCGATCATGTGCATCGTTTGTGGGATGAAGAAGACTGCAACCTTGTGATTCTGGCCTGCAACACGGCGTCCGCGGCGGCACTGCGCCGGATGCAGGAAACGGGCGTGCCCGAGGGCAAGCGCGTGCTGGGGGTTTTTGTGCCGCTCATCGAGGCATTGACCGAGCGGCAATGGGGCGACAATTCCCCCCCGCGCGAGGTCATGGTGAAACATGCGGCCTTGTTTGCGACGCCTGCCACTGTGCGCAGCCGGGCCTTTCAAAGAGAACTGGCGTTCCGTGCCATCGGCGTGGATGTCGAGGCTCAGGCCTGCGGTGGTGTGGTCGATGCAATCGAGGATGGCGACATGATCCTGGCCGAGGCATTGGTGCGCAGCCATGTCGATGCGCTTCGGCGTAAGATGCCGGATCCCGAAGCCGCGGTTCTTGGCTGCACGCATTACCCGCTTTTGGAAGATGTATTTCAAACGGCCCTTGGTCCGCAGGTCAAAGTCTATTCGCAACCAAAGCTGGTGGCCGATAGCCTGGCTGACTACCTTAAGCGCCGCCCTGAAATGACGGGCGGCGGGCAGGGCAGCCGGTTCCTGACCACTGGTGACCCCAAGCGCACATCGGATCGCGCGACACAGTTCTTGCGACGAAAAATCACGTTTGAGGCCGCCTGAGGCTTGCCATCTATTGCGGCATGAGCCGCAAATCCCTAAACGCTTTTTAGTCTTATCGAGAGGTCCAAGATGACCCATAAAATCGCCATTCTGGGTGCGTCGGGGTACACCGGTGCCGAACTTGTCCGGTTGATCGCCACGCACCCTGAGTTCGAGATTGCCGCGTTATCCGGCAATTCCAAGGCCGGGCAAAGCATGGCGCAGGCCTTCCCGCATCTTCGGCATCTGGATTTGCCGATGCTGGTCAAGATCGACCAAATTGATTTTGCACAGATCGACCTGTGTTTCTGCGCGTTGCCCCACAAAACAAGCCAAAAGGTCATTTCCGCTTTGCCGCATGATTTGCGTGTCATCGACCTTAGCGCCGATTTCCGTCTGCGGGATCCGGATGCCTATCAGGCATGGTATGGAAATCCGCATGCAGCGACCGCGCTGCAGCAAGAGGCGGTTTACGGTCTGACCGAATTTTATCGTGATGCAATTCGCGATGCCCGTCTGGTGGCCGGGACGGGCTGTAACGCCGCAACTGGACAATACATGTTGCGCCCGTTGATAGCGGCAGGTGCAATTGATCTGGACGACATCATTCTGGATCTGAAATGTGGGGTGTCCGGCGCAGGGCGCAGCCTAAAGGAAAATCTTCTGCATGCGGAACTGTCGGAAGGGTACCATGCGTATGCTTTGGGCGGCACCCATCGGCATCTGGGCGAGTTCGATCAGGAGTTTTCTGATATCGCGGGCCGCGACGTGCGCATTCAGTTCACGCCACATCTGATCCCGGCCAATCGGGGCATACTTGCAACAGGGTATGTCAAAGGTGATCCGCATGTTGTGTTCGAAACATTGCGGGCGGCTTATGACGACGAGCCTTTCATCGAGGTCCTGCCATTTGGCCAAGCCCCAAGCACGCGCCATATTCGTGGCAGTAACTTTTGTCATCTCGGTGTGACTGGCGACAGGATCGATGGGCGCGCCATCGTTGTCGGCGCTTTGGATAATCTGACCAAAGGGTCCAGTGGCCAAGCCTTGCAAAATGCCAATCTGATGTTAGGTCTAAACGAGACGACCGGCTTGATGATGGCGCCGGTATTTCCGTAAAGAACTCTTTTTAGGCCTATGAAATCACTTAAGAAAAAGCGCAGAGTTCAGATCATCGCCATCGCCACGGTGGCGTTGGTCCTTTCTACGGCGTTGATCGGCTATGCGATGCGCGACGGGATCAATTTCTTTCGCTCACCAAGCCAAGTGATTGCTGAACCGCCGCCGCCGACGGAAACATTCCGCATCGGTGGTTTGGTCGAAGAGGGCAGTCTTGTACGCGGACAAGGGGAAACCGTGACATTCAATGTGACGGACGGCGGCGCCGCCGTATCGGTCAGCTACACCGGTGTCCTGCCGGACCTCTTCAAGGAAAATGAAGGTATGGTGGGACAGGGGCGTTACGTGGACGGCGTGTTTCAGGCCCACGAAATCCTGGCCAAACATGATGAGGATTACATGCCCAAGGAAGTGGTGGATGCGCTGAAGGAACAGGGCGTCTACCAGGACCCGAACGGTAGCTGAGGGCCGCGTTAACCATTTCAGATCAGCCTGCACCGCGATTCAATGCGGCATGCAAAGGCGGGTCTTATGCAAAGCGTTTCGGAAATTGCCAAACAGATCGTTGCGCGAGAGGGCGGTTACGTCAACGACCCCGATGATCCGGGTGGGGCGACGAAGTATGGGGTCACGATTCATACCATGCGTCGGCTGGGTCTTGACCTGACGGGGGACGGCGTGGTGGGCGTGACGGATGTGCGCGCCTTGACGCGTGCGCAGGCCGAAAGCATTTTTGTAAACCACTATTTCCAAAGGCCCAGGATTGCAGAGTTGCCGCAGGTTTTGCAGGCAAGTGTCTTCGATATGTATGTGAACGCGGGCGGCAACGCGGTGAAAATCCTGCAGCGGCTGTTGCGGCAGATGGGTCAAGACATTGGTGTCGACGGTGCCATCGGGCCCCAGACCATCGCCGCGGCGCAGGCCGCATTTGGCACGGCGCCTGACTATATCGCGGATGCCTACGGGATCGCGCGGCGGAACTACTATTTTCGTTTGGCCGACCGGCGCCCGGCGTCGCGTAAATATGCGCGTTCGCGTGCGGGCGGCAAAGGCGGCTGGATCAAACGCGCCGAAGAGTTCATCTCGCCGCGCTACCACCTTACCGCCGCCGAATTTCAGGAAAGGGTTTCGAAATGGGGTTGATCGAACGCGTGCTGTCGGCTGTCTTCGGAGGTGGGCGCAATGCAGTTGCCGAAACCGCCGAGGTGTTTCGCGTCAACGCCGAAAATGCCGACGCGCGTGCGGCAGAAATTCAAAGTGCGGCCCTGGCGCAGCTATCCGCCGAATTCGCATTGGAGCGCAAAGGTTGGTACGACAGATTCATCGACGGTTTGAATCGCATTCCCCGCCCGGCGATGGCGCTTGGCACGTTGGGTTTGTTCGTGGCGGCCATGGTGGACCCGATATGGTTTTCGGAACGCATGCAGGGTATCGCATTGGTGCCAGAACCTTTGTGGTGGCTTCTGGGGGCGATCGTCAGTTTTTACTTCGGG
>JBCBTE010000059.1:0-17102 GCA_039818805.1 Pseudomonadota bacterium
GACGATAAGCTCGGGCAAACGGCTGTGCCTTCATTCAGTCGGGCGTGTCAGTTGGTTACCCCAGCCCAAGCGCCTTTGAAAGCTTTTGCGCAAATGCCTCAAGGACATCGTCTTGTGCATCGGCGAAAGCGCGGGTTTTCGCACGCATCTCGTCCAGCGCTTCAGGCGTGTCGAGAAACCGTTGCAGCACGCTGCCAAGGGACTTGGCATCGGCAACCTCGATGGATGCTCCATGCATTAACATACTCGCGTAAGTATCTGAAAAATTTTTGTAAAGCGGTCCGTGCACAACGGCCGAGCCGGCATAGGCCGGTTCGTAAGGATTGTGCCCGCCCACATCCGTGAAGGACCCGCATAGACAGGTTAACGGGCTTAGGTTGTACCACAATCCCATCTCCCCCAACGTATCCGCCAAGTACACGCGCGTCTGATTTTGAACGGGCATCCCCAAGGATCGCCGTGCCGCTTCAAAGCCCATTTCTGCAATCAGGGCTTCAACCTTGCCGCCTCGTTCAGGATGACGTGGAGCAAGAATCAATAGCGCTTCGGGATGCGATTTTATCATTTGCTTGTGGGCAGTTAGTACAATTTCATCTTCGCCGGGATGTGTCGACGCAGCCAACCATACGGGGCGCGGACCGATCACATCCTGCATCCGGTGGTACTCTCGCCGATCGAAAGGCACTGGACCTGCGAGGGATTTGAGGTTTACGCCGGACGCTGCCTGAGACAGCCCCAGATCAGTCAAATGGTCTGCCGTGCGCGTGTCCTGGCAATGGATCATGCAAAAGTGGCTCATCAGGTACTGCGCTGTTTTCGGGAACCGCTTCCAATTCCGCGCGGAACTTTCTGAAATTCTGGCATTAATCAATGCCAGCGGAACACCGGCATGGTGCGTACATCGCAGCATTTGCGGCCAAAGCTCGCTTTCCACGAACACCGCCGCGTCGGGGCGCCAATGCCCAAGAAAGCGCATCACGTTGTTCCGAGAATCCAGAGGGGCGAATTGGTGCACCGTGCGGTCGGGCAGCCGCTTTGCGACGATCTGAGCCGATGTGGCAGTGCCTGACGTGACCAGGAAATTCATGTCCTGCGCCGTGTTGCCCATTTGCGCGATCAATCGCAGAACGGACAGGCTTTCCCCGACCGACGCCGCGTGAAACCAAACCAAACGCCCCTCGGGACGCGCAAGTGTCGCGCGTCCCATGCGTTCCGGCAACCGGGTCGGATTGGTGCCTTGCGCCGACAGCTTGGCGGACACACGCCGGTAGGCCAGCGGCGCGACCAAATTGGCCGCCGCACCGTACAGGCGCACGGGCAGGGGCGCTTTAGGCTGGGGCATCAGCCGCCGGTGTGGCTCATATGGCGCGACACGCGCCCATCCACCGTTTGGCGGGAATAGTCGAAATCATGGCCCTTGGGTTTGCGGGTGATCGCCTCGCGAATGGCGTCTTCCAGCAAGGTATCGCTGTTTGGTGCGTTACGCAGGGGCGCGCGCAGATCGGCCATATCCTCTTGGCCCAAGCACATATAAAGCTCGCCTGTGCAAGTCAGGCGCACGCGGTTGCAGCTTTCGCAGAAGTTATGCGTAAGCGGCGTGATGAAGCCAATTTTCTGACCGGTTTCTTCCAGTTTCACGTAGCGCGCCGGGCCGCCCGTACGTTCGGTCAACTCGGTCAGGGCGTACTGTTCGGCAAGCCGGGCACGCAGATCGCTTAGTTTCCAATACTGGCCAAGGCGGTCTTCGTTTCCAATGTCTCCCATGGGCATGACCTCGATAAAGGTCAGATCCATGTCTCGCGAGTTGCACCACTCGACGATGTCAAATAGCTCGTCTTCGTTGAAGCCCTTGAGCGCGACGACGTTGATCTTGACCCTGAGACCGGCGGCTTGGGCTGCATCAATGCCCTTGAGAACCTGCGGCAGACGCCCCCATCGTGTGATCTCCGCGAATTTCTGCTCATCAAGCGTATCGAGCGAGACATTCACCCGCCGCACGCCAGCGGCATAAAGATCCTGGCTGAACCGGGCCAGTTGCGAGCCATTGGTGGTCAGCGTCAGTTCCTTCAATGCGCCGCTGTCGAGATGGCGGGTCATGGCATTGAAAAAATGCATGATGTTACGCCGCACCAGGGGCTCTCCACCCGTGATCCGCAGCTTTTCCACGCCCATCCGCACGAAGGTCGAACACATGCGGTCCAGCTCTTCGAGCGTCAAAAGGTCTTTCTTCGGCAGAAAGGTCATGTTTTCCGACATGCAATAGACACAGCGGAAATCGCAGCGGTCGGTCACCGAGACGCGCAGATAGGAGATGGCGCGCTGGAAAGGGTCAATCAAAGGTGCTGTCATGCGCAAAAGGTAGGCAATGCGCGAAACCGGGGCAAGGGTGATCTTCACAATTGAAGCGGAACAGTGCGATGCCTAAGATGTGCTTATGAAACGGTTCGTTCTTCTTATGACGTGCCTGTCGACGGTTGCGGCCTGTGACCTGGTGCAAGGTTTGAACCCGGCCGAGCGTCCTTCCGACCCTGCCGAGGCCGCGAGCGATGAGACACGCCCAGAGGCGCGTCCGGTCGATTTGACGCCGCCGCCGGCAAACGCCACAACCGCGGAAGAATTCGACACCACAACGCAAGCAGAGCGGACCGCCGCGGTGGCCCAAGCGCAAAGCAGCGGAGGCGCGCGCGATCTGGGGGTAACGATTGCCTCGTTGGGGGCCGTCACGGAGCCGGGGATCTGGATCAAAACCCCTTTGGTCCGTGCGCCGGGCAAAGGGCGGGTTGACTACCCTGCGAAGGGTACGAGCGTGTCGGTGGACCTATTGCCGCTGGATGGCGATCCGGGGGCGGGCAGCCGGTTGTCGTTGGCGGCGATGCGTTTGTTAGAGGCGGACCTGACGGGCCTTCCGGAAGTACGTGTCTTTTCGACAGGTAGCTGAAGTCAAAGATATTTTTCCGCTTCTTTACGTGCGAACCGTTTCATATGGCGGCCGTTTTCAGCCATGAAAACACGCACCCGATCGGCATCATGCTTGGACAGGTCACGCAGCCACCAGGCCACGGATTTCTGAATGAACCATTCGGGGTCTTGCACATAGGCCGTGGCCCATCCCAATATGCGTTCTCGGCCTGTTGTCTCGTTCGGTTTCGGACGGTTGATCTTGGCCAGCGGAAGGGTGATCACCACAGCGGCGCGGCGAATCCAATGGCTGTGTGACGTGGTCCAGGTCTCAATCTCGTCCAACCGCGACAGATCGGCCATGAGGCGTTTCTGACCTGCCATCATGGCATGGTCTGAAATGGCCCAGCTGTCGAAGTCGGGCAACCACGAGGTGATCAGGGCCCAAACCTGATCGTCAGGCGCGAGGCGTGCCTGGGTCAGCAGTTTCGCCGCAATCAGACGTGCCTCGAAGATGTCGGTTTCCCAGAGGGCTTTTGATAACGACACGCGGTTTTCCAGCGGTAATGCGCGCCGCCACTGCATGGCCAGATCGTTCAAAACGGGATTGGTCACGCCCAGGTATTGGCGCGGCACCTTGTGATACGCTTGCATTCCTTCGGCGCGGCCCGGTTCGATTCGAGCGCGCAATTCATCAAGCGCGTCCGCCGGTGTCATTCGACGGTGACCGATTTGGCCAAATTGCGCGGCTGGTCCACATCCGTGCCCTTGGCGACGGCGGTGTGATAGGCCAAAAGCTGCGCGGGCAGCGCATAAAGGATCGGCGACAACATCGGGTCGATCTGGGGCAGGACCAATGTCATCCAAGTATCGTTTCCAGCGGCGTCTGCGCCCGGTGCGTCGGTCACCAGCACAACCTTACCACCGCGCGCCATCACTTCCTGCATGTTCGAGACGGTCTTGTCGAAGAGCCCGTCACGCGGCGCCATGACAATGACCGGCATCTTCTTGTCGATCAATGCGATGGGGCCATGTTTCAACTCGCCTGATGCATAAGCTTCGGCATGTATATAACTGATTTCCTTTAGTTTAAGCGCACCCTCAAGGGCGAGTGGGTACATCACGCCACGCCCCAGAAACAGGACATTATCAGCCTCGGCCAGACGCCGCGATGCTTTGCGAAACTGCGGGTTCAGTTCCAGGGTGTTGTTGATGGTGGACGGCAAGCCGCGCAGGTTTGACAACATGTCAGAAAGACGTGCTGCATCGATTGCGTCCCGATCCGCTGCCGCCTTGAGCGCCAGCAGCAAAAGCACCGTCAATTGACAAGTGAAAGCCTTGGTTGACGCGACGCCGATTTCAGTTCCGGCGAAAATCGGCAACGCCAGATCGCTTTCCCGCGCGATCGAACTTTCGGGGACGTTGACAATCGACAAGATCTTGGCCGCGCGTCCTTCGCAGTACCGCAGGGCGGCCAGTGTATCTGCGGTTTCACCCGATTGGCTGACGAAAACGGCGCCGGTTCGTGCAGGCACGGGCGGTTCGCGGTACCGGAATTCCGAGGCGATATCGACATCCACAGGCAACCCGGCCAGTTGCTCAAACCAGTATTTGGCGGTCAGACAGGCGTAATAGGCCGTACCACATGCGACCAGAGACAGCCGGTCGTATTGGGTGAAATCCAGCTCGGGCTGGGGCAGGGCAATGGCACCCCCTTCGGCGGACAGATAGTGGCGCAGCGCATCCCCGATCACAGCCGGTTGTTCGGCGATTTCCTTTGCCATGAAATGCTTGTGACCGCCCTTGTCGACATTCGTGCTGTCGATCTGGATGGTCCGGACTTCGCGATTGGCGCGGTTGCCATGCGCGTCCGAAATAATGGCGCCGGCGCGGGTGACGACGGCGATATCGCCTTCTTCCAGATAAGTGATCCGGTCGGTCAACGGGGCCAGGGCAATGGCGTCGGATCCGACGAACATCTCGCCGTCACCGTGTCCGATGGCCAGAGGGCTGCCTTTGCGGGCAGCAACGATCAGGTCGTCTTCTCCGTCAAACAGGAAAGCCAGCGCATAAGCCCCGTCCAGCCGCGCGATCGCTTTCTTGGCGGCGTCCACGGCGCTATCACCTTGTTGCATGTGGTGATGCACCAGCATCGCAATGGTTTCCGTGTCGGTGTCCGTCTCGTGCGCGATGCCTGCCTCGGCCAGTTCTGCACGCAATTCGCGGTAATTCTCGATGATGCCGTTATGCACCACGGCGACTGGGCCTGCCTTGTGCGGATGGGCATTGGCTGCATTGGGGGCACCATGCGTTGCCCACCGCGTATGACCAATGCCTGCTTTGCCGGGCAGGGGATCATGCACCAACAGGTCCGACAGGTTCACCAGCTTGCCGACCGCGCGCCGTCGGTTCAACCTATCCTTGTTTATGGTCGCGATCCCGGCGCTGTCATAGCCTCGATATTCAAGCCGCTTGAGGGCCTCAACAAGGATGGGGGCCGCCTCGTGATGGCCAAGGACACCTACAATGCCACACATTTCAATCCGCCTCTTTATCTCGTTTTGCTTTTTTGCTTTTCAGAATATCAAAAAGCTTGCGCGCCATGCCGGGCTTGTTGTCCTGCGCTGCGCGGGCGAAGGCCAAGGCACCTTCGGGCACGTCCTTGGTGATAACCGAGCCTGAGGCGGTCATCGCGTCATCGCCCAGTGTCACCGGGGCGATCAACATCGTGTTGGAGCCGACAAAGACCCGGTCCCCAACCGTCGTGCGATGCTTCATTACCCCGTCATAGTTGCAGGTGATCGTGCCCGCGCCGATATTCGTAGCTTCACCAAGCGCCGCATCACCGATGTAGCTGAGGTGATTGACTTTCGCCTCTTGGGCGATCTGCGCGTTCTTGATTTCGACGAAGTTGCCGATGCGCGTGTTCTCGGCCAACTCTGTGCCTGGACGCAAGCGCGCGTAGGGTCCGACCACGGCGCCACGGGCAACATGGCAGCCTTCCAAATGTGAAAACGCACGGATCTGTGCACCGGATTCGACCGATGTACCGGGGCCAAAAACCACATTGGGTTCGATCAGCGCGTCGCGGCCAATGACGGTGTCATACGCGAAGTGGACGGTATCGGGGGCGACAAGCGTCACCCCGTCTTCAAGTGCCGCATCCCGCGCCCTTGCCTGAAAAGCGGCTTCGGCTTGGGCCAGTTCAACCCGAGAGTTGATGCCCAGCGTTTCAGCTTCGTCACAGGCGATGGCAGTGGCGGACAGACCCCGATCGCGCGCAATGCCAACGATATCTGTCAGGTAGAATTCTCCGGCGGTATTGTCGTTTCCAACCGCTCCGATCAAGTCGAAAAGCAACTCTGCCTTGGCCACGACCACGCCGGAATTACAGAAGGTGATCGCACGTGTCGCCTCATCCGCTTCCTTGAATTCGACAATCCTTTCAAGGGTATCACCCTGCATCACAAGCCGGCCGTAGCGACCCGGATCACGTGCCTCAAATCCCAACACGACGATATCATGCTGGGCACGGGCCTCGGCCATACGGCGCAGTGTGTCGGGTGCGATGAAAGGTGTGTCGCCATACAAAACGATTGCGTCGCCATCGTAGCCCGCAAGCGGCTCGGATGCCTGCGCGACCGCATGCGCCGTTCCCTTGCGCTCGGACTGGTGGGCCACGGCAACGGCAGGGTCGTAGCGGCGCGCCGCAGCTTCCACCTCGTCCGCACCGTATCCTGTCACAACAACGGTCTTGTCCGGATCAAGCGCGGCACCGGCGCGCATCGCATGCACTAGGATCGGCGCGCCACCGATTGCATGCAACACCTTGGGCAGATCGGACTTCATTCGTGTTCCCTGGCCTGCCGCAAGGATGATTAAGCTCGTACTCATATAGTTTCTCTTTCCTTCCGGATGCGCCCGTTTTATCCGGATGGTGAGGCCGCGCAAGGCCGCGCGGGATCAAAGATGATTGCGGGATGTGACAACCGGGCGCAAAAACGCGCCGATCGGGCATGCGACAACAAGGCAGGTAAGAATGAGTGATGGAACTGGGACGGTCGTCTTCGATCTGGATGGAACTTTGGCCGATACCAGCGGTGATCTGATCGCCGCGGCCAACGTGTGTTTTCGTGGGATGGGCGCCGGCGACATGCTTGACCCGGTGGCAGATGCCGCCACGGCCCTGCGTGGCGGGCGTGCGATGCTGACCCTTGGCCTGGCCCGACTTGGGCGTGCGGATGACGTGGCCGAGGTTGATCGGCAGTATCCCGTGCTGTTGTCTGCCTATGCACAGGCAATCGACACGCACACAGTGCTTTATCCCGGTGCGATGGACGCGGTCGACCAACTGCGCAAGGCCGGTCACCCCGTAGCGATCTGCACCAACAAGCCTGAAAAACTGGCAGTTCAGTTGATGAACAGCTTGGGTGTCTTGCAGGATTTCGGTGCACTTGTCGGGGCCGATACCCTGTCCGTGCGAAAACCCGATCCGGAACCCCTGCGCGAAGCGGTGCGGCGTGCGGGTGGCGATCCGGCGCACTGCCTTTTGGTTGGCGACTCGACGACAGACCGTGAAACTTCTCGTGCCGCAGGCGTGCCTTCGGTTTTGGTGACTTTCGGGCCGGGGGACGAGGATGTGCGCAGTCTTGAGCCCGACGCCACGATCGGTCACTTCGGCGAACTGCATGGCGTCGTGCGCACGTTGTTCGCCTGAGATCATTCGACAAGCGCGCAAAACTGTTTCGGGAAATGCGATCTGTGGACTGACAATCGCCCTTCGCCATTGACCTGCGTCCATCTCGGCCTCAATAAATGGACATGGCCGAGATTTTCAAAGGCAATTTCACCCAGCAAGAACCGATCCCGGATGACGGGATCGAGGCAGCCCTGACTGTAATGCGCAGCGGCCGGCTGCACCGCTATAACCTTGACCCCGACGACGTGGGTGAGGTTGGCCTGCTGGAGCGCGAGTTCGCGGCCTACACAGGTGCAACATACGCTTTGGCCGTGGCATCCGGAGGCTATGCCATGGCCACGGCCCTGCGCGCGCTCGGCGTGAAACCGGGCGACAGGGTGCTGACCAATGCCTTCACGCTGGCCCCCGTTCCGGGTGCGATTGCCAGTGTAAATGCCGTGCCTATCTTTGTCGGGGTTTCGGACAGCCTGACCATCGACCTTGATGATCTGGAGGTAAAAGCGGATCAGGCGAAGGTGTTGATGCTGAGCCATATGCGCGGGCATCTGTGCGACATAGACCGTTTGATGGCAATCTGCGACGCGTCGGGAATTCAGGTGATCGAAGATTGTGCTCATACCATGGGGGCGGCATGGCGCGGCACGCCATCGGGGCGCAGCGGCATCATCGGGTGTTATTCGACGCAAACCTACAAGCACATGAATTCGGGCGAGGGCGGGTTTCTTGTAACCGATGACGACGAGATCATGGCGCGTGCCATTATGCTGTCGGGATCATACATGCTTTACGGGCGTCATGGCACCGTGCCCCCGGCCGAAGTCTTTGAGCGGGTGAAATACGTCACGCCCAACGTTTCGGGCCGGATGGACCATCTGCGCGCGGCTATTCTGCGGCCGCAATTGGCCAATTTGGATGCGCAATGCGCCGCGTGGAATGCGCGGTATCAAAAAGTCGAGGCCGGTCTGCGCAACACGCCCGGGCTGACCGTGGTCGAACGGCCCGCGGAGGAGACCTATGTCGGCTCTTCCATTCAATTCCTGCTGCTGGACTGGAGCGCGGACGCGGTTCAGGAGGTCGTCACGCGTTGCAAGGCGCGTGGGGTAGAACTCAAATGGTTTGGCGGCGCGGAACCGACCGGGTTCACCAGCCGTTATGACAGCTGGCATTATGCCCCAAGCGAGCGGATGCCAAAGTCGGACCGGATCCTGCGCGGTATTCTGGACATGCGCTTGCCGCTGACGTTCAGCATCCAGGATTGCGCGTTAATCGCCCGGATCATCCGGGCCGAGGTGGGGGCGGTTTATCAGTCCGCCCCCGGATCGCACGCCGCCGAATAACGGTTTGCCCGTGTTGGCCGAAAACGTCCCGCGTCATGCGGGATTGACCGTTGTGTCGCCTTGAATTAAGTAAATGAACAAGTGTTCAATAAATACCGGAGAGATGCCCCGATGTTTAACGCGGTGATGAAATTCGATCTTGGCGAAGACGTTCATGCCTTGCGCGAGATGGTGCATCGCTGGGCGCAGGAGCGGGTGAAGCCGATGGCGGCTGAGGTCGACGCGTCGAACAGTTTCCCGAATGAGCTGTGGCAGGAGATGGGCGAGCTTGGCCTGCTGGGCATCACCGTGCCCGAAGAGATGGGCGGCGCAGGGATGGGCTATTTGGCGCATGTTGTGGCGGTGGAAGAGGTGGCGCGGGCGTCGGCCTCGGTCTCGTTGTCCTATGGCGCGCATTCGAACCTGTGTGTGAACCAGATCAAGCTGAACGGCACCGAGGAACAGCGCGCGAAATATCTGCCGGGGCTGATCAGCGGCGCGCATGTGGGCGCGCTGGCCATGTCCGAGGCGGGGGCGGGCAGTGACGTGGTTAGCCTGAAGTTAAGGGCGGAGAAACGGAACGATCATTACCGACTGACCGGCAACAAGTATTGGATCACCAATGGGCCGGATGCAGACACGCTGGTGGTCTATGCCAAAACGGACCCCGACGCCGGGTCAAAGGGGATCACGGCGTTTCTGATTGAAAAGGACATGACCGGGTTTTCCACAAGCCCGCATTTCGACAAGCTGGGCATGCGCGGGTCGAATACCGCTGAGTTGATTTTTGATGATGTGGAAGTGCCGTTTGACAATGTGCTGGGCGAAGAGGGCAAGGGTGTGAACGTGCTGATGTCGGGCCTTGACTACGAGCGCGTTGTGCTGGCCGGCATCGGCCTGGGGATCATGGCCGCCTGTCTCGACGAGGTCATGCCCTATATGGCCGAGCGCAAGCAGTTCGGCCAGCCCATCGGGAATTTCCAGCTGATGCAAGGCAAGATCGCGGACATGTACACCGCGATGAATTCGGCGCGGGCGTATGTGTATGAGGTCGCCAAGGCCTGTGACCGGGGGGAAGTGACCCGGCAGGATGCGGCGGCGTGTTGTTTGTATGCGTCCGAGCAGGGCATGGTGCAGGCGCATCAGGCGGTGCAGGCCCTCGGCGGGGCCGGGTTCCTGAACGACGCGCCAGTGGCGCGTATTTTCCGGGATGCCAAGCTGATGGAGATCGGCGCAGGGACAAGTGAGATCCGTCGGATGCTGGTGGGCCGCGAGATGATGGGGGCGATGGCGTGAGGCATTCCGCGGTTTTTCTGGTTGCCTTTGGCGCGCCGGGAGCCGCGATGGCGGGGCCGAGTGCTGATGAGATTGCGGCGTTTGAGGCGTGCGTGTCTGAGGCTTACGCGGAGAATATTGAGAATTTTACCGCCTCTATGGGCGTGCCTGTGATCTGTGGCGCGCGGCATATTCCGAAGGAGCAGAGCTGTAACTTTTTCGGTCAGCTGACCGATCCGGTGGGCTGTTTGGAAAAAGATCACGCCTATTGGAAAACGGTTCTGGAAACAAATCTTGAGGTGTATGGCGTTGATAAGATTGTGGATAACTCTTTACTGGACAGCGGGTTAAAGCGCTGCAAGGCAGATGAAGAGGAAGGTGTGGCGCGCACAGGGTGCGAGTTGGAGGTGCTGTGGCGGGATGCGGTGATTACCCGGGCGCTGCCGATCATGGACGCCATCAATCAGGCGGCAGAGTGATGGCACGCTGGGTTTGGTTTGTGCCTTTGATCGGTCTGGTGCTATGCGGCGTGACGCTGGCCTTGTTGTTGGGACAGCGGGCTGCAACGACAACCGAGACCGAAGCGATTGAACGCGTGGCGGCGATGCATGTGGCCGCAGGCGGTGTGCGTGAGGACTGCAAGGCGGTGCCGGCACAGTCTGAGGGGCTTTGGCTGGTGGTGACCTGCGAAGCGGTCGGCGGTGAGGGGACCGCGTATTTTGTCGATCGGTTTGGCGAAGTGGTCGATACGGCGCGGTTGGAAGGGGAGTGATGCTGAAGCTGCAGGATTACGACACGTTGTGCGCTGGGTTCCGCTGGAACCTGCCCAAACGGCTGAACATGGCCGCGCAGGCGTGTGACGTCTGGGCCGATGCAGAGCCTGACCAAGTGGCCATCAAGGATATTGCCGAGACGGGGCGGGATGTTTCCTATGCCGAGTTGAGGCGGATGGCCGAGGGGTTGGCCAATCTGTTGGTGGCGCGAGGTGTGCAGCGGGGTGACCGGGTCGGCGTGTTGCGCAGCCAAGGCGCGTGGTGTGCGGCGGCGCATATTGCGATCTGGAAGATCGGGGCGGTTTCGATCCCGCTGTTCAAGCTGTTTCGTCAGGACGCGCTGACCAGCCGTGTCATGGATGCCCGGGCGCGGATTGTTGTAACGGATGCCGAGGGCGTGGGCATGTTGGAGGCCCTGCCGGAGGTGGTGGCGTTTGTGCCGGAGGCAGAGGATGTTCCAGAGGCCAGTTTTGAGACGGCTGCAACCGGGCCGGACGATCCGGCGGTCTTGATCTACACAAGCGGGACGACGGGATCGCCGAAAGGCGCGCTGCACGGGCATCGTGTGCTGACGGGACACCTGCCGGGCGTCGAGTTGCCACATGATTTTCTGGGGCAGGCGGGCGATTGCCTGTGGACCCCGGCGGATTGGGCGTGGATTGGCGGGCTCTTTAACATCATGATGCCGGGGCTGGCATTGGGCGTGCCGGTTGTGGCTGCGCGCTTGCCGAAGTTCAGTGTCGAAGAATGCCTGAAGATCATCAAGCAAACCTCTGTCAAAAATGTGTTTTTCCCACCCACGGCCTTGCGGATGCTGAAGGCGGCGGATGCACGGATTGACGGGCTTAGGACTGTGGCCAGCGGGGGGGAGCCGCTGGGCGCGGAAATGCTGGATTGGGGGCGGCAAGCCTTCGGGCTGACCATCAACGAGTTTTACGGCCAAACCGAATGCAACCTGGTGGCTTGCAGCAGCCAGACGTTGTTCAACCCAAAGCCTGGTTGTATCGGGCGTATGGTTCCGGGGCATCAGGTCGCTGTTCTTGACGATACCGGCGCGCCGACCGACGGGGAAGGCGATGTGGCCGTCAAACGCGGTTCCGCCTCGATGATGCTGGAGTACTGGAACCGGCCCGGGCAGACCGCGGAGAAGTTCAAAGGCAATTGGATGCTGACCGGCGATCGCGGGATCTGGGATGGGGATTACCTGCGATTTGTCGGGCGTGAGGATGATGTGATCACTTCCGCAGGCTATCGGATCGGACCGGCAGAGATCGAGGATTGCCTGCTGACACATCCGGCTGTGGCAACGGTGGGGGTTGTGGGAAAACCCGACCCGCTGCGCACCGAGATAGTGAAAGCGTATGTGGTGTTGAAGTCTGATGCCGCGCCATCTGACAGTCTGGCGGAAATGTTGCAGGATTACGTAAAAGAGCGACTTGCAAGCTATTCATACCCAAGGGAAATTGCGTTTTTGGAGGCGTTGCCGATGACCGTGACAGGCAAGGTCATTCGAAAGGATCTGAAGGCGCGGGCGGTCCGCGAGGCAAGAGCATGAAAAAAGTATTGGCCTGTGTGCTTGTGATGTGCGGCCCAGCTGTGTCTGCAGATGATCTGCAGGTCGATGCGGCGACGGTGCAGGCGTGTTTTGCATCGGCAGAGCCTTGGGGTGGGGTGCCGGACTGCGTGGGTGATGCTGCGAATTTGTGTCAATCGTTGCCGGGTGGCAGCAGCACGCTGGGCATTGTCGAATGTGTCATGGCAGAAACCCAGGTGTGGGACAGCGCCTTGAATGCGCAATACAAGGCGACGCGTGCCCATGTTGATGCTGTGGATACGGGGCAGCCGCCCGTGTCTAATGCTTTGTTGACAGCGCAGCGAGCCTGGATCGCGTTTCGGGATGCGGAATGTGCGCTGGCATTTGAATTGAGACGTGGCGGGACCATCCGGTCGGTGGCGGCCGCGGTGTGCCAAATGCGCATGACGGCTGCGCGGACCATCGAGTTGCGCGACATGCGGGGGCCGATGTGAGACGTTGGCGGCGCACCAGAGCCTTTGGGTTGGCATGTGCCATCGTGTTTGGCAGTGCGCTGGTGCTTGGCGGCCTTCCGGGCCGCGCATGGGGGGACGTCGAACTGCCGAACTTTGCCACCTGTATGAGTGCCGAAATGGCGCGATATGAGCGAGCGATAAAGGCCGTACTGGCGACGCAGACGGCAGAGATTGCGCCTTCTGTTTTTGACGTAAGTGGGGTTGAGTTTTGTGGCACCATCGGCATTGTCCTATGTGACCGGTCCGACAATCCGCTGGGGTGCCAGAAGTTTCTGGCCGTCCAGCAGGATATTCTGCGGGCGCGGGTTCTGGACCAATTGCCCGCACCTGACGCCCAGGCCGATCCTGACGCCTATGCGTCCGCGCTCTATGCCAATACCTGGGCATTGGCCCATGGTACGTCAGCGGGACAGGATTGTGCCGGGACCGAACCCGTTCTGGAAACGTGGTGTCGGGTACGAGAAGCCAACGGAAGGCTGCGCGCCGCCGTGCTGGCGTGGCAAGTGGCGCGGTATCAGGGGCGAGCGGCGCCTGCGCTTGAGGCCGGATGGGTCAGTCCACCGACACCGGTTCGGCCCCGCCTACGACCGGAGGCACTGAAATGAAACATGTAATAGGGTCGACTGTCGCGCTCAAGGGCCATGCCCGCTTGGCAAAGGGTTTGCAAACAAGCGACAGGCACTCAAAGACAAAGGCCGACCCGAAGGCCGGCCCTCTCATTGTCCCCCAACGTGTGTCCTTAGAATTTATGAATATAGGACACACCGAAAATCCATGGGTTGATCTCGGCTTTGCCGATATCGACGCCGTTCAGCTTGACGTCGCTTTCGATGTTCATCCAACGCACGTCCACCCGCATCGAGTCGTTCGCGCTGAAGCGATAGTCGATGCCGGCGTGAACGGCGACGCCGAACGAGTCGTCCAGATCAAGCGCGTTGCCGGCCAAGGCACCCGTGGCGGTGTCGCTTGTGAAGGTCGTGTAGTTCACACCGAGGCCGACAAACGGCTTGAACGCCGTGTCGTTGGTGAAGTGGTATTGCAGCGACAGGGTCGGCGGCAAATGCTCCACCTCGCCAATTACCCCGCCATTGCTTCGGATTTCGTGTTTGAACGGGTAAGCGGCCAACAGCTCGATGCCGATGTTGTCGAAGATGAAGTATTCGCCGGTCAATGTGAGGCTGGCGCCATTTCCAACATCAATCGGAACCGCGCCGCCGGCAAGCACACCGTCGCTGCCTTCCGGTATGACCCCGGCAAGACCAATACCGACGGTGAAATCGCCCTGCGATTGCGCGAAGACTGGCGATGCAAGACTGGAAAGAGCGGTCGCCAGCATAAGAGAAGTGATACGTGTCATAGTTTGTCCCATCGTGTCTTAATGCGTGGGATTCTGCGTCGCCGTTGCGCAAAGCTCTTTGATATGGGTCAATTAGCCGGGGTATCTCTGCGGTGCGGCAAAAATGTCGCAACGGTGAATCCTCCTCCAATCACGCGTGAACATGGACACTGCATCTGATGAAACTTTCTTCCAGCATCCTGCCGACCTCTGCCGAGTTCACCGCGAACCGCGCAGCGCATCTCGACGCCTTGAACACAATCGAAGAGGCGGCAAAACTGGCCGCGGCAGGCGGTGGCGACGCGGCGCGCGACAGGCACCTTGGTCGTGGCAAAATGCTGCCGCGTGACCGGGTGGCGAACCTGCTCGATGCTGGATCTTCATTTCTGGAAGTCGGCGCGGTGGCTGCGCACGGTCTTTACGATGGTGCGGCCCCTTGCGCCGGGGTTGTTGCCGGTATCGGGCGTGTCTCGGGACAGGATTGCATGATCCTTTGCAACGATGCCACGGTGAAGGGCGGCACGTATTATCCGATGACCGTCAAGAAACACCTGCGCGCGCAGGAGATTGCAGAGGAATGCAATCTGCCCTGCATATATCTGGTCGACAGTGGTGGGGCCAACTTGCCCAACCAGGACGAGGTATTTCCCGACCGCGATCATTTTGGCCGTATTTTCTACAACCAAGCCCGGATGAGCGCCAAGGGTATCCCGCAGATTGCCGTGGTCATGGGGTCCTGCACCGCCGGTGGGGCCTATGTGCCCGCCATGTCGGATGTGACGATTATCGTGAAAGATCAGGGGACGATCTTCCTGGCTGGTCCGCCGCTGGTCAAGGCGGCGACGGGCGAGGATGTGACCGCAGAAGATCTTGGTGGCGGCGATGTGCACACACGTCTTTCCGGTGTTGCGGATTACCTGGCCGAAGATGACGCGCACGCATTGGTGCTGGCGCGACGGGCGGTGGCCGGGCTGAACCGGAGGGTGGCCGCAACCGTCGACTGGGCCAGCCCCGAGGACCCCGCCTATGACCCGGAAGAAATTCTTGGTGTTGTCCCGGCGGGCTTGCGCACGCCTTATGACATTCGTGAAGTCATTGCGCGGGTGGTGGACGGTTCACGCTTTGACGAATTCAAGGCGCGCTTTGGCGAAACGCTGGTGACCGGATTTGCCCATGTCGAGGGCTGCCCGGTCGGCATCATCGCCAACAATGGCGTGCTCTTTTCCGAGGCCGCCCAGAAGGGTGCGCATTTCGTGGAACTTTGCAGCCAGCGGCGTATCCCGCTGGTTTTTCTGCAGAATATCACTGGTTTCATGGTGGGGCGCAAATACGAGAACGAAGGCATCGCCCGGCATGGGGCCAAGATGGTGACCGCGGTGGCGACCACATCCGTGCCCAAGATCACCATGCTTGTGGGCGGCTCATTCGGGGCGGGCAACTACGGCATGGCGGGCCGCGCCTATCAGCCGCGCTTCCTTTGGACTTGGCCCAATTCCCGGATCTCGGTGATGGGCGGCGAGCAGGCGGCCGGCGTTCTGGCCACTGTCAAGCGCGACGCGATCGAGCGTAAGGGTGGCACCTGGTCCGCCGAGGAAGAGGCCGCATTCAAACGTCCCACGATCGATATGTTCGAGGAACAATCGCACCCGCTTTATGCCTCGGCGCGGCTGTGGGATGATGGCATCATCGACCCGCGCAAATCCCGCCAGGTGCTGAGCCTCAGCCTGCGCGCGGCCCTGAATGCCCCGATCGAGGAGACCCGTTTTGGCGTGTTCCGGATGTAGAAAAATGCGGGTCGCTGTCGTGACGGTATCGCGTCGGTATCACCTTGGTGCAGCGGGGGTTGAAATCGTGACGTCCGGTGGATTGGGAGCGTGAGAATGGAGCCGACCGGTTTTGCCTACGCCATTTTGTTGTTGCTTGGTCTTTACAGCTTTGCCGAGTGGTATGTGCCTTGGCATGATCTGAGCGAAGAGGGCTGCGTGCTGGGTTATGTCTATGATGGCGATACGGTCGAGGTGATATGCGGCGGCGAAAGCGTGACTGCGCGGCTGGTGGGTTTCGACACGCCCGAGACGAAAGAGCCGGGCTGTGCCGCCGAGGCGGCGCTTGGCCGCAAGGCGACCGATCGTTTGCGGACACTGGTCGAGACCCGTTCGGTGACGATGGACAGCCTCGGGCATGACAAATACGGTCGTCTGCTGGCCCGGCTGGATCTGGGCGGCGAGAACGTGGCCGATATCCTGACGCGGGAAGGATTGGCAGTGCGCTATGGCGGTGGGACCCGGGTGGATTGGTGCGAAAGGTTGGGCGGATGAGTGCGTTGCGTGCCTGCGGCCGGCCCGTCTGTCGCGGCCCCGCCCACCCACCCGCCGCGCCAGACGGGCCTAAGCGCAGGTGGGGTGGCGTGGCGTTTGAGCATTTGGGAAACGCTGAAAGTCCACCGCGGCAATACGAGACCAGGTCATGTACGAAATCGTAAGAGCGAACATCACCGAGATGGATGTGGATGCCATCGTCAATGCGGCCAATCGGTCATTGATGGGCGGCGGCGGCGTGGACGGGGCGATTCACCGTGCGGCAGGGCCTGATCTTCTTGAGGAATGCAGGACACTCGGGGGCTGTGAGACAGGCGAGGCCAAGGCAACCCGTGGGTACAATTTGAAGGCGCGCCACGTGATCCACACCGTCGGTCCGATCTGGTGCGGCGGAACCGCGGGCGAGGATGCGCTTTTGCATGCGTGCTATGAAAGCTG
>JBCBTE010000060.1:0-16895 GCA_039818805.1 Pseudomonadota bacterium
AGTGGCGATGAACAACGGCGCCCCTGAGGAGGTTATCGCGTTTTACAAGGACCGGGATCCGCAATCCGGACTTGGTGCGTTGTCCTATGCCCGTGCCCTGCAAGCCGTGGACCGCCTTGGTGATGCGGAAGTGGTGATGGTCCTGGCATGGCGCACGCTTGATCTTTCGACCGCCGAACATAACGCGTTCATGGCGGCGCGCCCTGATCTTTTGGAAACCCATCACGAAGCGCGGTTGGACATGGCGCTGTGGCGGGGTCTGAAAGATGTGAAGCTGATGCTGCCACTCGTTGACCGCGCCGCGCGCAACATCGCCGAAACACGGCTGATGATCGAGGATGGAAAAGATGGCGCGGACAAACGCCTTGAAAGCATGCCGCAATCGGCGCGGCGTGATCCGCACATCGCATACGCATTGTTCAATCGCCATATCGAAAAGGATCAAACGGACGACGCGATCAAGGTGATTCTGCGCCAAAGCCGCATGGATGGCGGCCTGGGCGAAGCGGAACGCTGGGCAGGGTGGCGTCGTGCGCTGGCCCGCGCACGCATGCGCGACGGGGCGGCGCGCACTGCCTATGACCTAGCCTCGGTGCATGGTCTGGTCGAAGGACCACGCTATGCCGATCTGGAATGGTTGTCGGGTTTCATCGCGCTCACCGATTTGAACGATCCTCAGCTTGCGATCTTTCACTTCGAGAGGTTCATGGATGCGGTGGAAACCCCCATCTCCTTGGGACGTGCCGGGTACTGGCTGGGCCGTGCGCAAGAGGCCGCGGGCAACGCCACTGCCGCCGAAATCGCCTATGAGCTGGGCGCGCTTCACCAAACCAGCTTTTACGGGCTCTTGGCCGCGGAACGGGGCGGGTTCCCGTTTGATAGGGCCCTTAACGGACGACAAAGCTTTCCCGATTGGCGCACGGCTGAGTTTGCCGAGGGCACCGTGTTTCAAGCTGGCGTTCTGGCCATGGCCACGGGGCGGTTGAACCTCGCTGAACGGTTCTTTGTGCATCTGGCCGGCACGCTTGATCTGCAAGAGTTGGGACAACTCGGGCAAGCAATGCACGACTTTGGTTCTCCACATCTTCAGGTGATGGTTGGAAAGGGGGCGGCCAAACGCGGTATCACTTTGCCCGCGCCTTATTACCCGCTGCACCCGATGCACGAACTGGATCTGCCGGTGCCCGCCGAACTTGCGTTGGCCATCGCGCGACGCGAAAGCGAGTTTGACCAAGGCGTCGCCAGCGGCGCCGGGGCAATGGGCCTGATGCAGCTTATGCCGGGCACTGCCGCCGAGGTCGCGCGCGGCTTGGGGGAACGCGATCACACACGCGCACGCGTGTTCGATGACTGGGAATACAACGCTCTTTTGGGCTCCACATACCTGTCTCGGATGGCCAGCCGGTTTGACGGCAATATAATCATGATGGCGGCGGCCTATAACGCAGGACCGGCCCGCCCGCCGCGCTGGATGACCCAGTTCGGAGACCCAAGACTGGGCACCGTCGATATGATCGACTGGATCGAGCACATCCCGTTCAACGAGACGCGTAATTATGTGATGCGGGTTGCCGAAAGCCTGCCGGTCTATCGTGCGCGTCTTGGGCGCAATCCGCATCCGGTGCCATTCAGCCAGGAACTGGTGGGTCAAACCTTTCTGGCTAAGGTCGATTGATCCCGCGCCGGGCCTGGTTCCGCAAGCCCGGCGCGAAACCTTCCTAGTGATCGCCGTGGTCGTGGCCGCCGCCGTCTTCGGGGCGCTCAACCACTTGGAATACGACTTCAACTTCCCCGGCGTTCTCGAAGACCAGGGTGGCTTGTATCTCTTCGCCGTTCTCCAAAGGGTCATCGCCCAGGCCCATGAACATTACGTGGTACCCGCCGGGCGCCAGCTCCACGGTCTCACCGGCCGGAATGTTCAGTGCGTCGATATGCACCATTCGGGCGATCCCGTCGGTTTCCTCGGTATTGTGGATCATGACGCGTGGGAAATCAGCGCGCACTTCGACCAGTGTGTCGTCGGTGTCGCCATCGTTCGCGATCACCATGTATCCCGCGCCGGATTTCGCTGCTTTGGGGGTTTCGAACGCAACCGGGTGCACAATGCTCAGGTCACCTACGCTGTAGTCGTGCGCCTTTGCGCCATGGGCAAACAGGCCCAGACCGATGGCGGTCGTCAGCATCAGAAGCTTTTTCATTTTGATCTCGTTAGTTATGCGGCGGGTCACTAGAACCCGTCCCGCACTTTGGGAACTTGCCGGTGGCACATCGCGGGCCACCAATTAAGAAGAAAAATCGATCAGGCCGAAACAGGTGGTGCACGGGGGGCGTGACCCCAGAAAATGCGCGTAATCGGGGATTGATCAATGTACGTCTTTGCAAATTCCGGGCGCAGTTCCCGGTTGGGTGCGGCAATCGGCGCCTGTTGCACGATGTCCAGCGACGTGCCCGCCGCAAAGGGACAAAGGGGTGCCTCAAATCCGTCTTCTGTCTCGACTGGTAATCCGGTTTCAAGCGAGACGTAGATGATCTGCCCGCCCGAGCAGATAGCCATTAGACCGGGTTGCGGAGATGTCAGAAGCAAAGGGTGGGCGATGACCCGCAACGCCACGAAAAACGCGATAACAACCGGCAATGCGGTGTGCAGGATATGTCGGACAGCGTGCGTCAACCGAAAGGGTCCTTGCGCCGGATGCATGGTCTGTGTGCAGGTTATCCAATCCGGGCTGAAAACGATCTGGGTCTACTTGCCGCACCCGGCTGATGCAAACCCATAGTGTGCCTGGTCAACGAACAAAGCTTTACCTTTCAAGTCGAAGGCGGTAACGGAAACCGGCTTTCATCCCCGCTACACACGGTCCGCTAATGGTAAATGCAAAGTTGTTTGGTAATCTCTTTCTTAGCATCGGCGCCATGAAAGCGGGGACGACGTGGCTATACGCGGTGCTTTCCCGCCATCCCCAGCTGCATTTCGCGATGGAAAAGGAAATTCACTATTTCTACCACCGTTTCGTGGACAATGCGCAACTTAGCGAAAGTCGCCGCCTACAAGAAGCACGCCGGCGGTATTTGTTCCGGTTTGACCCCGAGACGGCGAAAGTCGATGAGATTCGGAAAAACCTGCATTGGGTCAGCGCCTATCTTGACAGTCCCGTGGACGACTTTTGGTACCGCAACCTGTTCCAATTGCAGCGCCGCCAGGTCTTTGCCTGCGACTTTTCCAATCTCAATGCGCATCTTCCGGCCGAGACATGGCCAAGAATTTCAGGAAATTGCGACAAGCTTCGCGTTCTGTTCACCATGCGCGACCCGGTCAAACGCTTGTGGAGTCATACGAAATTCCACCTGCAGGTGACGGACAACCTGGACAAGCTGGATACGTGGCGCCCCAAGGATTTCAAGAAATTCGTGTATCTTCCGCACATCTGGAACAACGCCGAATACGGGGCCGTCCTGCGCCGCATGAAGCAAGGTCTGGCCGAGGAAGAACGCAAGGTGATCTTCTATGAAGACCTGCATGAGGATCAGCGCGGTTGCCTGCGCGAGATCGAAGAATTTCTCGGTATTTCGGCCTTCAGATACCCTCAGCCGTTGCTAAACAAACGTTTGACCGAAAGCGTAAAGCGCGACATGCCGGATTTCTTTCCTGACCTGATTGCCGACGACGTCGCGCGCATTCGCGCCGAGATCGAGGCCGAAGGTTTCGCGCTGCCTGAGGCATGGGGCTAACCGGCCTGTCTCCGGTCGGCTATTGATCCAGAATGTCGCGGTGGTAGCGGTTGAGCAGAAACAGACCGACAATTGCGCAGATCGCGGCAAACGTGAACACGTAGATCGGCGAAATGTAATTCGGATTGTAGAACGGGAAAAACGCGTCGCGCATCAGCCCCGTGATATGGACCAGCGGGTTGAACCACAGGTAGTTCGACCAGGGTTCCGGCACGGATTCCCACAAGAAAAACAGACAAGAGATGATGAACATCGGCCGGTTGATCACCGCCCAGACGGTTTGCCAGATCGGATAGGCGAGAACCAGAAAGCAATTGAGTGACCCAAGCCCGAACGCAAGCGCAAGTGTCATCGCATATGCCAATAGTATTTTGTCGACATCCATGATGACGCTGACGTCCAGAAAGATAAAAATCCATGCCATGATCACGAAATGGACCATGAAATGCGTCAACATGTTCAGGATGAACCGGGCGGCGAGCGCGTCAATGAACGTCACGCGCGGATATTCAAGCAACGCTTTGGAGAAAGACAGCGTTTGGGCCATTTTGCCGGTGATATCCATGTACATAAGGAACGGCAGCACACCGGTTGCATAAAACAACGGGAAATTCGTACCCAAAGGCGGCGTTCTGAACCCGGCTGAAAAAATTGCGGTCAAAAGCGCGATGCCCGCGGCGGGTTCAAGAATTGCCCACACGTACCCGCCCGGAGATCGGCCATAAGATGTGGACATCTCGCGCAGGATCAGCGCAAAGATTGCACGGACCGACGCAAAACGAATGCGGACCTGTCGTAACTCGGCGGGTTCTTCGGATTGCGTGTCTATATTTGCCATGGTTCACAGAGTCTTGGCTTGTATGGCTGAAACAGCCTAAGTTACGTGCAAACATAGACGAAGCTTTTGAGCAAGGCCAGAAAGAGACCCTGTAATGTCCGACGCGTCGAGCGGCCCGAAATTGGTGGAAGACAAGCCCGCCAACCGTGAACGAAAAAGAGACAGGCAAAATGCGCCGGGCAAGCCCGAACGGCCAGGCCGAACCCAAGAACAGACGCCCGACAAGCCCGACCGGCCCAACCCGAAGAAACCTCAGCAGGCGCAAGCATCACCGCCGGTTCGCAAACCTGCGCGGCGCTCGCAATGGCGGCTTCGCCATTCCTTCCTGTTTTTCTCAAGCCTGTTTTTCGTAGCCCTGCCGCTGATGACAGTGGCGTGGTACCTGTCCGAACGCGCGGTAGACCAGTATGCGTCGTATCTGGGGTTTTCCGTGCGCACGGAAGAAGCCAGCTCTGCGGTCGAGCTCTTGGGGGGTATCACCGAGCTGTCCAGCGGAAGTTCGTCGGACACCGATATCCTTTACTCTTACCTGGTTAGCCAGGAACTGGTGCGCCGTGTCGATGAACAGGTGGATTTGCGCGCGATGTGGTCCAAGCCCGGGGTGAATGCCGACCCAATCTTTACCTTTGACCCGGAGGGCACGATCGAAGATTTGCTGGACCATTGGGAACGCAAGGTAACGATCATATACGACAGCGGCACCGGGCTGATCGATCTGCGTATTCTGGCGTTTGATCCCGAAGACGCCCGGCGCATTGCCACTGTTGTATTGGCCGAATGCACGGAGATGATCAACGAACTGTCGGCGATTGCACGCAACGACGCCATCAAATACGCCCGCGAAGAACTTGGTACGGCCGTGGAACGCCTCAAGGAGGCACGCCGTTCGCTCACGGAATTTCGAAACCGAACCCAGATTGTAGACCCCACGATCGACACGCAAAACCAGATGGGTTTGCTGATCACCTTGCAACAGCAACAGGCCGAGGCGTTGATCGAATTGGATATCCTGCGTGAGACCACGCGTTCGAATGATCCGCGGATTGGCCAGGCGCAACGCCGCGTTCAGGTAATCGAGTCGCGGATACAGGCCGAACGGAACAAACTGGGCATAGGAAGCGAGGGCGCGGCAGGCGAGGTTTTTGCCAACCTTGTGGGTGAATATGAAAGCCTCGTTGTGGACCGCGAATTTGCCGAGGCTGCGTATACCAGTGCATTGGCCAATTTTGATGGCGCCCAGGCTGAAGCGCGCCGCCAAAGCCGCTATCTGGCGGCCCATGTGCGCCCCACATTGGCACAAAAGGCCGAGTATCCCGAAAGGATCAAGATTTTCCTGCTGGTCGCGATGTTCACGATCTTTGCATGGATGATTTCTTGCCTTGTGTACTACAGCCTGCGGGACCGTAGCTGACGCCCATGATCAAGCTTGAGCGACTGACCAAGCACTTCAGACTGCGCAAGGGGCGCAAGGTGATCGTGCAAGATCTGTCCGCGGTTTTTCCCACGGGTAAAAGTGTGGCTTTGCTGGGCCGCAACGGCACCGGGAAGTCCACTCTTTTGCGGCTGATCTCCGGTGCGGTTCGCCCCACCTCAGGTCGTATTCTGACGACCGGGGCGGTGTCGTATCCGGTCGGGTTTGCAGGCTCGTTCCATCCCGAACTGACCGGGGCGCAGAACACACGCTTCGTTGCGCGTATCTATGGCGTGGACACAGATGAACTGGTTGAATTCGTCCGCGAATTCGCCGAGTTGGGACGCCATTTCAACATGCCGTTGCGCACCTATTCATCTGGCATGAAATCACGTCTCAGTTTCGGCGTGTCCATGGGTATCCCGTTCGATACTTACCTGGTGGACGAGGTCACATCGGTGGGCGACGGGGCCTTTCGGGCCAAAAGCGTGGCCGTTTTTGAAGAGCGGCGGCGCACTGCCGGTGCGATCGTTGTTACGCACTCGCCTGTGATGGTGCGCAAGATGTGTGACATGGCGGCGGTGCTGGAGGACGGCAAACTGCAGTTCTACGACGATGTGGAAGCCGCGCTTGAGCACCACGAGGCCAATCTGCAGGGCCCGCGCCCGGATTAAGCCGAACCGGGGTGCGATGACATGGCTCTGACCCGGTTTTCTGGGTGTGGTGCCTGTAACAACCACTTGGCAACCAATGATCGCACATCATTCTTGAACATGGCAGGTGACCACCGGTTGGTCCAATGCGCGCGAATGTCTTTTTCGTACTCCGCGCGGTCGGACAGATAGCGCGTCAAAAGCGCGTCCACCCCGGCGGCATCCCGGTCGACGTCACTTTGCGTCAGTCGCAGCCCCATGGGATGATCCTGCAAAAGCGCATCTGATCCTTCGAATCCTGACAGGATGATCGGCAGCCCGGCTTCGCAGGCTTCCAGCACGCCAATGGGTTGGCCTTCGTAGCGCGAGGTCAGCATGTAGCCATCGGCGCATGCCAGCAAGTGTCGTACATCAGGCAAAGAACCCAGGCACCGAAGCCGTGGCGCTGCATCGCCTGCCAAACGCATGGCATGTGCACGAAAGCGCGGACTGTCGGTGCCGCGCCCCGACAAAGACAAGGTCACATCCTTTGGCAAGGCGCGAAACAAGCGCAACGCGCTTTCATAATTCTTTTGCCATCCGCAGCGTGCGGTCATCACGATATGGCGGCCTTCAGGTCGGCCAACGTCCTCAGGCAAAGGCCCCAGATGCGAGGTGTTGCCCAACACGTGCGTGCCGTGCTTGGCCATGGCGGGCCCAATCATCCGCGCCATGCTGTCTGCATGCGCTTCGGTCAGGAAAACCAAATCCAGAGATGGACACCGCGACAACAGACGTTTTTCAAGCCATTGTGACGCCTTGGCGGCCCAGGGTTTGTGCCCCTGACCAAAGGGCAGGCCGTGATAGGTAACTGCAATACGCGTGCTATCGGGAGGTTGCCAAACGCCATTTGCCAAGGCGTGTCGGCCCAGGATGACGGGTAACCGGGCATGCAACCAAACGATATCTGCTGGCTCGGACGCCAATAGAATCTTGAGCGTGCGCCACCCTTGGCGCAATTGCAGCGGGTGCATGCTGCTTGACAGGCCGGGCACGCTGATATGGCGGATGCCAAGCCGTTCAAGCTCGCCAAACCCACCTTGGTCCGGTTCGCTGATCACGGTGATGCGGGCCATGTCCTGCAAGATGCGCGCCAGATCGGTGATATGCCGCGGAACGCCCGAGGGGTGGCCATCGCCCCCGACCAGGATGATATGCGGTTTAGATCCGGCCAAGCAGCGCCGCCCCCCAGAAACCGACGGTGCCCGCCTGACGTTGCCGATACAGTCGAAGTTTTGCCAAGGCGGGCAGGCGCGACGGCAAAGGCAGACGGCGTGCGGCGCAAAACGCATCCAGCAGGTCTGCATGGTCGGGCTGTAACCAACCGCGGCACCGCTCCATCGCTTGCAGGTTCAGGTCCAGTCGCTTGGCGAACGCGCCTTGCATGACCGCCAGTTTGCGCGCCACCTGCGCCCGCAGGCTGTGCCCCGAGCCCAGAAGGTTGCCCGCATGCTGCCGATAAAGCAGCACCGGCGGGCCATTGTCGACCAGAACTTGCCCGCCTGCGCCCGTCACCAACATGTAAAGCCACCAGTCATGCGCGAACACGGCCCCGGCCTGGGCGGCGGCGCGGCGCGCCAAGTCCGCCGCGGCAGGGTTCAACACGATCGTGTTTCCCTGTGCCACGTTTTCGATCAGCGCGTTGCGAAAGGTAGGCCGCCGCGGCATTGGCGGTGACGGTTTACGCCGCGCGGCGCCATCCCAATAGATCGACCGGGCGCAGTAAAGTGCCGGTTCGTCCTTTGGAACTCTCTCGAGCGCCGACAACGCACGGCTCAGCTTGTCAGGCAACCATACGTCATCTTGGTCCGACAGCGCCCAGTAACCTGCGGGACCGGTCCGGAAGAGATGCATGAAATTGGCAGCGAATCCTTGTTTTGGGCCGTGATTCACAACGACCTGCTGGGTCACACGCGCCGCAAAGGCCATGATGATGGCGCGGCTGGCATCGGTTGGGCTGTCATCACTGGTGCGCAGGCACCAGTCGGCGTGATCCTGCTCGGCAAGACTTTGCAATTGTGCGTCCAAATGCGCCGCGCCCTCGTAAACGCCCATCAATATCTGGACATTAACCATTCGAAAAAACCGTTTCTTATACGGGGCCTACCAGACAAGAGGTGACGGCGTGCCTCAATGACTCCGCTGTGGCGGTCTGACATCAAATAGTCTATCCGAGCATCCATTGCAAAGAGAGAGAGTCATACTAACGATGAGACGCTTTTTCCGCTGGGCATTGATCAAACGCTTCCTGTTAAGCCTGCGTGATGACGGGGTACGCGTGTCACTCAGAAAGGCGCGCAACTACATTTCCTTGCAACGGCAAGATGGTCTCGCCTCGGTCCTCAGCGAACCGGATGAGCCGGTTAACGGATACCTGCACGGCGTCTGGGCCGACATGGCGCGGGGTGGCGGGTTTCATGTTGCGCGCCGCCTGTCCGAAGGGCGACGTATCGCCCTGATCGGTGATCTCAACTTGCCGCAATGCCGCAAGTACCGTGTCGAACAAATGGCCGAATTCTGGGCCTCCCAGGGCGTGCCATGTGATTTTGCGCATTACGAAGATGTGCCGCGCGCCGCGCAATTGCTGCAAAACGCAACCCACTTGTGCGAATACCGCCTCAAGGTTTGTCCCGAAACGACCACGCTGCGCTACGAGGCGCGTCGGATGGGCCTTCCGGTGCTCTATGACATTGACGATCCATTGTTTTCGGTTTCGGCCTACGGCACATACCAGAACATGAAAATGCTTGATCCGTGGCTGGAGACGCATTTCATGTCCGAAGCTCCGAAATATGCGGGCCTGATGAACGCCGCCGACATGATCAGCGTCTCAACCCCGGGACTGGTCGAGCATGCCGGGCTGTACACGCGGCGCCCGGTTGTCCTGAGGCGCAATTTTGCAGATCGCGACACACTTGAAACTGGCGCCGCGATCATGGCCGCGCGTCCTGACCCGGATGCGTTGTTCCGGGTCGTTTTTGCCAGCGGGTCACAAGGCCACGAAGCCGATTTTGAATTGATCGCCGACGAGGTCGAGGCTTTCGTAATGGCAGATCCCCGCCGTCGGCTGATCGTGCTTGGGCACTTTCGCGCTGATGCTCTTCCAAGTGGGCTGAAAAAGCAGACCGAGGTTGTAAAATTTACAACTTACGATGCTTATCTCTCTCACGTAGCGCAGGCGGACGTGGCCCTTATGCCCTTACAGGACGATTTGTTTAACCGGTGCAAAAGCGCCGTGCGTGTCATCGACGCGGCGTCGGTTGGGGTGGTGTCCATCGTCAGTGACGTTGGCGATCTGCCAAATCTGGTCAAAGACGGTGAAACCGGCATCGTCGCACGCAGTCCGGAGGATTGGAGCCGCGCATTGAACATGCTTGCGGCCAACCCTGACCAGACCAGCACCATGAAACAGGCCGCCAGACAGTGGCTTGAAACCCATTGGGCCGGTCAGGCCGAGCCGCATGTCATCGCACCGGAATTGCTGGAGTGGGTGCGCGGATGACCATCCCGCATATCCTGTTGGCAAACGTCTTCTTTGCGCCCTTCTCTTATGGCGGGGCGACGATCGTAGCCGAACAGGTGTCCAAACAGCTGGTGTCACGGGGCACCGCCCGGATCAGCGCCGTTTCCCTGATCAGCCGAAAAGAACTGACGCCATACTCGGTCATTCGATCGCAGGTTGGGCCGATCGACAATTACCTGATCAACATGCCGCAAGGTCGGAAATACACCCAGTTTTATGATAACCCCGATGTCGGTCGCGTCTTCGCCGATCTGATGCGTGATCTGCAACCCGACCTTTTGCATGCCCACTGCATTCAGGAGGTTGGCGTCGACGTTTTGCGTGTGGCACGCGTAGCGGGCGTTCCGTCCATCCTGTCGGTGCATGATTTTTGGTGGATTTGTGAACGCCAGTTCATGGTCCGCATGGATCAGCGATACTGCGGCCAGGATCCGGTGAAAATCGAAGCCTGCAAAGGTTGTGTCGGCAATTGGCGCGCTGCCCGTCGACGCTTTGATGTCCTGAGTGAAACGGCGTCTTTGGTTGACATGGTCACTTACCCGTCCGCCTTTGCGCGCAACCTGTGTGAGGCTTCGGGCCTTGCGCCGGGCAAGGGTGTGGTGTGGGAAAACGGCGTGCATCTGCCCGGTCCGGACTTTGCGCAGGCCCAGGCCAGGCGCCGCGCCCGCGATCCGCGGTTGGTTTTCGGTTTTGTCGGCGGACCTTCGCAGATCAAAGGTTGGCCGATCATGCGTGACGCGTTCAAGCGCCTAAAGCGAAAGGATTTCCGCGTTCACCTTGTTGAAGGCAGTCTTGACGGCAGTTGGTGGCGCGACCAGCGCTTGACGGACCTGCCCGGGGATTGGTCCGTCGTTCCGCGCTACAGTCAGGAGAACATGGATGACTTTTACGTCGGCATCGACGTGCTGTTGTTCCTGTCCCAGTGGAAAGAGACATTTGGCCTCGCCATCCGCGAGGCGCTGGCGCGCAATATCCATGTTATTCAAACCGATAGTGGGGGCACCACCGAACATAATGCCATCGATCGCAAGGATCTTATCCCGATCCGGTCTGACCCGAACGTGGTCCGCGACCATCTCGAACGGGCGCTCGTTGCCCATCCCGATTATCGTCCTTCCCGTGTCATGCCCATTGGTTTTGACGATCAAACGGCGCAGTTCGAGACCCTGATGGAAACCGTTTTGAGTGACACGCGACATACCTCCCGGGCCGGTTAGCCGCCGTGTGCCGGTGGTCGGAAACAAACCCCTAAGGGCTGTGACCTAAAACAAGAAGTCGGCCGCGTCCAAATCCGAAAGATTCACGTTTTCCAGCCGGATGGAACTGTTGGCACCGGTGACTATCACGACATCCGCGCCTTGCTGGCTTGCCACGGCCAGAACGTCAGACGTGCCATTCAATGTACTCAACTGGCTGAAATCCAATAGTTCTTGCACACTGTGAGCGTCGAAGTCCTTAATCTGGTCGTGCCCGTGCCCATCGTCAAACACGAACCGATCGCCCTCGAGGTCTCCCCACATCGTGTCGTTGCCCTCGCCCCCGATCAGCGTGTCCAAGCCGGACCCGCCACTCATGACGTCATTGCCCGCCCCACCATCCAGCACGTCTTTGCCGCCTTGAGCATAGAACCGGTCATCGCCCGCACCACCCCAGATGGTGTCGCGCCCACCGCCGCCGAACAGGGCGTCGTCATCGTCTCCGCCATACATCAGGTCATTGCCGGTTCCACCAAACAGCCGATCAAACCCCTGGCCGCCAAACAGGGTGTCGTTGCCGACGTCTCCGTAAAGGTTATCCGCCTGATCCCCGCCGGAAATTAAGTCCCGCCCGTCGCCACCCTTCAACAGGTCGAACCCGATGTCGCCGAAGATCGTGTCATTGCCATTTCCGCCGAACACGCTGTCCTGGGCGTTGCCATAGTTTGTCCCTGCGCTGATCCAGTCATTGCCGTTCCCGCCGCGCAGGTCATCGGCATCCGCGCCGCCCCATATGCTGTCATGGCCATTGCTGCCGATGATGAAATCCAGGCCGCTTCCGCCGGTGATCACGTCATCGCCGCTGCTGCCGATCAACGAGTCGTTCTCGCTGCCCCCGTCGATCGAGTCGTCGCCCTGTCCACCTTTGATCGTGTCCGAACCCGCCGCACCCATCAGGATGTCCGACCCGGCGCGCCCGGTGATCACGTCATGGCCTTGGCCGGTAAATATCTGGTCATTGTTGCCGCTGCCCTTCACACTGTCATTCTGGGTTGTCCCGTATTCAAGCCCGGCGCCCGTGGCCGCGATCACCGGGGCCGCAACCGGGTTCGGTGCCTCGGGCGGGGGACCGGGCATTTTCGTTGGCGCCAGCGTGCTGCCGGTTTCCGGCCCGATATCCGGCCCGGGATCGGGATAATCCGTCGGGTCCACGGAAATTCGCGGCAACACGCGCAGTGCGCCGTTCAGCAGGTCTGATGCGGTCAGGCTTTGCCCGCTGGCGCTGTAAACGCGCAAGATTTCGGTGCCAATCTCGACTTCTGCGCCCCAGGACTTTGTGCGTATCACCACGTCGTTGATATCCGCCACCGCGTTCGGGCTTTCGATGTCGATCCGGTCGCTGCCACGCTGAAAGTCGAGGATGCGGTCCTCTTCCCCGTCCAGTCGCAGCACAAACGTGTCCTCGCCGCCATTGCCGCGCAGCGAATCCCGTCCCGCCCCGTCAATCAGACGGTCATCCCCGCTGCCGCCCACAAGACTGTCGTGGCCGGCATCACCGAAAATAAGATCGTCGCCATTTGTCCCGCTCAGCGTTTGATTGCCGGCGTCGCCGATCACGGTTTGCCCGGGGTTGTCCAGCGTGAACTCAAATTCGACAAGATAGGGCGCGCCTTGTGTGGCGATGAAAATGCGCGCGCCGTTTTCCGTCGTCAGAACATCCATCGCCGAAATGCCGTTGATCGGCACGTCCACGCTGGCCGCGACCGTGGCCACATGGCTAAGCCGTCCGCCGGGTTCCAGCATCAGAACGCTGATGCCCTGGTCGGTGCCCGCAACCACCACGTATGGCTGACCGTTGATTTCGATCGCCTCGACATAGCTTGCATCGGCAAACCGCGTGTCCAACGTGTCCAGCACATGTTCCGTGGGGATCAGATCGTCACCGTCGATTTTGAGTACACTGATCGAGTCGCTACCCGATGCGGCAACAATGACATAAGCCTGCCCGTCCGGACCGGTGATGGCCGTAACCGCCGCCGGGCGGTCAATCCATAATCCACTGTCGGGCTTCGCATCGATCCTGTCGACATGCCTGAAGTCCCCCGATCCGGTCATCCGCAACAGCGATATTCTGTCTTCACTGCCATAGACGGCCACAGCATACGTCGTGCTGTCCTGCGTCACCACGGTCAGGGCGGTGGCATGTTGGTCATCAAGCGGCCCTGCATTGTTTGGTGTGCTGACGGTGATGGTGTCATTGTCACCAAAATTCAACTGGACCAGACCGCCGCCCTGCACCGCGGCAATCGCCACGTCGCCGGTGGGTGTCATCGCCATGGTCGAGATCGTGCCAAGGTCAAACGCGCCGGCATCGTATTGTTGTGTGCCGCCAAAATCAGCGCCGGTGATGGCACGCCCGCGCATGTCGTTATTGTTCAGTCCCGCCAGCAGAAGATCGGTGGCATTCCCGTCCTGCACCAGGACGATCTCGGTGCTTTCCAGCTGCAAGTAGGCGTTTGGCAACTCCCATGAATCCTGCAATGTGACATCCCCGGAGGTCGCGCCAAGATCATAGCTGGTCAACCAGCTTCCGCCCCGTCCTGTGGCATACAAAACAGGGCCCGATGGCCCCTGTCCGATGGCCAGGTCGGTAAGCCCGACCAGCATGTCTGCGTTTGTGACGGAAACGGCATCCACTCCGGTGAACGTGGCGCGCGGCATATCAAATCCCCCAAGATTTAATCGGTCACGCCCTTGCGCAACCAGGCCTGGAATGTGCGATCAGATGGCGGGATGGTCGGGGGAAAAATGTGTTTGTTTTCTGTCTTATCCCAGCGATTTTAGATGGTTTTGAAACGACTGGCCGCCTTTGGAAGGGGCTGCGAACGGTGGCTTAACAACGGCTTAAAACCCCCATGTGACTGTCGCCCACGATCCGCAGTCACATATAGATGGAGCTTCCAAATGTCCGAAACGTCCCCCGTGTTGGGCCTGCCTTACCTGCAAGCGGCACAAGCGCAGAAACATGTGACCCATAACGAGGCGTTGCGGATCCTGGACGCTGTCACACAACTCAGCGTCCTTAGTGCAGACCTTGCAACCCCCCCTTCAGATCCTTCGGAGGGCGACCGTTACATCGTGGCTACCCCCGGCGTAGACGCCTGGGCTGGTCAGGACAACATGGTCGCTGCCTGGGCCGACAACACGTGGCAGTTCTTCGCACCTCTACTTGGCTGGCGCGCGGATATCGCACCCACGGGTGCAACATTGCGTTTCGACGGAACGACATGGCAGGGGGCGGGCGACATCGCGTCGCTGCCACAGCTTGGCATCTCCACGTCGGCCGACAGTACCAATCGCCTTGCCGTGGCGTCGGATGCGGCGCTCTTTTCACATGACGGGGCGGGGCACCAGATCAAGGTCAACAAGAACGCCGCTGGCGACACTGCCAGCCTTCTGTTTCAAACCGGCTGGTCAGGTCGCGCCGAGATGGGTACCGCAGGATCGGACGATTTCGCGATCAAGGTCTCGCCGGACGGCAGTGCATTCCTTACCGCGTTGCACGTGGATGCAACCACCGGCGCGGTGTCCTTCCCAAGCGGCGGTGTGCGCGAAACACTCAACGCGCACCGGACATATTACGTGCGCATTGACGGTGACGACGGCAATGACGGGCTCAGCGACGTGGCAGGCGGCGCATTCCGCACAATTGGCAAGGCCGTCGAAACCATGATGGAGCTTGATTGCGGTACGTATGACGTCACATTGCAGGTCGGTCCCGGTGATTACAACGAAGTGGTCAATATCGACGGGATCGTGCTGGGTGCCGGAGAATACACGGTGCGCGGCGATGTCGCCAACCCGACATCCGTCAAAACGCGGCAGTTTCGGTGTAGCAAAGGCGCAGCAGTGACCATTGAAGGGTTTGAATTGACGTCCGCCAACGGCATCACCACGCGCTCGGACGCGAAAGTGCGCGTTGACGAGGTGTTCTTTTCCGGGCCGGGCTCGGCCATTTCGATCCAGCAATCCTTTGTCGATTGTGCGAATTCCAACCTTTATTTTGGCAATCAGGTCACCTCGATCTCCGTGATGTACAACTATGCCTACCTATCGGCCAACACGGCCACGCTGATGCTGGACGCAGGCATCAACTGGGCCACGTCTGGGGCGTTCTTCGTACAAGGGTTCTGCCTTGTGTGGCTCAAACAGGCGACCTTTACCGGCGACACGACCGGCACTCTGGGCAAACGGTTTTCGGTCTCGATCAACAGCGCCATCAACACGTCCGGCGAGGCAGACAATTTCATTCCCGGTTCAATTGACGGGACTGCGGTCACCGGTGGTCTCTACATCTAGACACAAGCGGGCATTGCTGGCCTTGTCACGGCGATAGATTGCGCAGTCGGGGACTTGATCTCCGGCGTCGCGTTCCGGCCACCGTGACAAGGGCACAAACGGCTGTTATGTCGGGGCGAGTCCAGTCAGGGAGCCCCCCGTTGAAGGTCACAGAAACCGCCCTTCCAGGTGTGTTGTTGCTTGAACCGCGTCGCCATGGCGACGCCCGCGGCTTCTTTTCCGAAAGCTGGAACCGCCGCACGTTGGCCCAGCACGGGATCACCATTGATTTCGTGCAGGACAACCATTCCATGTCCGACGCCGCCGGCACGTTGCGGGGGCTGCATTTTCAATCCCCGCCCTCGGTGCAGGCCAAGCTGGTGCGCTGCGGACGTGGGGCTCTTTACGACGTTGCGGTTGATATCCGAAACGGGTCACCGACATACGGCCAATCGGTCGGGTTCGAACTTAGTTTCGACAATGGCCTGCAACTGCTGATCCCGGAAGGCTTTGCACATGGGTTCGTGACCCGCGTGCCGCAAACCGAAATCATCTACAAATGCTCCGGCTACTATGACGCCGCCGCCGACAGCGCTTTGGCGTGGGACAGTTGCGGCATCGACTGGGGCCTGACGCAGACGCCCATTCTGTCGGACAAGGACAAATCCGCCCCCGCCTTCGCCGAATTCCAGAGCCCCTTCACATGGACGGGCGCGGCATGAAACTGCTTGTCACAGGGGGGGCCGGTTTCATCGGCTCTGCGGTGGTGCGGCTGGCCGTCGCGAAAGGGCATTCGGTTGTCAATCTGGATGCGTTGACCTACGCGGCCTGTCTCGAAAACGTGGCCAGTGTGGCCGACAATCCCAATTACGCATTCGAGCATGCCGATATCCGTGATGCCACGCGGGTGGACGCGATCTTGACAGCGCACAGGCCGGACGCGATCCTGCATCTGGCCGCCGAAAGCCACGTCGATCGTTCGATCGACGGGCCGGACGCCTTCATGCAGACCAATGTCATGGGCACCTACACGCTGCTGCAGGCGGCGCGGCACTACTGGGACACAGAAGGCAGACCCGCCAACTTCCGCTTTCACCAGGTCTCCACCGACGAGGTGTTCGGCTCCCTGTCGGATACCGGCTTATTTACCGAAGACACGGCCTATGAC
>JBCBTE010000061.1:0-16782 GCA_039818805.1 Pseudomonadota bacterium
ATCGAAAGAAGACGGGTCATGTGCTTGGCTCCACCCTGCTAGGAAATCGCTCGATGTTGTGCCACATGTAAGCAAGCACCACGGCGAATGAAAGAGAGACAGGTCAACGCATGTCGAACCCTAGGCAAAGCCTGCTTGAAATCGGCAATCGCCGGAACTGGGTGCGGTTGCGCACTCTGGTTCTTTTGCGGTGGTGGGCGATTGCGGGCCAGCTGACGGCGCTGGTTGTGGCGCAACAGGTGCTGGGCCTCTCGCTTGCGTTCGGGTTGTGCTACCTGGTGGTCGGCGTTTCGGTGATCACCAACATCGTGGCCGGGTTTGTCTTTCCCGAAAACAAGCGCCTGTCCCAACGCGAGACACTGATGATCGTTCTGTTCGATCTGCTGCAGTTGGGGCTGCTGTTGTACCTGACCGGCGGTCTGAACAACCCTTTTTCCATCCTGATCGTCGGGCCCGTGACCGTTTCCGCCTCGGCGTTGACCGGTGCATCAACCATCTTTCTGGGCTCGACGGCCATTCTGATCACGTCGGTGCTGACGCAATTCTACCTGCCACTGCGCACGGTCGCGGGCGATATCATCAACGTGCCGTCGCTGTTTCTGTTCGGCAACTGGATCGCCATTGTGATCGCCATTGCCTTTCTGGGCGTCTATTCGCGGCGCATCGTCTCGGAGATGGATGCAATGTCAGAGGCGCTGCAAGCCACGCAAATGGCGCTCGCCCGCGAGCAGAAACTGACCGACCTCGGTGGGGTCGTCGCGGCTGCAGCGCATGAACTGGGCACGCCATTGGCCACAATTAAGCTGACCAGCGCCGAATTGGCAGATGAATTGGCCGAAGACGGCGACCTGCGAGAGGACGCACTTTTGATCAAGGACCAGGCGGACCGCTGCCGCGATATCCTGCGGTCCATGGGACGCGCCGGAAAAGACGATTTGCACCTGCGCAATGCACCCTTGACCGCAGTTGTCGAAGAGGCCGCCGAACCGCATCTGGATCGTGGCAAAACCCTGCATTTCGATGTTGTCGCCGACATTGCGCAAGCCGGGCCACAGCCGACAATCCTGCGCCGCCCCGAGATCATCCACGGTTTGCGCAACCTGATTCAAAACGCCGTCGATTTCTCGCAAGGCCGGGTCTGGATCGACAGCGACTGGAACGACCAGACCATCACCGTACGCATCATGGATGACGGGCGCGGGTATCCCCCACAGCTCTTGGGCCGGATCGGAGAGCCGTTCATGCGCCGCCGAAGCCAGCCGGCGGACCCGCGCCGACCGGAATACGAAGGCATGGGTTTGGGTCTGTTCATTGCAAAAACGCTGCTCGAACGCTCCGGTGCCGACCTGAGTTTTGCCAATGGCTCAGAATCCTTTCGGACCCGCGAGGGATTTTCCGAACGCTCCGGCGCATTTGTCGAAGTGGCTTGGCCGCGCAGCCTTTTGGAAGAAGAACCTTTGGGAGACAGACGGTCGCTTGGGGTCAATCAACCCATCGAAATCTAACCGCCACACCTGCCGCACAGCTGTCCCTTCGTTAACACATCGTTAACGATCCCGCCTCAGGGTGAGAGAGACAGAAGACACTTGGACGGTTTCATGCCTGATTTCTCGCCTCTCGGAGTGGCCGGCGCGGTGGTGTTGGCAAGTTTCGCAGCCTTGATAATCCTTTGGATATTGGGGCGGTTGGGCCGCGCATCTGTCACGTATGATCCGAATTCGGACATCCTTCCCGCACAATCCGCCAGCTTCCTGTTTCACGATGACGCGCTCAGCGACCAGGAAGCGTCGATCGACGCGCTCCCCGGCGCGACCACTGGTGAAATTCGGCAGTGGTCGGATTTGCGGTCTTGGCTGGGCGCACGCTTTGGGCCCTTGCCCACATCCCTGTCCGAGCTTGAGGACAATGAAATCCGCGACTTGCCCGCCCTGGCCTCGGATGACGGTGCCACGCTTTGCCTCTCGGCCCGCCGTGGCGCGCAACGCGTGGACCTGATGGACCCGGCCCAACCTGACCCCGTCGCACAGCACCGCGCGCGCAGCCTGGATGCCGTCCTTGCCCGCTACGTGACCGTTCTGAACAAGGCGCCCTGCGCGATCCGTATCTTTGATCCCGTGGGCCAGACCGTTTGGCAGAACAAGCTGTTTGCACAGTTTTCCGAAGACGAGGCAAAAACACTGATCGACGCGGCCAACACCACCGAGGAAGAGCCGCGCGTGTGCCTGGAGGGCGAGCGTGCCGGGCAGGATCGCCATTTCGAAGTCGAGCACACCCATCGCGGCGAGGTCAGCATCATCTACGTCAGCGATGTCACGCAGGTGGCGCAGGCCGAATTGGTCCGCCGCGAATTCATCCAGACCCTGACCAAGACCTTTGCAAACCTGACCACTGGGCTTGCCGTATTTGACCGGCATCGCCAATTGGCCCTCTTTAATCCCGCTCTTCTGGATCTGACCGGTTTGCCGACGACCTTTCTGTTGGGCCAGCCGCCCCTGATGCAGTTCTTTGACGGCCTGCGCGACAACAAGGTTCTTCCCGAACCCAAAAGCTACAGCACGTGGCGCACACAAATCGAAGAGATGATTTCAAGCGCGTCGGACGGGCTTTACTTCGAGGATTGGTCGCTGCCCAACGGAATGACCTACCGTGTCACCGGTCGACCGCATCCCGACGGCGCCATCGCGTTTTTGTTCGAAGACATTTCCGACGAGGTGTCGCTGACGCGCCGTTTCCGCAGTCAGGTCGACCTGCGCCAGGCCGCCCTGGACGCGTGTGATCAGGCCATCGCCGTGTTTGGACCCAACAATATTGTACTGCTGTGCAATCAGCCGTGCTGCCTTCTGCTGGGGATTGATCCCGATGCGTCCTTCGCCGAAATGTCGTTGACCGATTTTGTGGCCGCCTGCCGCCGAAAACTGCCGGATGATGCGTTCTGGGCATCGGCCGAGGCCGCGGTTACGCAGCGCATCACGCTCGAAAGCGTTTTGCACGACACATCAGGCCAGGGGCATCTCTGTCGGGTTCAGTCTTTGCCGGGAAACTCGGCTATGGTCTCGATCATTCAGTCCCAGGTGGATACGCAAGACAACAATATGCTGATCCAGCACGCAAATTGACGGCGGATCACGGTTGCAGGTGGACCGCCGGGGTGTAAGTTCGGCGCATGTCGAACCGCAAATGCGCCATTACCCTGCAGTCGGAAGAAGAAACAACCGCGTTCGCACGTCAACTGGCGGGCATTCTCACGGCGGGTGACGTGTTGCTGCTCGATGGACCGGTCGGCACCGGCAAAACCCACTTTGCCCGCAGCCTGATCCTTGCCCTTCTGCCTCAGCCCGAGGACGTTCCCTCGCCAACCTTCACGCTGGTGCAGACCTACGCGGCCAAGCCGTTTGAGATCTGGCACGCGGATCTTTATCGCCTGACGGATTCCAACGAGGTGATCGAGCTTGGACTGACCGACGCATTTGATACGGCGCTGTGCCTTGTCGAATGGCCCGACCGTTTGTCGGATTTGACCCCGGACAATGCCTTGACGCTGGCCTTTGCGACACCCAGCGGCGATGATCGCCGCATCGTGACGGCAACTTGGCGTGACCCGCGCTGGGACGAACGGCTTGGAGACGTGTTGAATGACTGAACGCAGTGCGAAGATCGACGCGTTCCTGAACGCGGCGGGATGGGGCGACGCGCACCGTTCGATGTTGGCGGGTGATGCGTCGAACCGTCGGTATCTGCGTCTCGCTCGCCCGGACATACAGGGTTACGCCGTCCTGATGGACGCCCCGCCGGACAAGGGCGAAGATGTACGGCCATTTGTCAAAATCGCAACTTACCTGACGGGCATCGGATTAAGCGCACCGCGTATCTACGCCCAGGATGATTGCGCGGGCCTGTTGCTGATCGAGGATCTGGGGGACGATCTTTTTGCGCGTGTCGTTTCCAACCAACCGGAGCTGGAAAAAAGTCTCTATTCCGCTGCAACTGATCTTCTGGCAACACTCCACACTCACACGCCACCCGAAGGATTGGCGCTTTACGACGCCGCCACGGCCACCGCGTTGTCTGCCCTCGTGTTCGATTGGTATTCACCAGCCAGCGATCCGGATGTCGCGGGCAGGTTCAAAGACTGTCTGCACGACCTGCTCGCTCGACATGCCCCGGTGTGTGATGTGTTGATCCAGCGCGACTATCACGCGGAAAACCTGCTTTGGCTGCCGGACCGGGACGGCCTCGCGCGGGTCGGCTTGCTTGATTTTCAAGACGCCATGTTGGGACATCGCGCATATGACCTTGTGTCGCTGCTACAGGACGCGCGGCGCGACGTTCCGCCAAGTATCGAGACGCAAATGGTCGCGCGCTATGCCCGGGCCGCCAATCTGGATCTTGACCCGTTTCAACGGGCCTATGCCGCGCTTGGTGCCCAGCGCAATCTGCGCATTTTGGGCGTGTTTGCCCGTTTGTGCGTGCGCGACGGAAAACCGCATTACGTCGACCTGATGCCACGTGTTTGGGGTCTGTTGCAGCGCGATCTGACACATCCGGCACTGGCACCGCTGCGCGACATCATCGCCGCGCATGTACCCGCCCCCTCCCCCGAATTGATGGAACAGCTAAAATCAAAATGTGCGACAATCCCAGCGCAATAATGCTTTTTGCCGCCGGGTTCGGCACCCGCATGGGCACACTGACCGCGGATCGGCCAAAACCGCTGATCCCGGTGGCCGGCAAGCCACTGATAGATCATGCGCTCGATCTTGTCTCTGGCCACGGCGTGCCACGAATTGTCGTCAACACCCATTACTTGCCGGAACAGGTTGCGGCCCATCTTGCCGGGCGCGACATCATGATCTCGAATGAACAGCCGGACATTCTGGAAACCGGCGGCGGGCTGCGCGCGGCCTTGCCGCTTCTGGGTGCGGGTCCGGTCTTTACGATGAACACCGATGCGGTCTGGCGCGGTCCAAATCCCCTTGCACAACTGGCGGCGGCTTGGGAGCCGGACAAGATGGACGCATTGCTGCTTTGCGTCCCGCGCGAACAGACGGTGGGCCACGCGGGGCAGGGTGACTTTGTTCGCTCTGAAACCGGCCAGGCTGCCCGGGGTCCGGGCCTGATCTACTCGGGCGTGCAGATCATCAAACCCTCTGGTCTCGGCAAGATCCGGCACAACGCGTTTTCGTTGAACCTGCTGTGGGACAAGATGTTGCAGGCCGGTCGGTTGCACGCGGCGGAATATCCCGGGCTTTGGTGTGACGTTGGCTCGCCCGACGGGATCATGTTGGCCGAGAAGATGTTGGATGGGGCCGATGTTTGAGCCGTCCGAACAGCCTCGCATTTTCGGGATGCCGCTGGGCGCAGATTTTCCGAAAGAGTTGGTGAACGGGCTGGTGACGGCCTATGCCGGCACCCCGCCCGAAGACCTGGCCCGCATCCATCTGATCGTCAACACACGCCGCATGGCCCGCCGCGTGCGCGCCCTGTTCGATGCAGGGCCCGCGCGATTGCTGCCACGGATCAGCCTGATCACGGACTTTGGGGAAACGCTTGGGCTGGCGCATCTTCCCGATCCGGTTCCGCCGCTGCGCCGGCGTCTCGAACTGGTCAATCTGGTGGGCGCGCTGCTGGACGCGGAGCCCGATCTTGCGCCGCGCTCCGCCTTGTACGACCTGTCGGACAGCCTGGCCGCGCTGATGGACGAAATGCATGGCGAAGGCGTCACGCCGCAGGATATCGCGGCGATTGATACCGGCGACCAATCCGGGCATTGGGATCGGATAAAAACGTTCCTGGGCATAATCAGTCCCTATTTTGAGACCAGCGGCGACGCACCGGACGTCGAAACGCGTCAACGGCGCGTGATTGAAACCTATGCGCGGCTTTGGCAAACCCGGCCGCCTGAACACCCGATCATTCTGGCCGGGTCCACGGGCTCACGCGGCGCAACGCAGCTTTTGATGCAGACCGTGGCGCAACTGCCGTTGGGCGCGGTGGTCCTGCCAGGGTTCGACTTCGATCTGCCGGTTCGCGTCTGGGACAGCATGGCCGATCCGCGCAGCGGCGAAGACCACCCGCAATACCGGTTCGCGGACCTGCTGCGAAACCTCGACCAACCGGCATCCATCATCCGGCCTTGGCCCGGCGCAACGCCGCAATCTCCGGCACGCAATCGATTGCTGTCACTGGCCCTACGTCCCGCCCCGGTCACGGATGAATGGCTGACCGATGGACCCGCCCTGCACCCCGACATTGCCCCGGCAACCGACGGTCTTACCTTGGTCGAGGCGCCCTCCACGCGGATCGAGGCGTTGAGCATTGCCATGCGCCTGCGGCAGGCGGCGGAACAGGTCCAGACCGCGGCACTGATCACGCCGGATCGCATGTTGACCCGGCAAGTGACCTCGGCGCTGGATCGGTGGGGTATCGTGCCGGATGACAGCGCCGGCATACCGCTACAGCAATCCGCGCCCGGGCGGTTCTTGCGCCATGTCGCCGACCTGCTGTGCCGCCCCGTCGACACCGCCCAGCTTCTGACCTTGCTGAAACACCCTTTATGTCATCGCGGATCGGATCGGGGACCGCATCTGCGCCTGACGCGCGAGCTTGAGCTTTATCTCCGGCGCAAAGGCCTGCCCTATCCCACCGACGCGGATGTGATGGCCTGGGCCAGCACACAAGATGATCCGCTTGCGCCGCAATGGTCCGCATGGCTCAGGGCGCATTTGCTGGGCCTCGGCGACAAGGGTGATTTGCCGCTGGCGCAGCGCGTTTCGGCCCACATCACGCTGGCCAACATCATTGCTCAGGGGCCTGTTGGCGACGGAAGTGGCGAATTATGGACATCCGAGGCGGGGCGCGAAGCCAAAAAAATCGTCTCTGATCTGGCTGAAAACGCAAAAGTTGCACGCGGTCTGTCTGCCACGGACTACGCAAACCTGTTTCACGCCATCCTGTCGCGCGAAACGGTACGCGGCCGCACCGATACGCATCCGCAGATCCTGATCTGGGGCACGTTAGAGGCGCGCGTCCAAGGCGCCGACGTGCTGATCCTCGCCGGACTGAACGAGGGCACATGGCCCGAGACACCCGCGCGCGACCCTTGGTTGAACCGGGCGCTGCGCCATCAGGCGGGTCTGCTCTTGCCCGAGCGCCGCATCGGGTTGTCGGCCCACGATTTCCAACAGGCCGTGACCGCCACGAACGAGGTGTGGCTGACACGCTCGGTGCGCTCTGATGATGCCGAAACCGTTCCCTCCCGTTGGCTGAACCGGTTGCAAAATCTTCTCAACGGGTTGCCACGCCAAGGCGGGCCAGACGCGTTCAAAGCCATGCAAGGGCGTGGCCAGGTCTGGTTGCACATGGCGGACCAGCTCGAAGAAACGCATCCCGCGCCGCCCGCCCATCGACCCGCACCCAAACCCCCGGTCGCCGCACGCCCGCACACGCTTTCAGTCACGGAAGTCAAACGTCTGATCCGGGATCCCTACGCGATCTATGCGCGGCATGTTCTGCGGCTGCGCGCCCTTGACCCGCTGATGAAAGCGCCGGACGCGCTGTTGCGCGGCACGGTTCTGCACGATGTGCTGGAAAGGTTCGTACAACAAACGACGGACGCGCCTGACACGCTGACACGTGATCATCTGCGCGAGCTGACAGAGACTGTTCTGGCTGAAAACGTTCCGTGGGGCGAAGCACGGGCGATGTGGCTGGCACGATTGGATCGCGTGGCAGACTGGTTCATCGAGACCGAGATTCAGCGCCGCGCGCTGGCGCAACCCGCCGCCTTCGAGGTGCCCGCACAGGCAAGGATCGGCACGCTCGGCTTCACGCTCAAGGCCAAGGCAGACCGTATCGACATCGACGGGTCCGGCGCCTTGCACATCTACGATTACAAGACCGGCGCGCCACCCACGCGGCCGCAACAAATCTCGTTCGACAAGCAATTGCTGCTCGAAGCCGCGCTTGCAGAACGGGCCGGGTTTGGCGACATCGGGCCGGCCCGTGTCGCGCGTGCGGTGTTCATCGGACTGGGAAGCGACCCGAAAGAGGTGCCCGCCCCGCTGGTCGATGAACCAACCGACCAGACCTGGTCGAAACTGGAAGCGCTGATTGCGACCTTTTTGCAAGACTCCCACGGATTTGTGTCTCGCCGCGCGATGCTCACCAAGGCCGAGGCAGGCGACTATGACCAGCTGGCCCGCTTTGGCGAGTGGAGCGTCACAGATCCCGCCACCCCGCAAGAGGTGCGTTGATGCGTGACGACGCCACCCAGCGCCAGGTCGACGCCGCGCAGCCTGCGCGCTCTACGTGGCTGTCGGCCAACGCCGGATCGGGCAAGACAAAGGTTCTGACGGACCGCGTGGCGCGGCTGCTTTTGGCCGGAACAGACCCGCAAAATATCCTTTGCCTGACATACACCAAGGCCGCCGCATCCGAGATGCAGAACCGCTTGTTCAAACGGCTTGGCGCATGGGCGATGCTGCCCGATGGTGTCCTACAAGAGCGACTGTCCGAGCTTGGGGTGGACGGCGCCATAACCACGACGGTTCTCAAAGAAGCACGGCGCCTGTTTGCCGTGGCCATCGAAACACCGGGCGGTTTGAAAATCCAGACGATTCATTCGTTCTGCTCGGCGTTGCTGCGCCGGTTCCCACTCGAGGCCGGTGTCACGCCGCAATTCACCGAAATGGAAGACCGCGCCGGTGCCTTGCTGCGTGCCGAAGTGGTCGAGCAGATCGCCAACGGCCCCCACGCCCAATCGCTTTACGCAATCGCCCGACTTTACACAGGGGAAACGCTGGACACGCTGACAGCCGAGATTGTGCGCAACCGCGACGCGTTCGCGCGCAACCCGTCCGGCGCAGATCTGGACAGTGCGCTGGGCATTGCCCCGGGAACCAGCGAACAGACGCTGGCGCAGCAGGTGTTTCTTGGTGACGAGGCCAACCTTTTCGCAACCCTTTTGCCGGTTTTGTCCGCCAGCGGCGGCAACAATGAAAAAGCTGCCTGCAAACTATCGACGGTCTCACAGCCATCCTTCGCGGATCTTCCGACGCTCGAAGATGTCTTTTTACTCAAGTCGGGCGAAAACGCTTTTTGCGCAAAGACGCCCGAGATCACGGCACAGCCCTTTCCCACCAAAAAGCTGCGGCAGGACATTCCTGATCTGGCCGCGCGGCTGGATGCCTTCATGCTCCGAGTGCAAGACGCGCGCGACAGCCGACAGGCCCTTGCCGCCAAGTCCGCCGCCCAAGCGCTGCACAGCTTCGCGCAGGTGTTTTTACCCGCCTACGCAAGCGCCAAGCAGACCCGCGGCATGCTCGATTTCGATGATCTGATCCTTAAGGCCCGCGATCTTTTGACCGACCGCAAAGTCGCCGATTGGGTGCTGTACAAACTGGACGGCGGAATCGACCATATTCTGGTGGACGAGGCGCAAGACACCAGCCCGGTTCAATGGCAACTGATCGAACGATTGGCGCAGGAATTCACCAGCGGCGAAGGTGCCCGGCCCGACGCACAGCGCACTATCTTTGTCGTCGGGGACAAGAAACAGTCGATCTATTCCTTCCAAGGCGCGGACCCGGACGGGTTTGACCGCATGAAGACGGATTTCGCGGACCGTTTGTCCGTCACAGACTCGCCGCTGCAAGACATGGAGATGGAATATTCCTTCCGCTCCGCACAGGCGATCCTGTCCTTGGTGGATCAGGTGTTTGCAGGGCACGAAAGCAGCGGGTTTACCCAACGCGAACCGCACAAGGCATTCAAGTCGGCGATGCCCGGCCGGGTTGATCTTTGGCCAGCGGTTGAAAAGACAGACCCGGCCGAGGTGCCCGCATGGTATCAACCGGTCGACATTCTGGCGCCGGGCGATCCGCACACCATCCTGGCCGAACAGGTCGCCCAAGCGATCAAGGACATGATCGGCACGCCACTTCCCAACCCCGATGGCAAGACGGCAAGGCCGATCAAAGAGGGCGACATCCTGATCCTGGTGCAGCGCCGGTCGGTGATCTTCCACGAGATCATTCGCGCCTGCAAATCGCTGGGCCTGCCGGTGGCCGGGGCCGACCGTCTTCGTGTCGGGGCCGAGCTGGCGGTGCGGGACATCGCCGCCTTGCTAAGCTTTCTGGCCACGCCCGAAGACAGCCTTTCGCTGGCAACCGCGTTGCGCTCACCCCTGTTCGGGTGGAGCGAACAGGACTTGTTTGACCTCGCGCACAAACGGACGACCCCCTATCTTTGGGTCGCCCTGCGTGACAGGGCGGACGAATTTCCAGACACGATGGCCATCTTGAAAGATTTGCGCGACAGCGCGGATTACCTGCGGCCCTACGACATGATCGAACGCATCCTGACCCGCCACGACGGGCGCAAAAAGCTGCTGTCGCGTCTGGGCCCCGAGGCCGAGGATGGCATCGATGCGCTTTTGTCCCAGGCAATGGCGTACGAGCGGAACGCCATCGACAGCCTGACCGGCTTCCTCGTCTGGATGGAAACCGACGAAATGGAAATCAAGCGGCAGCCCGACAGCGCCGGAAACCGCATCCGCGTCATGACGGCCCATGCCGCCAAAGGGCTGGAATCGTCCATCGTGATCCTGCCCGACTGTGGCAAGCGTGATATCCGCATGGATCACAAACTGGCCTCCGTGAACGGCATCGCGCTTTGGCGCCCCGGCAAGGATCACGCGCCCGACGCCCTGCGCACCGTGGATGATCGGAAACGCGCCGCCCAGCAGGCCGAGCGCGACCGGCTTTTATACGTGGCCATGACCCGCGCGGAACAATGGTTGATCGTGGCCGCCGCCGGTGAGCTGGATAAATCCGGTGCCGATTGGTACGGCAAGGTGCGGCGCGGCATGCTTGGGGCGGCGGCGTCCGGGCACGACTTCGCAGGCGGGCAGGGCTTGCGACTGCAAAGTGGCAACTGGTCGCTGACCGCGACAAGGGACGACACCGAGACCAAGGCAAGCGCACCAATTCTGCCGACGTTTTTTGCTTCTCCCGCTCCCGCACCGCAGCCCATCCCGGGCACGCTGGCGCCCTCTGATCTTGGCGGGGCCAAGGCCCTGCCGGGCGAGACGGGTCTGGACGAAGACGCCGCCAAGCGACGCGGGCGGCAAATACACCGCCTTCTGGAAGTACTGCCGCAGGTCACACTGACCCAATGGCCCGACACGGCGGCCATGCTTTTGGCACACGGGCCGGACGCTGCCGAAGACGACGAACTTGCCTTGTTGCTGGCCGAGGCGGATCGGGTTCTGTCCAAGCCGTCGCTGTCCGCGCTGTTTTCGCCAGCCGCATTGGCCGAGGTCTCTGTCACCGCCACGTTGACCGCGCTGGACAACCGCCGGATTCATGGCACGATTGATCGCCTGATTGTTTCAGCCGATCACGTTCTGGCCGTCGATTTCAAAACCAACGCCAGTGTGCCGGACATGCCGGCACAGGTTCCCGACGCGCTGCTGCGCCAGATGGGGGCCTATGCCCATGCCCTCAAACAGATTTATCCAGACCACCGGATCGAGACCGCGCTGCTGTGGACGCGCAACGCCACCCTTATGGCCCTGCCACACGATCTTGTGACAGAAGCGCTGGTCACCACCCATATAGCTTGACGCTCCCGCTGCCTCTTCCTACGTTCAGGTCCAACCATGACCTCAAGGAGAAACAACATGGCCACCGTTGCCGTAACCGACGACACCTTCGACGCCGAAGTGAAAAACTCAGACATCCCCGTCGTAGTGGATTTCTGGGCGGAATGGTGCGGTCCTTGTAAACAGATTGGCCCGGCGCTCGAAGAACTCTCTGCCGAAATGGACGGCAAGGTTAAGATCGTCAAAGTGAATGTTGACGAAAACCCCAACGCACCGTCGCAGATGGGTGTACGGGGCATTCCCGCGCTCTTCATCTTCAAGGGCGGCGAAGTGGTATCGAACATGGCAGGCGCACGGCCCAAGGCAGCCCTGCAAAGCTGGATCGAAGACGCGATCTGACATTGCTTTAAGACATGCCAAAGGGTCGCCATCCGGCGGCCCTTTTTCCTTGTCCTGCTTGCGTTGCCCCGCGCCGCCTTCCATATAGGTCTCCAAGTTAAAGGAGCGGACATGAGCAACGAATTTCCTGGCTGGCACGGCACCACCATCATCGGCGTCAAGAAGGGCGGCGAGGTTGTCATCGCGGGCGACGGACAAGTCAGCCTTGGCCAGACCGTCATCAAGGGCACCGCGCGCAAGGTGCGCCGCCTGTCCCCCGGCGGCTATGACGTGGTTGCGGGCTTTGCCGGGTCAACCGCCGATGCCTTCACGCTTCTGGAGCGGCTGGAATCCAAGCTCGAGGCCACACCGGGCCAGTTGCAGCGCGCCAGCGTTGAACTCGCCAAGGATTGGCGCACCGACAAGTACCTGCAAAAACTTGAAGCGATGCTGATCGTGTCTGACGGGTCAGAACTTTACGTGATCACCGGGGCAGGGGACGTTCTGGAACCCGAACATGATGTCACCGCCATCGGCTCGGGCGGCAACTATGCCCTCGCCGCCGCGCGCGCCATGATGGACAGCGACAAGTCGGCCGAGGACGTGGCCCGCGCCGCCATGGCCATTGCCGCGGATATCTGCGTTTACACCAACGGCAACCTGACGATCGAGCAGATCGGACAAGACTGATCATGGAATTGAACCAGGACGATCTGCGCGCCGCGACTGCGGCCGGTATCATAGACGAAAAACAGGCTGCGCGGCTGGCCGCGTTGGCCCATCAACGCGCCGGACGGCTGGGCAAGGGTCTGGCCGAAGATGAGCCATTCGAACTGTTCAGCGGCTTTGCCGAGATTTTCATCTCCGTGGGCCTTGTCCTTCTGATCTCCAGCGCCGTGGCCTTCGCCACTGCCATTGGCGGGATCGTTGCGATCACCCTTGGTCTGGCGGGGCTCTGCTGGTTCGCTGCGACCTATTTTACCCTAAAGCGCCGAATGAGCCTGCCGTCCATTGTGCTTGTCTCTGGCTACAGCATGGGGATCGGTGGTTTCTTCGTGTGGATCATGGACAAAATCGGCCTGCCCGATGATCAGGGCTGGGTCATCTCGCTCTTTGGTCTGCTTGGCATCATCGCCATGCTGTTTCATTACCGGACGTTCCGCGTGCCGTTCTCGATGTTCATCGCGGGGGTTTACGGGCTTTTGGTGGTGTTCGGGCTAACCGGCACGTTCACCACCGGCGATATGCTGGGCAATGAATGGGAAACACTTTTTGACCTGCGCCAAGGTGGAAGTCTTGCGGTCGGCACCCTGATCTTCGGTTTGCTTGCCTTTGCAGCAGGGCTGTCGTTTGACATGCGCGACCCGCACCGCGTCGGGCGCATGGCGCGCTCGGCCTTCTGGTTGCATCTGTTGGCAGCCCCGGCGCTGGTCAACACGGTGATGATGACCGTCTACAACGTGGACGGCGCGTTGGGCACGCTGCTGACAGCCCTTGGTCTTGTCCTGATCACCATCTTCGCACTGATCATCGACCGCCGGTCCTTCCTGACCGCCGGTCTGGGCTATCTCGCCGCGTTGATCTTCTGGGCCATGCAACTGGGCGACAACGATCTGTCGATTCCCACGCTGATGCTGGTGTTGGGCTCAATCGTAACGGGGCTTGGCACGTTTTGGACCGCACTGCGCGTGCGTCTGATGCAAATGCTGCCGGACTTCCCCGGCAAGGATCGCCTGCCGCCCTACGACGATCTGACCCACGACAAAGAATAAGGGCCGGCGCATGCGCGGCCGGCCCCGATATCTTGTGCCCGCAAGGCCGGATCAGTTCAGCTTGGCCACACCCAGCGGCACGTTGAACTTCTCGCACCAGATCCAGACCTCGTTGTACTTCGCCGTGTCGATGCCCGCCGGCACGGCATAGCTTTGCTTGCCCTTGTTTTTCTGCAGCTTGCCCATCAGGGTCGAGGCATCATAGCCATTGTTGCCCAGCGCCACCTTGGGATCGGGCGCACCGTCAAAGTTGAAATCGTCCAGCAGGATGACCTCGGCCTTGCCGCCTTGCACCACTACCTCGGCGCGGCCCGTCGTGACGTGGTTGCTGGCGCCGGTGAACTCGCCAATCCGGCCATGACCACCGGCCAGCGCCGGGGCCACGCCCAATGCCGCGGCCGCCGTCGCCGCCGCCAAACCAACTCTCAGGAATTCTCTGCGATTTTGCATCGTATATCTCCAGGGGATGAAACAATGCCCCCAACCTAACGCCAAGCATCGCATCGCGCACCACCCCTCACGTCAATCTCACCTGCCGTGATGTCCCGTCAACGCTTGCCTTTTGCCCCCTCATGCTTAGGTTCGCCCTGTTCAAACCATAAGGCACACAATGACCGACCTGACCCCGCGCGAAATCGTCTCGGAACTTGACCGCTACATCATCGGCCAAAGCGACGCCAAGCGCGCCACCGCCGTGGCCCTGCGCAACCGCTGGCGGCGCAAGCAGCTCGCCGATGACCTGCGCGAGGAGGTGTATCCAAAGAACATCCTGATGATCGGCCCCACCGGCGTCGGCAAAACCGAAATCTCGCGCCGTCTGGCCAAACTGGCCCGCGCCCCATTCATCAAGGTCGAGGCCACCAAGTTCACCGAAGTGGGCTATGTCGGCCGCGATGTCGAACAGATCATCCGTGACCTCGTGGATGCCGCCATCATTGAGACCCGCGCGTTCATGCGCGAAGACGTCAAGACCCGCGCCCACCAACAGGCCGAGGATCGCGTGATCGCCGCCATCGCCGGGGAAGACGCCCGCGAGGCCACGCGCGACATGTTCCGCCGCAAACTCAAATCCGGTGACCTTGACGACACCGAGATCGAGATCGACATCACCGACACCTCCAACCCCATGGGCATGATGGACATCCCCGGTCAGCCGGGCGGCCAGATGGGCATGATGAACCTCGGCGATATCTTCGGCAAGGCGTTCGGCGGCCGCACCACCCGCAAGAAGATGACCGTCGCCGAAAGCTATGAGGTGCTGATCGGGGAAGAGGCCGACAAACTGCTCGATGACGACACCGTCAACCGCACCGCCATGGAGGCGGTCGAACAGAACGGCATCGTTTTCCTCGATGAGATCGACAAGGTCTGCGCCCGCGCCGATGCCCGCGGCGCCGATGTCTCCCGCGAAGGCGTGCAGCGCGATCTTCTGCCGCTGATCGAGGGCACGACAGTGTCGACCAAATACGGCCCGGTCAAGACCGACCATATCCTTTTCATCGCCTCGGGCGCCTTCCACATCGCCAAACCCTCCGACCTTCTGCCCGAACTGCAAGGCCGCCTGCCCATCCGGGTTGAGTTGCGCGCGCTGACCGAGGCTGATTTTGTCCGCATCCTGACCGAGACCGACAACGCCCTCACCCGGCAATACTCTGCCCTCATGGGCACCGAGGAGGTCGCGGTGAGCTTCACCGAAGACGGCATCGCGGCGCTCGCCCGCATCGCCGCCGAGGCGAACCAGACCGTCGAAAACATCGGCGCGCGTCGTCTTTACACGGTGATGGAACGCGTCTTCGAAGAGCTGTCCTTCACAGCCCCGGATAGGTCAGGCGAGGCCATCGTGGTGGATGCCGCGTTCGTCGAGGCCAACCTCGGAGAACTGATGAAGTCCGCCGATTTGAGCAGGTATGTTTTGTAGAAAACGAATTTAAGAATTAATCCTCCCAATCGTCTTCTAGTTCTTCCATCGGCGGCAAATCTGTTCCGTAGAATGCTTGGCGATGAAGGTGTAAATTCACTCGGACAGAAACGTTTTTCTGCAGCGTGTCTATTCCCAAGTGCTGACTTACAGCGGTCTCAGCAATCATTTGCTCCCCCCATTGACCAGTATTTCCATCCCAGACATCTTCATCGTCAACCAGTCGTTGAGCTGCTGTTATGAACGTCCAGTTTTCTCCGGGGTTACGATAAATCCACCACGCGTCGTTTAGCGGATAGTCGATCCGTGGAGGTACTTCGATGCCGCCACCGCCACGTTGTTCTCTTGGACGCGTACTGGCCCAATCTCCATAAATAACTCTTCGGTCATTTGTGAAGGCTTGGACCTGATTTACCAATAGCCGGTTCCCAAAGGGAACTTCACTCCGACCGATGTACGGTGTGAACGCCTTTGGCATCGTCGTGCAGGAGGCCACGATAGGAACATCAGCGTTGATATTTGCTAGAGCATTTCCGATTAACCCGGTGTACCAAGCAGGCAATTGAAGCGCATCTTGCGCCCAACCACCTTCTAAGATTACTGTAAAGTCCGCTGCGCCCTCGGCAGCCAAAGCTGCAACGGCCTCGTTTAAGTTTTCTGCTAGCCGGTTCCGGAAGATTCTCAATGCGAATGATCTATCCAAATCACGATAACGATTAATCTGTGTTCGGATGTTTGCTTCAGTTTGGTTCTGCAATTGTAAACACGGCATCACTCTAGGATGTTCCGCGATAAATTCGCACCAAGATTCATAGGAATTTGCGGAGTCGCAGAGTTGGCGAAGCTCCATCTGTGCAGGAGCGTCAGGATTGGAAAAATGGTAATCACGGTCAATATCTAGGAAGTAACTACCGTGTGGATACGCTAACTCTAGCCGTTCTACTGCACTACCAATTGAGTGCGCACTGCTCCATGGAGCCAGCAAAACGCAAGGCGTCATGCGGTTTTTGGTGGCGTTAGGAAGATACTCCAATCCGCGCATCTCGCTCGGCCGCACCGCTAAGGTCGGCACATAAGATAGCTTAGTGCCACTCGAACAAATATCATATGTG
>JBCBTE010000062.1:0-16744 GCA_039818805.1 Pseudomonadota bacterium
ATCTGCAGAGCCAAAGCGCCGCCAGGGTTAAGCGCGAAGGTCCCGCCATCAAAGACCTGGTCATCCTGGCTCGCCCTACTACCGCGGCAAGCTTGAGGTGCGCCACCACTTGATGGTTCAGCGAGTTGTCGAAACGGGTCTGCCGCTTATCTATTTGAATCTCGTCGGCGGCCAGGATGACCAGGTCTTTGATGGCGGGACCTTCGCGCTTAACCCTGGCGGCGCTTTGGCTCTGCAGATGCCGTTGATGCATGAAGAGATCGCGCATATCGACTTGGTGCGCACCGATGAAGGCTGGCGGATCGAGCAAGGACCACTTGCGAAAATCCCCGACACGCTGGAAACGGACTACCATGCCATGGTCTTGTCGTTGCGCGATTACATGCGCAAAACCGGGTTCAAGAAGGCGCTATTAGGTCTGTCCGGGGGGATCGACAGCGCCATCGTTGCCACCATCGCCGCCGATGCTTTGGGTCCCGAGAATGTGCGCTGCGTGATGCTGCCATCGGAATACACGTCCCAAGCGTCGCTCGACGATGCCAAGTCGTGCGCAAAAAACCTTGGCTGTCGGTATGACTTCGTGCCCATCGCCGAAGGGCGCGCGGCCATCACCGATACGCTCGCCCCGCTCTTTGAAGGCACCGAGCCCGGGATCACCGAGGAAAATATCCAGTCCCGCCTGCGCGGCCTGCTTCTGATGGCGCTTTCCAACAAGTTTGGAGAGATGCTTTTGACCACAGGCAACAAATCCGAGGTCGCCGTGGGGTATGCCACGATCTATGGCGATATGTCAGGCGGTTATAATCCGGTGAAGGACCTATACAAAACACGTCTTTTTGACATTTGCCGCTGGCGCAATGCCAATCACCGCGATTGGATGCTGGCGCCTGAAGGTGCGGTGATCCCTGAAAACATTATTCAAAAACCACCTTCGGCCGAACTGCGAGAAGATCAAAAAGACAGTGACTCGCTGCCCGATTATCCAACGCTGGATGGCATTCTGGACATCCTGGTGGATCAGGACGGTTCCATCGAAGATTGCGTTGCCGCAGGCTACACCCGCGAAGACGCCAAACGCGTTGAACATCTGCTCTATATCTCGGAATACAAACGTTTTCAGTCTGCCCCAGGCACGCGCCTGTCAAAACGTGCCTTCTGGCTGGATCGCCGCTATCCGATCATCAACCGTTGGCGCGACGGCAGCTAGATACCCAGCGATCGGGTGATGTCGTCACCCTTTGCCTTGTGGAGGCGTGCGACCCTTGATGGGTTTCTGACCCTCGCGCGGATTGAAGATCACCTTGCCATCGGGATCGCCACCAGCCTGTGCCTGACTGGCCGCAAGCAGGGCGGCCGCTGCGACGGGCAAGGCACCCAGAACACCGGTTAGAATGGTCCGGCGCGACACGGTTTCATTGGTCTTCGTCATGGTCTTCTCCTGTGTTTTAGGCGTCTGGAATTTGATATGGCGCGGCCCGCGCCGTGCTCAAATGACATATCCGCGTGCGGTCCGTGAACGCGCCCTAGTGTTTGCGCCCGCCCAACCGGAAGACTTTCTTGATCCGGACACCATTGCGGCGGCGATGGGTGCGATGCACAGGTCGGCCAAAAGTGCGTCGGCGGCGGAAATGCCCGTTTCGACGGTGCACGCGCTTGCCGTATTTACGCCGACGGCGACTGCGGGTCGGGCGCGGTTTGGACCCGGGGCGTTCATCCGGGTCGGGCCCACCGCGTGCGTCTGCCGGCGCGGCGGTCACAACCAATGCCGCGGTCGCGGGAACGACCAAAAGCGCAGACAGAAATCCGCGGCGCGAGAGTGTCTTGCTTACATATTCCATGACAATTTTCCTTCGATGGCGTTTGGGTTGCCAACGAAGGTGGAGCCAATTCGTGCTCCGCTCAAATCACGCCTTTGCGCCTCACACGCAAGTTACTCCCACCAGCGATCAATCGCGGCGATGTCATCGTCTGACCAACCAAAGTGATGGGCAAACTCGTGGATTGTGACATGCGCAACCAGATCGGCAAGGTCGACATCGCACCGGTCCCGCCATTCGGCCAGAATGGGTTCTCGGAACAACCAAACGGTGTCCGGGCCGGTGGGTTGATCAAAGACGGATTTATGGGTCAGCGGAATGCCGTCATAAAGCCCGGTCAGACGCAACGGGTCGTCCATTTCGAACCCGTCGAGCATTTCCTGCAATGGCCAATCCACCACGCGTAACACTACCGCATTGGCCGCCTCTGCAAACGCCTTGGGCAGGTCCGCAACCGTTTGGCGGGCCACCTCGTGCATCCAGTCAAGTGTCGGCTCCGGAGGCTGTGTCATGCAGGCTTCTATGCCGCAAGGCACGCGGTCGCGAAAGCCCTACAGCATCAATTGATACGATGTGGGTACATAGTGAAACCCATCACCCCGAGTCTCCACAAAGCCGGTTGCGGGCCAGGGCATGTGATAACCCACGAACGGCAACTTCTCCGTGGCCAGCATGCTAAGCAAGCGCCGACGTGTGGCAGCCGCCGCAGACTTGTCCATATCAAACAGCACTTCCCAGTCAGGATGCGCCAGCGACCAGACGTAATGGTTGGCAAAGTCGGCCATGATCATCAGGCTTTTGCCTTCGCTTTCGATCATATGCACCATGTGGCCTGGCGTGTGCCCGAAGGCCGCCATGGCCGTGTGACCGGAAAATCCAGTAGCCCCGTCTTCAATCATCGTGGTCTTCTCGGCCAGCGGGCGCATATTGGCGTCAAATGCCTCGTTTTCGGCTTTCGCCCACACATCAAACTCAACCGCCCCTGTCACGTAGCTTGCATTGGCGAAGGTTGGGTCACTCCCGTTCATCAAGCCGCCAATGTGATCACCATGCATATGCGTGATCACGACCAGATCGATCATATCCGAGGTGTAGCCGGCCTGTTCCAGTGCCTTGGTTGTGCCTTCGGCATTTAGCCCGGTGTCAAATAGCACCAGCTCCGAGCCGGTATTGACCACTGTCGGCGTAAAAAAGAATTGCACCTCATCCGTTGGGATCAACGCCTCTTCTGATGCAGCCGCGAACTCTTCCTCGCTTACGTTCATGCCGAAAATGGATTGCGGGTTGTCGCGCGTGGCGGATCCCACCAACAACGTGGTCACTTCGAATGCGCCCAGATTGAAGCGGTTAAACAATGGAGTGGCCGCGCCCAGCATCGGGGCGGTGGCCCAGGCGGGCAGGGCGGACGCGGCGGGCAAGGCAGCGGCAGAGGCCAGCAGCGTGCGGCGTGAAATGGGACGGGTCATGACAATCCTCCTGTGATAGTCTTGGCAAGTGTAGCGCAGCTTTGGAGCGTGGCCGTGCGCGTCACGCGAACGTGAAAAACAACTAGCTTGATCCCGCTGATGACCCAGAACAAAACCAAAGCTTCTGACCGTGCACCGGCCGACTTCATCGCTGGCGTTACGCCCGATCGCCGACGGGCGGATGCCGAAACTCTTCTTTCCTTTTTTGCGGACATTACCGGGTTCAAACCGGTGATGTGGGGCCCTTCAATCGTCGGCTACGGTCGCTATCACTATACCTACAAAAGTGGTCGCGAAGGTGACTTCCTGGCCACGGGGTTCAGCCCCAGAAAGGCGGCGCTGTCGATTTACATCATGCCAGGCTATCAGGACTACAATGACCTTCTGGGTCGCTTGGGGAAGCATAAGCACGGAAAATCCTGTTTGTACATCAACAAGCTGGACGATATCGAGATGGATGTGCTGGCCCAGTTGATCCGAACTGGCCTAGGGGACCTTTCAAAAATCTGGCCGGTGCACCCTCGTTAGGTATCTTGGACACCAGGCTCGCTTGCCCTAGACTTTCTCCGTGTTTAGCGTCCTTTGTCATCCTACTTTTGCCCGCCTTTTCGCAGCGCAGTCTCTGGCCCTTCTGGGCACAGGGCTTCTGACCGTTGCGCTTGGGCTTTTGGCCTTTGATCTGGCGGGTGAACGCGCCGGGGCGGTCTTGGGCACTGCGCTCACCATCAAGATGGTGGCCTATGTGGGCCTCTCGCCAGTCATGCAGGCCGTGGTGCAAAAGCTGCCGCGCCGTGCCGTGCTGGTGGCGACGGACATGGTTCGCGCGTCCATTGCCGTGTGTTTGCCGTTCGTCACCGAAATCTGGCAAATCTATATGCTGATTTTTGCATTGCAGGCGGCATCGGCCACGTTCACCCCGGCCTTTCAAGCCACATTGCCGGATGTCTTGCCGGACGAGGGCGATTACACACGCGCGCTGTCTCTGTCGCGTCTGGCGTATGACATCGAGAACCTCGCCAGCCCGGCGCTGGCCGGCTTGTTACTGAGTTTCATAAGCTACAACTGGCTTTTTCTTGGCACCGTTCTGGGTTTCGCCGCCTCTGCGGGACTGATCTGGCAGGCTGCCGTGCCGCCCGTCAAACCCGGCGTCGCCGAACGTCCGTTTCGCGAGCGGTTGACCCGAGGCATCCGCATCTATCTTGCCACGCCCCGTTTGCGCGGGTTGCTGGCGCTGAATTTCCTGGCGGCCGCCACCAGCGCTTTCGTATTGGTGAATACCGTGGTTCTGGTGCGCGGTACCTATTCAGGGTCGGAAACGGACTTGGCTATCGCCGTGGGGTGCTATGGTGCTGGGTCAATGGCCATGGCATTGATGCTGCCGCGCCTATTAGACAGGATGCCCGACCGGCCTGTGATGATGGCCGGCGCCACCGGGCTTGTCGTCCTGAGCTTCGCACTCGCTGCCGGCATTACCGTTGGTCTCTCTTGGGATCTGATGCTGGTTGGATGGGCGGGGTTGGGCACGCTTTATGCCGCTGTGCTGACACCTTCGGGTCGGCTCTTGCGTCGCTCGGCCCATGCAGAGGACCGCCCCGCTGTTTTCGCCGCACAATTCGCGCTCAGCCACGCGTGCTGGCTGGTTACCTATCCGTTGGCGGGTTGGGCGGGGGTGGTGATTGGTCTGGGGCCAACCTTGGGCGTTCTTGCCGTCTTGGGTTTGGCCGCCACCGTGATGGCGCACCGAGTCTGGCCGGCCGCAACACCCGAGATCATCCCGCATGAACACCCCGATCTTCCCGCCGATCACCCGCATCTGCGCGCATACACGACGGGCAACATCCATGCCCACCGCGTGGTGATCGATGATGAACACCGCGCCTGGCCGACCCAAGGCTGATCTAGACAATCCCAAGCGCTTGTGACATGTGCCCCGGCAACAGGAGACACCCATGACCACGACCCGTTTTGCGCCGTCACCCACCGGCTACTTGCATGTCGGCAACCTTCGCACGGCAGTGATGAACTTTCTCATCGCTCGCAAATCCGGCGGCACGTTTATCCTGCGCATCGACGACACCGACCCCGAGCGGTCGAAGGAAGAATATGTCGATGCGATCAAACAGGATATGGAATGGCTGGGTCTGACTTGGGACCGCGTTGAGCGGCAGTCGGACCGACTCGACCGTTATGCCGCGGCGGCCGACAAACTGCGCGAGATAGGGCGGTTTTACGAGGCGTTCGAAACACCGACAGAACTGGATCTCAAACGCAAGAAACAGCTCAACATGGGCGCTCCGCCGGTTTACGACCGTGCCGCCCTGTCCCTGTCGGAGGCCGAAAAAGGTGCTTTGCGGGCGCAACGTGGCAACGGTGTCTGGCGCTTCAAGCTTGATCAGGAACGGATCGAATGGACCGACGGGATCCTCGGCGACATCTCGATCGACGCCGCCAGTGTTTCGGACCCGGTGTTGATCCGCGGTGATGGGCAGGTTTTGTATACCTTAGCGTCGGTTGTGGACGACACCGAGATGGGCGTCACCCACGTTGTGCGCGGTTCTGACCACGTGACCAATACCGCAACGCAAATTCAGATTATTCAGGCACTTGGTGGCAGCGTGCCCAGCTTTGCACATCACTCGCTGTTGACCGGTCCGCAGGGCGAGTCCCTCTCCAAACGTCTCGGTACGCTCAGCTTGCGTGATCTGCGCGCCCAAGGCGTCGCGCCGATGGCGCTTTTGTCGCTGATGGCGCGGTTAGGCTCGTCTGATCCGGTCGAGCTGCGCAGCGACATGTCCGAACTGATCGATGGATTTGACATCTCGCATTTCGGCGCGGCCCCAACCAAGTTCGATGCCAATGACTTGTTGCCGCTTACAGCCCGTCATCTGCAATCGCTGGATTACGCGGCGGTCGCGGATCACATCGCACAGGTCGGCGTGCCGACCGATCTGGCGGAACGTTTTTGGTTGGTGGCGCGCGACAACATCACCACGCTTGGTGACCTCGATGGGTGGTGGTCTCTGTTTCGCGACGGGGCCGATCCGGTCGTTGACGACGAAGACGCTGCGTTCGTGGCCGAAGCGATGGCGATGTTGCCCGACGGTCCCTACGACGCGGACACCTGGGGCACTTGGACGACGGCTGTTAAAGAGGCGACAGGTCGAAAGGGTCGTGGGCTTTTCATGCCTTTGCGTAAAGCCTTGACCGGTCAAAGCCATGGCCCGGACATGTCGCAGGTTCTGCCGCTTTTACAAGTGATCCGGATCAAAGAGGGCGCACAAAAGCTTTGAGAAAGCTTTTGCAAAGTCTTTTCAAAAAAGACTTGGATTGCACCCGTTGGCTTGGCAGATCTCTGAAAACCTGTTTGCGTGCGCAAGCAGCGGAGGCAAACCATGACAATAGGCACCGAGCAAGCCGTGTTCTTGAGTGGAAGCCTGTTTCGCCATGTGACCGTAATGTCGCTGGCGGGATCCATCGGCCTGATCGCGATATTTGCGGTCGATTTCATCGACATGATCTTCATCTCGATGCTGGGCAAGGCAGAACTGGCCGCGGCGGTGGGATATGCAGGCGCCATCCTGTTTTTCACCACGTCGTTCGGCATTGGGATGGCGATCGCTGCCGGGGCCCTCGTCGCGCGGGCATTGGGGGCTGGAGAGCGCGAAAAGGCCCGGGCGCAGGCCACGCATTCCCTGATTTACGGTGTTGTATTCGGAGCGGCCTTTGCGGGTTTGGTCTGGGTCAACCTGCCCATATTCGTGGCCCTTTTGGGAGCGACCGGCGAAACCGCGGATCTGGCCATTCACTACCTCCAGATCATCGTGCCCTCGCTGCCGTTTTTGATGATCGGAATGATGGGCGGGGCGATCCTGCGCGCCCACGGCGATGCCAAGCGCGCGATGGCCGCCACGCTTGTAGGCGGTGCGGTGAACGCTGTTCTGGATCCGATCCTGATCTTTGGTCTGAACCTTGATCTGACCGGGGCGGCCTTGGCCAGCGTGGCCGCGCGTCTTGCCATCGCTGCCACGGCACTGTTGCCCATCTTGCGCCACCATGGCGGGTTCGTACGTCCCGCACCAAGAGGTCTGATCCGCGATCTGCCGCCGGTTTTGGCCATTGGGGCGCCGGCCATCCTGACGCAACTGGCCACGCCGGTGGGACAAGCCTATGTCACCCGCTCAATGGCCGAGTTCGGTGAGGCAGCGGTGGCGGGGATGGCAATTGTGGCGCGCATGACGCCATTGGCCTTCGGCGTAATCTTTGCTCTTTCAGGGGCCGTGGGACCGATCATTGGTCAGAACTATGGTGCGCGTGATTTGGACCGGGTCCGTAACACTTTGCGTGCGGCAATCCAGTTCACCGCACTTTTTGTACTGTTCATGACGGCGCTGCTGTTTGCCCTTCGTGCGCCGATTGCGGCTTTGTTCGAGGCCGAGGGCATAACCAAGGATCTCATCTACATCTTCTGTGGCCCGCTGGCGCTGGCCTTCTTTTTCAATGGTATGCTCTTTGTGGCCAATGCGGCGTTCAACAACCTTGGCCGCGCGGTCTATTCAACGCTCACCAACTGGGCGCGGCACACACTTGGCACAATTCCGTTCGTTTTGCTGGGTGCGTACTTTCTCGGGCCCATCGGCGTTCTCATCGGGCAGGCGGCCGGAGGTTTGATCTTTGGCATCTTCGCCTTCTGGCTGGCGCATCGCATTGTAGCCGGTTCGAAATACGAGAAACCGAAAGTGGAACCGTTCCAGCGGCAGGTGCGGCTGTTGCAGATCTTTGACCACCGCCGCTAGCGTGTTGCCTGAACCACGCGTGCGTTGACCCGGGTCAAACCGTCGTCCACAAGTGCCTGTTCGCGGGCACTCAGCACTTGGTGCCTGGGATAAACCGGCGCTGCCCGGTCGTTGAGAACAGGCGCATCCCATCCGCCTGTCGTTGCAAAGAAACGCGCAACGCCCTCCGCCCCGAACACCTGCAGATATCCCTGCACCACAACGTCGATATAGCTCAGTAAAACAGGGCTTTGGGCATCCGGTGGGTGATGCGCGCCATCCTTGATGGCGTAGACCACAAGATCCGCATCATGGGGCAGCGTGGTCTCGACCTGATGACGCGCGGATACTCTTGCATAGGCCCGCTCGCGTTCGTCAAGGGATGTCCAATCGTCTCTGGGAACTCCGGCCACCAGCCCATCGATCTCACAGCCTTCATCGGGTACAACGGTCAGATAGGCCGCCTCGCGCAGGTCTGTCTTGCGCCACATGCGCCGCCACCCTTGCAGGCGCGCAGGCTGAGCGTTCGCGTAGGTATGTGTCCCGCGATTGACTAGGCTGCCGTAGCCGAAAAAGAACCCCGAACTCACTTTATCCTCTTAACTTTGACCTCAACCGATGTGCCGTGTCCCACGGCGCGGGTCAATCCCCTCGCGATGTCTTGAATGCGTCGCGCAGGATGGGTCTTGCGACGACTCGCTCTGTACACTACGGTGCACCGCAATCGGAAAGGGAGAACCGGCAACGCCGGTGCCGAAGGAGCAACCGCCCCGGAAACTCTCAGGCGCAAGGACCTTACGATTGACGACAACTCTGGAGAGATCCCGGACACGCCCGGGACGCCGAAGGGATAGCGATCTCAGGCGAAAGGACAGAGGGGGCATCAGGCGCATGATCATGCGCAGCACTGATGCCGGATGCCATTTCATCATGTGCCCGGTCCTGACGAAGAAGGGAGATGCGCCATGAGCGATCTGCACCAGACGCCCCTGACGGCCCTGCACAAGGCGCGCGGCGCCAAGATTACAGGCTTTGCAGGCTACGAAATGCCCTTGCAATATGGGCTTGGTGTGATGGGTGAGCATCTGCATACCCGCGCGGCAGCGGGTCTGTTTGACGTCAGCCACATGGGTCAGGTTCTGGTGCGCCACGAGGCGGGCTATGGCGCTGCCGCCGGCGCAATGGAAAGTCTGGTGCCGGTTAACCTGCTGGGCCTGGGCGAAAAGCGTCAACGCTATGGGTTTTTCACCAATGACGACGGCGGCATTCTTGACGATCTGATGCTGACCAACCGGGGCGATCACCTTCTGGTCGTGGTCAATGCCGCGTGCAAGGGGCCTGATATTGCCCATATGCAAGCCGGTCTGCCCGAGTGCGAAGTGGTCCCGGTGACCGATCGGGCACTGCTTGCGCTGCAGGGGCCGAAAGCGGTCGAAGCGCTCGCGCCCATTGCTGCGGGATGCGAGATCATGAGGTTTTTGGATACCGGAATTTTCACATCCAAGTATGGCGAGTTGTGGGTGTCCCGCTCGGGCTATAGCGGCGAGGACGGGTTCGAGATTTCCGTGGTCAACGAACAGGCGGAGGCGCTGGCCACGGCCTTGCTCAATCACGAAGCCGTCGAGCTGATCGGCCTTGGTGCACGCGATAGTCTGCGGTTGGAGGCGGGCTTGTGTCTTTATGGCCAGGACATCGACACCGGCACCACACCGATCGAGGCCGGTCTGGCATGGGCCATTCAGAAAGTGCGCCGCAGCGGCGGCGACCGGGCCGGTGGTTTTCCCGGGGCAAAGCGCATTCTGAACCAAATCGAAAACGGCGTTGCGCGGTGTCGCGTTGGTCTGCGCCCTGACACCCGTGCACCCATGCGCCATGGCACGCTGCTCTTTCAGAGCGAGGACGCCGAAACTGCTGTAGGTCAGATCACTTCGGGTGCCTTTGGTCCAACGATCGAGGCCCCCATGTCCATGGGATATGTCCCTGCCAGCCATTCCACCCCCGGCACCCGACTTTACGGCGAGGTGCGCGGAAAACGCATGTCGGTGACCGTGACCGAGATGCCCTTCACCCCTGCCAATTTCAAACGCTGAACTATAGGAGATACACCATGAAATTCACCGAAGAACATGAATGGTTGCTGGACGAAGACGGCGTTGTGACCGTTGGCATTACGGATCACGCTGCCGAACAGTTGGGCGATATCGTCTTTGTAGAACTGCCCGAAGTCGGGGTGGAAGTGACCAAGGATGACGAGATTGTCGTGATCGAAAGCGTCAAGGCCGCCTCGGATATTCTGGCCCCGATCGATGGTGAGATTATCGAAGTGAACGAAGCCTTGGTCGACGCCCCGAGCAAGGTCAACGAAGATCCGCAGGGCGACGGCTGGTTCTTCAAGATCAAGGCCTCGGATGCCAGTCAGATGGCCGACTATATGGACGAAACTGCGTACAAAGATTTCATCGGGTAGAGAGGATGTCCGATCTCAGGGTCATTCCTTACATCCAAATGTCGGGCCCGGCGGAATGCGTCGAACCTACATGCGCGGTCCCGCCGACACGCTTTTGAACACTCTTTCACATTTGCCCTTTGACACTGTGGGCCGAACGGGAGGACACCATGCCATTCGAACCGATTGACTACCTGCCTTATGATTTTGCCAATCGTCGCCATATCGGCCCCTCGCCCGAAGAGATGGCCGATATGCTGGCCACCTTGGGTGTCGGAAGCCTCGACGCGCTTATCGAAGAGACTGTGCCGAAATCCATCCGGCAGGCGGAGCCTTTGACATTTGGCAAACCCAAATCCGAGCGCGAATTGATGCATCACATGCGCATGACGGCGGCCAAGAACAAAGTTTTGGTCAGCCTGATTGGGCAAGGTTATCACGGTACGGTCACGCCCCCGGCGATCCAACGGAATATTCTCGAAAACCCGGCGTGGTATACCGCCTACACACCGTATCAACCCGAGATCAGCCAAGGTCGGCTTGAGGCGCTGTTGAACTTTCAGACGATGATGTCTGACCTAACAGGCCTTGAGGTTGCCAATGCCTCATTGCTGGACGAGGCCACCGCCTGCGCCGAGGCGATGACAATGGCGCAGCGCGTTGCAAAGTCCAAAGCGTTGTCGTTCTTTGTCGACCGTGACTGCCATCCGCAGAACATCGCAGTGATCAAAACCCGTGCGGCCCCACTTGGCATCAAGGTCATCGTCGGCAATCCCGACAAGCTGGATGCGTCCAAGGTGTTCGGAGCACTTTTTCAATATCCGGGCACCTACGGCCATGTGCGTGACTTCACCGAGCAGATGGCGGCTTTGCATGAACAGAATGCCATCGGCATCGTCTCGGCCGACCCGCTCGCTTTGACCTTGCTGAAAGAACCGGGTGCCATGGGTGCCGATATTGCCGTTGGTTCGGTGCAGCGGTTTGGTGTGCCGATGGGTTATGGCGGCCCGCACGCGGCATACATGGCCTGCCGCGATGCCTATAAACGCGCCATGCCAGGGCGAATTGTCGGGGTCAGTATCGATGCCCTCGGCAACCGCGCCTACCGTCTTTCGCTCCAAACCCGCGAACAGCATATCCGCCGTGAAAAGGCCACGTCGAACGTCTGCACTGCACAGGCGTTGCTGGCGGTCATGGCATCGATGTATGCGGTCTTTCATGGCCCCAAAGGCCTCAAAGCGATCGCGCAGCGTATTCATCGTAAAACGGTGCGCTTGGCGAAAGGGCTTGAGGCGGCCGGGTTCAAGGTTGATCCCAAGTCGTTTTTCGACACAGTCACCGTCGATGTGGGACCGTTGCAGGCCGCCGTGCTGAAGTCGGCCGTGGATGAGGGGCTGAACCTGCGCAAAGTGGGGGAACGCCGGGTCGGGATCACGTTGGACGAAGCCACGCGGCCCAAAAACATTGAGGCCGTTTGGCGAGCCTTTGGCATCCCACGTCAGGATGACGATTTCACTCCAGAGTACCGCGTGCCTCAGGATATGCACCGCAAGTCAGACTATCTGACGCATCCTATTTTCCATATGAACCGGGCCGAAACCGAGATGATGCGCTATATGCGGCGTCTGGCGGACCGGGATTTGGCGCTGGACCGGGCGATGATTCCGCTCGGCTCTTGCACGATGAAATTGAATGCGGCAGCCGAGATGATGCCGGTCAGTTGGCGCGAGTTTTCGCGGCTGCATCCGTTCTGTCCAGCCGATCAGGCAGAAGGTTACCACGAACTGATCACGGACCTGAGCCAGAAACTGTGCGAGATCACGGGCTACGATGGCATGTCGATGCAACCAAATTCCGGGGCGCAGGGCGAATACGCCGGTCTTCTGACAATTGCCGCTTACCACCGCGCCAACGGACAGGGCCACCGCAAGGTGTGCCTGATCCCGATGAGCGCACATGGCACCAACCCGGCCAGCGCGCAGATGGTGGGCTGGACCGTAGTGCCTGTAAAATCGGCCGATAACGGTGATATCGATCTCGACGATTTCCGCGCCAAAGCCGAGCAGCATTCGGAAAACCTTGCTGGCTGCATGATCACCTATCCTTCGACCCATGGTGTGTTCGAGGAAACCGTGCTGGATGTCTGCCAAGTCACCCACGATCACGGCGGGCAGGTTTACATCGACGGCGCGAACCTCAATGCCATGGTAGGCCTTTCGCGGCCCGGAGATCTGGGTGGCGATGTCAGCCATCTGAACCTGCACAAGACTTTCTGCATCCCGCATGGTGGCGGCGGCCCCGGCATGGGACCGATTGGCGTAAAAGCACATCTTGAGCCGCATTTGCCGGGGCACCCGCGCACCGGGGGGGACGAGGGACCGGTTTCCGCCGCGCCTTACGGGTCGGCGTCGATCCTGCCGATCAGCTGGGCCTACACGCTGTTGATGGGCGGCGAGGGCATGACGCAGGCCACGCGTGTGGCAATCTTGAACGCCAATTACATCGCCAAACGCCTCGAAGGCGCGTTTGACGTGCTTTACAAAGGTCGAAGGGGCCGAGTAGCGCATGAGTGTATCATAGATACGCGGCCCTTTGCCGACAGTGCCGGCGTAAGCGTTGACGACATTGCCAAACGGCTGATCGACAATGGCTTTCACGCTCCTACGATGAGCTGGCCGGTGGCCGGTACGTTGATGATCGAACCCACCGAATCCGAGACCAAGGCCGAGTTGGACAGGTTTTGCGATGCGATGCTGGCGATCCGTGCTGAGATTGCGGATATCGAAGAAGGGCGCATTGATCGCGAGAATAACCCGCTTAAGCATGCGCCACACACCATGGAGGACCTGGTGCGTGACTGGGACCGCCCCTACAGCCGCGAACAGGCCTGCTTCCCGCCCGGGGCCTTCCGGGTCGACAAGTATTGGCCGCCTGTCAATCGTGTCGACAATGTCTTTGGTGATCGCAACCTTGTCTGTATCTGCCCGCCGATGGAAGACTACGCGGAGGCCGCGGAGTAAGAAAAAGGGGCGGCCTTGAAAAAGGCCGCCCGCGCTTACGTGCTGAAATAACTGCTTGAAATAATCAGGTCTCGACCGGGACAGGTCTTGACCCCCACCCGAAGGACGGGAGTAAACCTCCAAGGCGGTTGTCTATAAGTCGTGCCCGCCCTCGAAAGGGTTCAAACGAACGTCAGATTTTTTTTGAATTGGCCAGGCCACGTGTCGATCTAGAAAGCGTTCAGTCGGAAAAAGCTGCGCATCTTCTTGTTTACGGCCCAACGTTCCCGTGCCGCGAAATCAGCCCTTGGCGTCCTTGCCCAAAAACGCGAAGACGTCGGCCAGTTTGTCCCAGCTTGCCACGTCCGGTGCTGCCAGCAGATATCCGGTTTCAATACCGGCGTTGTAGTCGCGACCGTCCAGCATTTTTACCACCCCGCCTGCGCGCTGACAGATCAAGACTCCCGCAGCATGATCCCAAGGGTTCAACGTTCCCGAAATTAGGAAATCTGCGCCTCCTTGCGCCAACGTGCGATACTCATGGCAGGAACAGCGCAACGCGTGGGTGCGCCCGAAGCCGGGCAATTTCTCGGCCATCTCGGCCTGCTTGTCCTCTGGCAGCAGGTAGAAATGAATGAATCCGGAAAGGTCTTTGACATCCTTGCCGCTGGACACGGACAGCGCTTGTGAAAATCCTTTTGCGGTTGTCAGCCGGGTCGGACCGTCCTCTTCGGACCAGATGAAATCATCCATGACCGGATCATATAGCAGCCCATAAACCGGTTTGCCGAAACGGGTAACCGCGACGATCACGCCGAACACCGCCAGCCCGTGCGCAAAGTTCCATGTCCCGTCGACCGGATCGAGGATGAAGGCCAGTTCCGCGTCGGCAATCTTGGCGCGCAGGTCCACATCTGCGCTGGCGGCTTCTTCGCCCACCACAAGCGCATGGGGGAACATCTGCTGCAGTCCGCGGGCCAGCATCGCCTCGGCCCCTTGATCGGCCTCTGTCACAAGGTCGTACGGGCCGGACTTGGTGTTGATATCGCCCGGCCTCATGTTGCGGAACCGAGGCATGATTTCTGCCTTGGCCGCACGTCGTACAAGATTAACCAAAGAGGCCTTTTGAGCCCTGCTCAGGGGAGATGTCAGCGGAATCGGCAGAGTGTCGGTCATGGGCGGGCTCCAAGGGCGAATCTGGTGGGTGGGTTGCCCTTCGATTGACAGGCCGACAGGGCGATTTCAACCGCCTTAGTCGCGTGCCCGAAGGGTTTGCGCGGGCCGTGCGGCCATCGGTCCCCATGCAAATGCGAGCCCGGCAAAAAGACTGATCATCGCGCCGCCGGCCACGATGCCCAAGGCCGGACCCCAGGCCACTGTGAAATCGGTCTTCATAACGAAGTGACTGACCGCCCAAGCCCCCGCTGTCCCGGCGCCAAGCGCCACGGTGCCGGCCGCTGCGCCCAAAATGCCTGCCCGCAGGCTTAACCCCCACAGGATTCTGCCCCGGCTTGCGCCAAGTGTTTTGAGGATTGCGGCCTCGTAACTGCGTGCACGTGCATCTGCCGCCGCTGCGCCGATCAGAACCAGGAACCCGGTCAGCAAGGTCGCCGCCGCGCCCCAGCTGGTGGCCGAGGAGAGACCGGCCAGAAGATCGCTGACTTGTTCCACCGCGTCACGCACCCGTATCGCGGTGATGTTGGGAAACTGCCCGGAAAGGTCGCGCAGGATGGTGCTTTCTGCGGCTTCCTCGGCATAGACCGTGGCGATGAAACTATGCGGCGCGCTGACCAGTGCGGCCTCGTTCAAGATCATGATGAAGCCCATGCCCGCGCTGGAAAAATCCACCTCTCGAAAAGACGTGACCTCCGCCGTGATCTCCCGCCCAAGAATGTTCATCGTCAGGTTGTCGCCCAGATTCAGGCCCATTTCCTCGGCCTCTTCGGCGGCGAAACTGACCTGTGGGGTCCCGGTGTAATCGTCATCCCACCAATCGCCGGCGGTGATCGTGCTGCGTTTGGGCAAGGTGGCGGCATAGCTGATGCCCCGGTCGCCTTGCAACACCCAGTGGTCACCCGCAACCTGCGCGGCAGGGCGTCCGTTGATCTGTGTGATGATACCGCGAAGCATCGGCGCGGCATCCACCCGGCTGACACCTTCGTCACCGTCAAGGCGGGCTTCGAAACCGGGCATCTGATCCCGCTGGATATCTACGAAGAAGTAGCTTGGCGCGCGGGTCGGCAGGTCACCTGCGATGGCGTCACGCAAGGTGCGATCGATTTGGCCCACGGCGGCCAGAACGCTTAGGCCCAGACCAAGCGACAGCACCACCGCACTGGCCGTGCTGCCCGGTCCGCCGATCGCACCCAATGCCCAACCCAATGCGACCCGACCGCGCGCCCGGCGTCGCAAGCGCGCGGCCAAAACCCGCAACCCGAACCCGGCCAATGCCAACACAATCAAGGCTGCCGCAATGCCGCCGGCTGTCCACAGGGTCAGCACCGTATTGCCAGAAAACCACGCCGCCACCGTCAATAGGACACCCAACAGCGCTGCGGTTGCAACGATGAAGACTGCACCGGGCCAGACCGCTCGTCCATCGGCATCCCGGTAGAGGGCAGCGGGGCGTACATCGCGGGCCTGCGCCAAAGGCCACAGCGTGAAGATAAGCACCGTGAGCACGCTGTATACAGCCGCTTCAAGCATCGGTGCAGGATAGGGGGCAAAGACCGCCGGCACTGGAAGCCGCGCTTCGATCACCGGCGACAACAAGACCGGTACGCCCACACCCAACGCCAGCCCGACCACAAGGCCGACACCAGCCAACACGCCGACCTGCATGAAGTAGGTCAGGAAGATCACGCGTTGGTCTGCACCCAGTGTGCGCAACACTGCGATCACCTTGGTCTTGCCTGCCAAATAAGCCCGCAATGCGGCGGATATGCCCACGCCCCCCACAGCCAGCCCAGAAAGGCCCACCAGGATCAGGAAAGCGCCCAGCCTGTCGACGAATTCCGCCACGCCGGGCGCGCCGTTGCGAGCATCACTCCATCGCAATCCACTTCCGTCGAGCGCCGTCTCGGCCTCGGCCTTGACTTTGCTCAGATCAGCGCCGGGTGGAAGATCAAGCCTGTAATGCGTCGAAAACAGCGTGCCCGCCTGCAAAAGTCCAGCACCTTCCAGTGCATCCCGCATCACGATCGTACGTGGTCCAAGCCCGAATCCAGCTGTGCGGCTGTCTGGC
>JBCBTE010000063.1:0-16435 GCA_039818805.1 Pseudomonadota bacterium
CAAATAGTTTCCAAAATGAGAACAAAGAGGCAACAGAAGTTCACGCAACGAGGTTCGACCGATGCTGACACAGTTCAAAACCGCCGCCAAACGCTCTGCCGACACTCTGCTCGGTGATTTCGTCGGGGCCGCGGCATTGATGGTCACGCTTGTGGGCGGCCTCTACCTGCCTGGTCTGATGTAAGTTTTCTGCCTGCGATGTTTCCGTATGCGTCGTGTTCCGCGTCTCCTGTCCCCTTTGACGCGTCTGACACTGTCCCAACTGGTCCGGGGTTGTTGCCTCTTCCTCCGACCCGCGGCGCTTGACACGGAAAAACGCATTCCTTCCGCCGCCGCTGTTCCAGCGCGCGGCGGTTTTTTTTGTGCTGGCGTCAATCAGGCCGAGGCACGGGCCTCTTGCATGGCTTCCGTTGCTGCCTCGAGCGTGAGCATGATCGAGGCATGTCGGTTCTTGTAGTCCTGCGCGGGACGCAGAACTTCAAGGCCATCAAACGGAGCAGGGGGTGTCGGTCCATCTGATTTGAGCATGACCTTGAGCGCGTCGCGCGCCTCGACCACCTGGTCAAATGTACAGCCAATGATCGCACTGCCCACGACGCTTGCCGCGGCTTGGCCCAAGGCACAGGCTTTGACCTCGGCCGCATAATCGGTAATTCGCTCGCCGTCGGTTCGAAGATCGACCGTCACCGTCGAGCCACAGAGCGGGGCCCGTCGCTTGACCGTTGCGTCTGGGCCGTCCAGCCGGCCGTGATGTGGCATATCTGCGGCCAGCTCCAGAATACGGGCCGAGTAAAGCTTGATCAGGTCTGTTTCGCCGCTCATGGCTTTCCCTTTTGTCGTTGACCTCATAGATAAGGGCATCATTCGGCAAAGCAAAAGGGTTTTCGTTATGGGGTTCGATGCCGCGACACTTCGCTACAACGATCAGGGGTTGATCCCGGTTATCGCGCAGGACGAAGCCACTGGCGCGGTTCTGATGATGGCGTGGATGAACGCCGAGGCTGTTGCGCGCACGCTGGAAACCGGTCGTGTGACGTATTGGAGCCGATCGCGCGCGCAGTTTTGGGTGAAGGGCGAAACTTCGGGGCACGTGCAGGACCTAGTTGAACTGCGCGTGGATTGTGACCGGGACTGCTTGCTTGTCGTGGTGCGGCAAGCGGGTCCGGCCTGTCATACGGGTCGGTACAGTTGCTTTTACACCGCAGTGCGCGATGGAGCCGAGGTCGAGCTTATGACACCCATGGCGACATGAGTATTTTTGCCAAGAAAAAGAAGCTGCTATAAGCCGACCATGATGCGGATGTCGTCTGCGGTTTTGCCCTCGGCGCGGTAGGTCGCGATGCTGCGCGCGTCATCCCGCTTGGCGAGGCGCTTGCCCGTCTCATCGCGGATCAGGCGGTGGTGGTGATACACCGGCGTGGGCAGGCCAAGCAACCGTTGCAACAACACGTGGATTTTGGTGGCCTCGAACAGATCTTGACCCCGCACTACATGCGTAATGCCCTGCGCTGCGTCATCGAGCACAACCGAAAGGTGATACGACGTGCCCATCTCGTTACGTGCCAGAACGATGTCGCCAATACCGGAGATCATTTCTTGTGGCGTGAACTCGATCAGACCCGTTTCGCCATTGGGACCCGCGCCGGTTTCGTGGAACGACAAGTAACCCTGCGCGGGCGCGTCTGCGTTTTCGATGCGGTGATCGAAAATGTCATTTGCCAGAACCGCACTCCGCATATCGAGACGCAGCGTGACGTCCGTGGGTCTGGGGTTGTTCTCGGGAAAGGTTCTTTCCATCGACCGTTCGGCGTTGCAGGTGCCGGGGTAGATCAACCCGTCGGGGCCGTCCAACGGCATACCTTCTTGAGGGGCAGACATCGCGTTTTGAATGTCTCGGCGCGAGCAGGTGCAAGGAAAAAGCAGTGACCCGTGCCACAAGCTGTCCAAGGCATCGTTATAGGCGCTTGTGCGTTCTGACTGCCGCATCACGGGAGATGGCCACCGAAGCCCAAGCCATGTCAGATCATCATAAATCTGATGCTCCCAGTGAGGGCGGAATCGGCTTTGATCAATATCCTCGATCCGCAGCAAAAAGTCCCCGCTGGCGGCATGTGCAATATCTTGGGCCAGCAGCGCGGAATAGGCATGCCCCAAATGCAGCGGACCGGTTGACGAGGGCGCAAAGCGAGTACGAAATGTCACGCTTTTTCAAGGATGTAAACGTTGGAGTTCAGGTTTTGGCCAGGCAAGTGGGGTCCATATTCCTTGAACAGAAGCCGTGCAGCGCCACAATCCAGCCACTGGTTCATTGCGCCTTCAAATTGCGGATCCGCCAGGGCGTGATCGTTCAGGCTCAGGCCCAGAAGCCCGGACTTGGGCAAGGCGCGCATAACCAGATCGAAGGTCGAGGCGGGGGCGGCCCCGGTTCCAATCACGCCGATACATGTGATGGTGCTGTATGTGCCTGCCGTGATCGGCGTGGTGTCGTGAATGTCGAACGTGCCCAATTTGCGATACACTTTCTTGTCCCGTGCGCAATCAAGCATTTCGGGGCTGGGGTCCATGCCGTCGATCGTGCGAAACCCTGCAAGTTTCAGAGCTAGACCCGACAGGCCTGTTCCACAGCCAAAGTCGAGAATGGGCGTATCCGGATCCGGACTGTAGCGAAACATGGCCTCGGCCACGCGGCCCGGCGTGGCGTATCCGTTGTCGCCCACTTCGGCGTCGTAGCTGGCCGCCCATGCATCATAAAGTTCACGGGTGGCGTCGGGCGTTTCAAGGTTGTAGGCCTTGTCGAGAAATTTTTCCGTCATGTTGTCGAGACAATCACACAGATTCGTGTGCGTCCAGTTCCGTTTGTTTCAGCCACTCGGTCCATGCGGCTTTTGCACGGTCCGTGTAGGCCTTGTAACGGTCGCGCCGTCCGCGCCGACCGCCCTTGAGACCCTCTACCGGGCGGAAGAGCCCGAAATTCACGTTCATCGGCTGAAAGGTTTTGGCCTCGGCCCCGCCGGTGATGTGGTGAATAAGCGCCCCCATGGCAGTGTCCTGTGGGGGCGCAGGTAAAGGTTGGCCGAGGATTTCGGCCGCGGCCATCCGCCCTGCCAGCAGACCCATCGCGGCAGATTCGACATAACCTTCCACACCGGTGATTTGACCCGCAAAGCGAATGTTCGGACGCGAGCGCAAACGCATCCGGTCATCAAGAAGCGTCGGTGAATTCAGGAAAGTGTTGCGGTGGATACCGCCCAGACGGGCAAAACTGGCGTTTTCTAGTCCGGGAATTATTTTGAAAACAGATGCTTGCGCACCATACTTCATCTTGGTCTGAAAACCCACAATATTGTAAAGTGTGCCAAGTGCATTGTCGCGGCGCAGTTGGACCACTGCATGGGCCTTTTCACTGGGCTGGTGCGGATTGGTCAACCCAACCGGCTTCATTGGGCCATGGCGCAACGTTTCACGGCCGCGTTCTGCCATAACCTCGATCGGCAGACAGCCGTCGAAATACGTGGCGGTCTCGCCCTCGTGAAACTCGGTTTTGTCCGCGTCCAGAAGCGCGTCGATGAATGCTTCGTATTGGTCACGGTCCATCGGGCAATTGAGGTAGGCGGTACGTTCTTCCTCGGTTTCGCCCTTGTCGTAGCGCGATTGCATCCACGCTTTGGACATGTCGATCGTGTCGAAATAGACGATTGGGGCGATAGCATCGAAGAAGGCCAACCTGTCGGTGCCGGTTTCGGCGGCAATTGCCGCGCCCAGCTTTTCCGAAGTCAGCGGACCGGTCGCGAAGATCCATTTGCCGCGCTCTGGCAGGTTAGTGATTTCACTTTCGTCAACGCTCACGTTTGGATGGGCGCGCAACCGCGCCGTGACATCCGCCGCAAAGGCCTCGCGGTCGACGGCAAGCGCACCACCGGCAGGCAGGCGGTGGCGTCCGGCCATTTCCATGATCAGCCCATCGGCGGCCCGCATCTCCCAATGCAACAAGCCGACGGCGTTCTGTTCGTCATCATCGGACCGAAACGAATTGGAACATACCATTTCGGCCAGATCGCCGGTCTGATGCGCAAAGGTGCCGACCTTTGGGCGCATCTCGTGGATCACCACATGCACGCCCATACGGGCCGCCTGCCATGCGGCCTCGGATCCGGCCATGCCGCCGCCGACGATGTGTAACACTTCATTCATGACGCTGATCTAGGGGATGCAGCACGGTTTGGAAAGGGTCAGCTATCGCCGGGTTGGCCTGCAACAGGAAGCCCTGAGGGCACCTTGTCCGGAGCACCCAGACGTCCGGTTGTCGAGACCGGGTCGGTCAGCGCGTCGAGAAAACGCACCAGCGCCGTGATTTCCAAGGTTGTCAAAGGGGCCCGGCGCAAGGTGGTGGCGGCGTAGATCGACAGCACCTCATCGTCGTCCTGCATCGCCGGATCTTCGGGGTTCTCCGGATCGGCATCGGGCAGGAACGCGGCAATCAAGCCGGGATATTCCGCCAGGCCCGCGCCCGGATCGGCATGGTGCCGGATCATCGCCGCCAGATCGCGATAGGCCCCGTTATGCCCGTAAGGTCCAGTCAGGGCGACATTGCGCAATGAAGGTGTCCGGAACCGGTAGGCATCGGCCGCATCGCCCGTGACCGCTCCGCGCCCGATATCGGCATAGCCGCCCGCCCCATGCCCCATACCCGGACCAATTTGCGGAAGGCCAATGGCGTGAAACGCGTGATCGGTCTGAAACGGCCCTGCATGGCAATTGGCACAGCCTGCCTTGCCGTAGAACAGCGACAGACCACGCAGTTGATCATTGTCCAACGCCTCGTCGTCGCCGGTCAGGAACGCGTCAAACGGGCTGTCGGTGGCGCGAAACTCATAGGCCACGAAATCGGCCAAGGCGCCACTGATATGGGTAATGTGCAATGGCTCGTCCGCACCGATCACCCAGGCAAAGCGCCGGCGGTATTCCGGAACATCTGCCACGCGTTCCACGATCTTTTGCCAAGCACCGTCAAGCCCGGCAATGCGCCCCGCGGCGACAGCATCGGCAATCACGTTTTCACCGGGGTGACCTGCCATTTCGTCATTCATAACCATCGGCAACAGCGCCTGCGCCGACAGCAGAGAGGCCGGGCGTTCCAACAGAAAGCCATTTGGCATTTTGATGCCATAACGTTCGTCGGCGTCGCGTTGCACGCGCCCATCATGAAACAGGGCTGTGAATTCCCCGGCTGACAGATTGAACAGCCCCGGCGCGTTGCGCGGCAGTCGATCGGGCGCGGTTTCCGACCCTTTTCGACGCTCCGGCCCAAGGCCCAAGCCGCCTTCGCCAAACGACAAGGACACGCCGTCGGAACTGCCAAAATCAGGGTGGTGACACGTGGCGCACGCGATGTTTCGATTGCCGGACAGGATGGGATCAAAGAACAGGTCACGACCGAGCATAACCGACGTCGCACCTGGTGTCGGGAAGTCCGCGCGATTTGCCGGTTCGGGCAGGTCAGCAGCCAGAGAGAGACTGGCCAGGAGGGACCATAAGCCGAAAGCGGCTGCCCTTGTTAACATCGCACCATGTACCCCGCACAATGCCCCCGACAATTTGTCTAGCGCAAAGAATATGGCTGAAAAACGGCAAATAAGGAAAAACTATGGCGCGAATATGGAAACGGTTGGGCTAGCGTCACTGATTCCAGTTCGGAGGACGCTTTTCCAGAAAGGCACTTATGCCTTCTTCGGTATCGCGCCACAACATGTTTTCGACCATAACTTCGCCGGTATACGCGTAGGCTTCGGTCAGGCCCATTTCAAGCTGCTTGTAGAAGGCCTGTTTGCCGATCTTCACGGCCGACCCCAGTTTTGCGGCGATGGTTTCGGCCAGTGCGACTGTCGCCTCGTCCAAGGATTCGGCGGGAACGGCGCGGTTGATCAAGCCAAGCGCGATGGCGCGATCCGTATCGATAAAATCACCTGTGGTCAGCATCTCGAACGCCTGTTTGCGTGGAATGTTGCGGCTGAGCGCAACCATCGGGGTCGAACAGAAAAGCCCGATATTCACGCCGTTCACGCCAAAGCGCGTCCCTTCTGCCGCGACCGCCAGATCACACGATGCCACAAGCTGGCAACCGGCCGCCGTGGCAATGCCGTGGGGCATTGCGATCACCGGCTGCGGCAGGTCGCGGATAGCGGTCATCACGGTGGCGCAGCGCGTGAAAAGATCTGCAAAATAGGCCTTGCCGCCATCCTCGGCTTGCCGGCCCTGGGTCATCTCCTTCAGATCATGCCCCGCACAGAACGCTTTGCCGTTGCCGCCCAATGTCACGACCCGGATCGACGTGCTTTCGGCGATGTCCGCGAACGTGTCGCGCAAGGCTGCCAGCATGTCATCGCTCAGCGCATTGAGCTTGTCCGGCTGATTCAGTGTCAGCCGTACGATGGGGCCAGTGTCTTGACGTTCGAGGATTGCCATCTTGTGTCTCCGATATGCTTGTGCCCTTCTTACGCCGACACGGGCAAGGAGGAAAGCATGGGTCTGAAATTAACGGCAAACGAGCTGATGGGCTTTCTGGATCACGTGTTTCCACAGATGAAGGGCGAGTTTGCCATCGAAGCTTTAGAGGAAATGGCGATCACCACGCGACTTCACGTGGGCGAACGGCATTTGCGCCCCGGCGGGACCGTTTCGGGCCCATCGATTTTTGCCTTGGCCGACGTGTCGGTTTACATGGCCGTATTGGCCATGATCGGTCGCGAGGCACTGGCCGTGACAACGAATTGCTCGATCGACTTCATGCGCAAACCGGCCGCCGACACGGATCTTGTTGCCAAGTGCACGCTATTGAAGCTGGGCCGCGTACTGGCTGTGGGGGATGTGCTTGTCTACTCGGACGGCAGTGACAAGCCCGTCGCGCGTGCCAGCATGACTTATTCGATACCACCAGTGAAGCCCGCGTAATCTGCCCGGGCAGCCACCCAGACCCTGCCGTGCCATTGCCCTATAGGCGGATAATCCTCCACGAAATCAAGCTCGGGGCATCGGGTCAGGTTGAGTTTCCGCATCACAGCCTGCGATTTCTGATTGTCGGGCGCGGTATGCGCGTAGATGCAAGGCAGGCCGGTTATGGCAAAGGCATGGGTCAGGACCGCGCGCGCCGCTTCGGGTGCATAACCTTCGCCCCAGGCGCGTGGCAAAAGCCGCCAGCCGATTTCGCCATGTGACCCAAGCGGATGGTTGTCGCCGCGGATCACGACGCCGACATATCCGACAAAGCCTTGGGCATCTGACACGTACATGCGCGACGTTCCAAATTGCTTCAATCCGTCAAGATACCTTTGCAATTTGGCGCGGCTCTCGGTTTGCGAAATGGGGCCGCCGAGGTCTGCCATTGTGGATGGTTCGGCGTGCAGGGCTGCGAATTCCGGTAAATCATCCGCCGTGAAATCTCGAAGCGTCAGCCGGGATGTCGCAAGCTGTGTCATGTCCGGACTATAGTCAGCGTCAAGTTGGCGGGGCCACGAAAAAAGGGCCGGGATTAACCCGGCCCAGGTGGGAAGAGGTCCGTTACGGGGACGTTACGGCCTCCAGAAGGGTTTGCGCGCTTCGTGCATGGCATCACGTACGGTCAGGCCAATATCGCGCAGCATGTGATCATCCAGATCGGCAAGCCGCACGCGGCTGGCGCGCCGTTGGATCCAGACAAGATAAATCCATGCCAGCTTTACGGCGAAACGCGACGGGGCGGGCAGGGTCGTACGGGCACTGAGGGCCTCCAGTGCCGTGCGGTCGGATCGAGTCAGGCTGTGCATGGTCCAGTTCCTTTCTTAACAAATTGTATTGATACAATGCGATGGATATGCTCTTTATATGTACCAAAGCATATCGGATTCGCGCTAGGAAAACATTGTGACTGATACAATTTGGCCGCCAGATTTTGCCGATAGAGCTGAGTCAAAGTATATTGTATTGATACAATCAATGCGTGATGCCATCCGATCGGGGGTGCTGAAAACCGGTGTCCGTTTGCCGCCTGTGCGCGAAATGGCTTGGGACTTGGGCATCACGCCGGGCACGGTGGCGCGGGCCTATAAGATGGCGGCCGAAGAAGGGCTGGTTGAAACCGCGGTGGGGCGGGGCACTTTCGTGACAGGCGGACTGGTGACTGAAATGCCGGAGGATTCGCTTTTGACCCCGGCGGCGCCCGACTACCTCGATTTCCGTGCCGTTCGTGTTGCGGATGTCGGGCAGGGCACCTGCATTCGGCAGATCATGGGAGAGTTGAGCCGTGGGACAGCGCACGGCTATATCGACTATCCCACAACCCAGACGGACTACGCGGCCCGCGCGGCCATCGCCCAGTGGATTGGGCCGGATCGTGCCGGGCGCATCGGGGCGGATGACGTCGTGCTGAGCCTGGGTGCGCAAAATGCAGTGATGATGGCCCTGCAGGGCGTGTTGCATGGCAGTTCACCGGTCATTCTGACCGAGACGTTGGCCTACCCCGGAGTGCGTCACGCGGCGCGGCTGTTGCGCGCGCAGCTGATCGGGCTTGAAATGGACGCGGATGGCATTCGGCCCGACCGGATGGAAGAGGCGTTGCGCCGACACGGGGGACAAGTCTTGCTGACGGCGGCCGAAGTGCACAGCCCCACAACCACGCGTACCAGTTTTGAGCGCAAACAACAGATCGCGAATTTGGCGCGCAAGTACCAGCTTCAGATCATCGAGGATGATTGCCATTGCGTGTCCCGTGCCGAGATACCCGGCTACCGTGCCATCTGTCCCGAACGGGCGTGGTTCATATCGTCACTTAGCAAAACGGTATCATCCGCGGTCCGTATCGGTTACGCGGTCGCCCCCAAGGGTTTGGCGGCGCAGGCCCGGCAGGTGGCACAATCCACGTTCTACGGACTGCCCCAGCCCCTTCTGGACATGGCGGCGATGTTGTTGCGCTCTGGCGAAGCTGAAAAGTTTCGTGCGCAGGTCGAGGCGGTGATTTGTGAGAAAGTTCGCGTGGCCGTGAATATTCTGGGGCCGTGGGACATCAACTGGCGTCCGGATGTGCCGTTTATCTGGTTGCGCCTGCCGCAAGGTTGGCGAGGGTCGACGTTTGCCCGGGCATGCGAAGCGCAAGGCATTCGTGTCAAACCGGCCGACGAATTTGCCCTGCCGGACGGGCAGGCCCCCAATGCAGTGCGCATCAGCCTTGATCCCAACATTCCCGGCCCCGACTACGAAGCCGCGCTAAAGCGAATGTCCACCTTGTTGGCTGCACCGCCATTGAATGTGGATTTATAGGCTTTTGAAGTGGGGTATTATAATACCTAATTTTTAACCATATGTTTTTGTTATTATATTTCACCCAGAACGATGTTGACGCGAACAATCAAGGCTTTATAACCCGCCCATCGCAAACCGTGCGGGGCCACCCTGCACGTGCAACCACGTCAAATGGGGTTTCCCAACCATGAGAACTTTTTCTGCGACGCCGGCAGATATCGAGAAGAAATGGATCGTGATCGACGCTGAAGGCGTTGTTCTGGGTCGTCTTGCCTCGATCGTCGCCACACGCCTGCGCGGCAAACACAAGCCCAGCTTCACGCCCAACCAGGACATGGGCGACAACGTGATCATCGTCAACGCCGAGAAAGTGCAGGTCACTGGCAACAAGCGTGAAAAGCCTAACTACTGGCACACGGGCCATCCCGGCGGCATCAAATCGCGTACCACCGGCCAAATCCTTGAAGGCGACCACCCCGAGCGTGTGGTAATGCAGGCCGTCAAGCGCATGTTGCCGTCCAACCGCCTGTCACGCCGTCAGATGACCAATCTGCGCGTCTACGCTGGCACCGAGCATCCCCACGAGGCGCAAAGCCCCGAAGTGGTCGATGTGAAATCCATGAACAAGAAAAACACGCGGGTGTAAGAGACATGGCTGAAGAAATTAAATCTCTCGAAGGTCTCGAAGCGGTTGCCGAAGGCGGCGCCGATGCACCTCAGGCCGAAGTCGAAGTGTCGCGCGAACCAGTGCGCGACGAACTGGGTCGGTCCTATGCCACGGGCAAGCGTAAGGACGCTGTAGCACGTGTTTGGATCAAGCCCGGTTCGGGCAAGGTTCTGGTGCGCGATGCCAAGGGCAACTACATCGACTACACCAAGTATTTCGCGCGGCCCGTGCTGCAGATGATCCTGCGCCAGCCGTTCGAAGTGGCCGGCGTGACCGATCAGTTCGACGTGCAGGCAACCGTTAAGGGTGGTGGTCTTTCGGGACAGGCCGGCGCGGTCAAGCATGGCATTTCAAAAGCGTTGCAGCTTTATGATCCAAGCCTGCGCAATGCGTTGAAGGCCGCGGGCTTCCTGACGCGCGACAGTCGCGTGGTTGAGCGTAAGAAATACGGTAAGCGCAAGGCGCGCCGCAGCTTCCAGTTCTCGAAGCGCTGACACTCTTTTGCGAAAAAAATATCGAAGGGCTGCCATGGGGCGGCCCTTTTTTCTTGAACGCCGTCGCCGGTTGCGTAGCCCGGTGACACGAACCGAAAAGGGCAGGCACAGTGAATTACAGACGCGAGATTGATGGCCTGAGGGCGGTTGCCGTCTTGCCGGTGATCTTGTTTCACGCAGGCTTTACCGTGTTTGGCGGCGGCTACGTGGGCGTCGATGTATTCTTTGTCATCTCTGGTTATCTGATCACCTCGATCTTGATCACAGAGCGGGCTGCAGGCACGTATAGCCTTTGGCGCTTCTATGAACGGCGTGCTCGGCGCATTCTTCCCGCGCTTTTCCTGGTGATGGCCATGTGCGTGCCCATCGCCTGGCTGCGTATGCCGCCCTATCTTTTCGAGGATTTCGCCCGCAGCATGGCCTTTGCGGCGCTTTTTGTCTCGAACGTGCATTTCTGGGAAAACACCGGCTATTTCGCTCTTGATGCCGAGATGCAGCCGCTCTTGCACACGTGGAGCTTGGCGGTCGAAGAGCAGTTTTACTTGATCTTTCCACTGGTCTTGATGGCGCTTGGTGCCTTCCGGTACTGGCGGTTCACACTCGTATTCGTGATCTTGGCAGGTCTGTCTCTGGCCCTTAGCGAGTGGGGTTGGCGTAACTATCCGGACGAAAACTTCTTTTTCACCTTCTCGCGCTTCTGGGAGTTGCTGGCCGGTTCTTTATGCGCCGTCTGGCTGAACAATCGAGACGTGCGCGCCAACGACATCTTGGCAGGTCTTGGTCTTGGGATGATTGTTTTTGCCATCCTGTTCTTTGACAGTCTGATCCCGTTTCCGTCTCTCTACACACTGGTGCCGGTGGTGGGGTCCATGTTGATTATCCTGTTTGCGGGCGCGGGCACCCGGACGGCGCGATTGTTGTCTTTGACGCCTTTCGTGGGCATCGGGCTGATTTCCTATAGCGCCTATCTTTGGCATCAACCGCTTTTCGCTTTTGCACGTATCCTTTCCACGCAGGATCCCGGCCAGTTTTTGATGGCGGGTCTGGCGGTGGCCTCACTGATCCTTGCGTATCTGTCGTGGCGTTTTGTCGAACAACCGTTCCGCAGACGCCCTGTGCCGGTCTTGCCCCGCCGCGCAGCCGTGTTTAGCGCCAGCTTGGTCGGTATCGTCGTGTTTGTCGGTTTTGGCATGTGGGGGTTCTCCAGCGACGGGTTCAAATCCCGGCTTGACCACGCGATGACGCGCGAATTCGCAGGAGTTGCTGAGTCGTTTGAAGCGCGCAGTGATTTCAACGGGTGCTTTCCCGGCACTGACCATGCAACGCGTGCGGCGAAACTGTGCGAAGTCTACAAACCTGAAGCGCCGGACCGATTGTTCGGCGTATTCGGTGACAGTCATGCGATGTCCCTGATTGCTGGCTTTGGTCCTGTGTCGTCGCGATTTAACGCCACGATCCTGGCTGCCACAGTTCCAGCATGCCCACCGCTGGTGGATGTCGTCACAAATCAACAAGGTGGAGCAAGCGAGTTCTGCCGTCAGTCGGTCGAGGCGCAGGTGCAAGGCTTTATCGACGCTCGGGCTGAAGTCGTGTTCCTCGTCGCGCGCTGGTCGCTTTATGCGACGGACGGGTATGATAAACTGAACCTCGATTTCGCGTTGACTGTCGATGGTCAGTCGTTGTCGCGCGACCCCGAGACCGCTTTGAATGCACTTGGCGCTGGCTTGGATCGTACCCTTGCGCGTCTGACCGAGGCCGGGATCAAGGTTGTTCTTGTTGAACAAGTGCCGGCGCATAAGGTGCTGCCACGCAATGTCTTTGAACGCATGCTTCTTCTGCGCCTGCCTCACGATGCCGCATTGGATGTGATTGCGGAGAGTTTCATCCACAAGGACGCCCACGCAGAGCTACAAGCGCGCGCGAATTCAGTGCTTTATGCGCGTGAACGCGAGGGCATCACGGTTGTTTCCCTGGCAGAAGTTTTTGCGGTGGGCAATCGGTTCGCCTGGTTCTCGGAGGGGCAGGCGCTCTATGTCGACAGCGATCATCTGTCCGTCACCGGCGCCAATGTTGCAGGTGCCCACCTGGCAGAGCTTTTGGACCCAATCTTGGCGGCGCATTGATCACTGATCAGGCGGTAGCAACCCCAAACCACGCAGGTAAATTCCTATACCGGATTCCAACAGGTCTTCTGGTGGAAACGGGCTTTGCGTGCCCGGAGAATTACGGGCAAAAAGCTCGACCACGCCGTGACTGATGGCCCAGATATGCGCCGAGACCATCGCTGTGGGCGGGCGTTTCTCGGGTGGAATGTGTTGCGACAGACCTTCGGCAGCCCGTTCCAGAACGGCGCGTGCACGGCCTGATTGCGCGGCAAGGTCCGGCGTGCGATTGACGGAAATACCACTTTCGAACATCGCGATGTAGTGGCCGGGATACTTGCGCGCAAAGGCCAGGTAGGCGCGGCCTGTCGCCTCGAAAGCTGCCAGCGCGGTTTGGCCCGAGTGATAGGCAAATTCCATGACATCGGCAAAAATTTCGTAACCTTGGCGCGCGGCCTCGGCAATCAGATCATCACGTCCCGCGAAGTGGCGGTAGACGGCCGCAGGTGTCACACCTGCCTGTTTGGCGGCCTCGGACAGGGTGAATCCGGTCGGGCCTTTTTCCTCAATCAGTTGCAGGGCCGCTTCGACCAGCGCTTGCCGCAGGTTGCCGTGGTGATACCCGCGTTTAGGCATCCCAGATCTCGGGGCCGGCGCAGATTTGAGTGTCTTGCTGGCCCAATGATTTCTTCAGTTTGCGATTGTAATCGACGTGCAGAAGCAAGTGCCGGATTGCCTCGGTGCGGGCGCGTCGCTTGTCATCCGAACGTACAACGGTCCAAGGCGCATGTTGCGAATGCGACCAGTGCAGCGTTTCGCCGATCGCCGTTGTGTAATCGTCCCATTTCTTCAGACCTTCGACATCGATCCAGCTAAGCTTCCATTGCTTCAACGGGTCGCCTTCGCGCCCCAGAAAGCGACGCAGTTGTTCGGCGCGCCCGACATTGAGCCAGAATTTGAAGAGGTGAATTCCCTCGCTCACCAGCATCTTCTCAAAATCCCCGACCTGGCTGAAGAAATGGGTGCGTTGTTCTTCAGTGCAGAATCCGAACACCTTTTCCACCACGCCGCGATTGTACCAGGAGCGGTCGAAGAACACGATCTCACCGCCCGCGGGCAGGTGATCGATGTAACGCTGAAAGTACCATTGCGTGACTTCCTTGTCCGTGGGCTTGGGTAACGCCACAACCCGCGCACCGCGTGGATTAAGATATTCCCGGAAGCGCTTGATCGTACCGCCTTTTCCGGCTGCGTCACGCCCTTCAAAGACACAAACCACGCGCTCTCCGCTTTCCCTGACCCAGGCTTGCAACTTGACCAGTTCGGTCTGCAGGCGCAGCAAGTCCTGCTCGTAAGCCTTGCGCGGCATACGGTCCGTATAGGGATAGTCCTTTGACAGGATTTCACCTTTCTCGGTTCGTTTGATCGCGTTGCGCACGTCGTCTGGAGCTTCGGATTTGAAGTATGTGCTGATTGCCCCGTCAAATGGCAGTTCCATGCGCCACTCCTTTGTTTTTCAAGGCAGTATGGGATGTGAACGTGATTAACGCAATCCGGCGCGCGCCGCAGCGCGATCGATCAACGACACGACCGTGTCAGGCTGGGCATGATGCGGCATGTGTCCCACACCGTCCAATACCGTGAGACGCCCATTGGTCAATTGCTTGGACAATGGATCAGAGTGGACGGCCAAGGGCACGGTTGTATCCGCCCGCCCGTGGACGATTTCAACGGGCATGGTCAACTCGGACCGGTATCGCCGGGACATCTCGACGATGTGCGGCCGCAGCGTCAGAACTTGCTGACCGTTGGCGCGCAGGCTGTCGCGCTGCAAGGTCAGACCGGTGCCGACATAGTCGGTGTAGCCCTCGGGCGGACTTTGCGGGGGAAAGATACCGTTCACGCTCTTCTCTACGCGGGATTTTGGCGTCAGGGCGGTGATCAGTGGCACCGCGGCTGCACCGCCCACTGCAGAGCCGGTCACACTGTAAAACGCACCCAGATCGCCGGGCCACGGGTTTGACACGGACCCCAGCAAGACCAGGGCCGCGGTGTCGTCGGGCGCATTCAGCCCCCAGGCCAGCGCGACCGCCCCGCCAAAGCTGTGACCCACGACCACGGGTCGCTCCACCCCCAATTGCCGAGCAGCGTCTTGCAAGACGCGGGCTTGCTCGATCGGACTTTCGCCCTGGGTCGATCCCAGCCCACCATAGCCCGGCAATCGCTCGGTGTAACCTAAACCCGGCCGGTCAAAGGCAATCACACGGTAGCGATTGGTCAACCGCCCCGCCAAGTCAAACGTGTAATCGCGCAGATTGCCGCCCGCGCCGTGGATCAGAACCAGGTCGGGGCCAGTCCCCTCGACCCAGACATGCACACGCGTGCCCTCAACATCAACGAATTGACCGAGCGGGGGGTGGGTTTCGCGTGCGTCCCGCTCGCGCTTCTCGGCCAATCCGGCACAGCTGGCCAGCAAAGCCACAGCGCTCAAAGCGCCCCAGATCACCGTTTTACGCATGTACCCGCTTTCTTACTGTCACCTGCCAAGACATAGGCTGGTCACTGAATTTGCAAACAGTAGCGCCACGTCAAATGCGCGTATCATACAAAGATATTGAACCGCTGTGGCGCATCATTTGGTGTGAGGGGCCCGCAGGTCTGTCGTCTCTAACCCGACCTTGCTTATGTCATAAGGGGTTGTTTCATAGATCTCGGACAGCCAGTTGCCATACAGCAGATGCGCGTGGCTGCGCCAGCGGTTCTGCGGCGGCCGGGTCGGATCATCATCAGGGTAGTAGTTACACGGCACATTGATGGGCGCGCCGTCAGTGACATCGCGATCATATTCCTGTTTCAGCGTATCGCTGTCATATTCCAGATGGTTGAAAATATACAGCCCGCGATTGGCCGCATCCTCAACCAGGCAAGGGCCCACCTCGTCGCTGTCGAGCAGAATGTCCAGACCACCGACCGCTTCGATCTCACCGCGTCGCATTTCTGTCCAGCGGCTGACCGGGATCACGCAATCGTCTGAAAACCCGCGTAAAAAGGGCGAGGCAGGCGCCATGTTCCGATGCCGGAAGCAACCGAATGCCTTGGCGTCCAGCATGTGTTTGCTGACGCCATGCATGTGGTTGATCATCGCCATGCCACCCCAGCAGACACCAAAGGTGGAATGCACATGGCTCTGGGTCCAGTCGAAGACCCGTCGCAGCTCGTCCCAATAGGTGACATCGGTGAATTCCAGATGCTCGATCGGGGCGCCGGTAATGATCAGCCCATCGAATTTCTCGCCCGTCGCCTCCACCTCGGTGAAGGGGCGGTAGAAACTTTGCATGTGATCGGCCGCGGTGGTCTTGGTGCGATGTTCCGACATCCGGATCAGCGACAGGTCGATCTGCAGCGGCGTGGCGCCGATTAGCCGGGCAAACTGATTTTCCGTCTGGATCTTCTTGGGCATCAGGTTCAACAGGCCAATGCGCAACGGGCGGATATCCTGCCGTGCGGCGTGATCCTCGTCCATGACCATGACGCCCTCACGGGTGAGGACTTCAAAGGCGGGCAGGTCGGCGGGGATCTTGATCGGCATAAAAGGGGCCCTTGTCGCGGTCCGGCATAGATAACGATTTACGCGGTGCGCTCAAGGGCCGTGGCGACAAGCGTCGTGAACGCCTCGGCCGAGGACACCTGCGAGACGTCATCCGCGGTCAGGGTGATACCCCATTTGGCCATCGTTTCGTAGCGCGGCGCACGGTGCGCCAAAGCCCGCGCATAGGTCCAGCGGATGAAACTGTTAGGATCAACTTTGTCTTCTGAGACACTGTTTTCGCACAGATATTCCGTCCACGCAGCATTCAGGAACTGGGGCTGGTAGCACATCGGTTTGGGGGCGCGATCAAATC
>JBCBTE010000064.1:0-16306 GCA_039818805.1 Pseudomonadota bacterium
GGCTTGCCGGTCCGCCGGAAACTGGCTACATCCCGGCAAGCCAATGTCACAGTTCCAAAGGCTGGTTGATTTGTCGAAATGCGGTGTTTTTCCATGAATCGACAAGCCACGCACAAAGTTGCGCTATAAATGTAGAAAAACCGAAGGAGGTGCCCTCCCGTGTTGGCGGAAATTGATCTTCTTATTCGCGGTGCCCTCGTCGGCGTATCGTTTTTATGTTTCATTATTCTCTGGTCGTCGGTCAAAACGCGGCCGAAATCCTATTCGATGGGCGCTATTGCGATGTGCCTGACCGCGTCCATGGCCATCGAGCAGGGCATGGGCACCGTCTGGTCCGAACAGGCGCGCAATGTCGCCTTCGTGCTGGGGCATTTCATGCCGCTGGCACTGACTTGGTTCGTGATGGACATATTCTTGGAAAAGATGGAGCGGCGCGGCGCAGGCACCGCGCTGTTTGTCCTGGCAGCGTTCGTCACCGCCCTGTGTTTCGCGCCAGCGTGGACTGCACCTTTGCATGTCGGGCTTAACCTGCTGTTGTATCTTGGGCTTCTGGTGATCGTGATGACAACGGCGGCAGGAGATCTGGTAGAAGATCGCCGATCTTTCCGGGTGGTGTTCGTTAGCGCCGTCGCGATCTTTGGAATCACGAAAACATTGCTGGATATTGCGATGCCCGAGGCCGTCAGGCCCGAATGGTATGGCACAGCACACGCGCTGGCGTTGCTTGCGTTTGCAGTGGTCTTTGCGCACTGGGCCCTGCGGCCTGGCGGGGACATCTGGGCGGAGGAAACACCGCGACAAACGCCGGTCGCAGCCGAGTTACGTCTGGTGGACAAACAGACCCTGAACCGGATCGAAGCGGCCATGGCCGATGAAATCTGGAGGCGTGAAGGGCTTACAATCGGGGCGATGGCCGAAGAGTTGCGTCTGCCCGAGCACCGTTTGCGCAAGGCGATCAACCAGGATCTTGGCTTTCGCAATTTTGCGACCTTTGTGAACGGGTACCGGATCGATGCCGCAAAAGAGGCATTGGCGGCACCCGAGCGGGTGGAGCAGACGATCCTCGAGATTGCCTACGACTGCGGCTTTGCGTCCTTGGCTCCGTTCAACAAGGCGTTTCGGGCGATGACCGGAAAAACGCCCACGGATTATCGGCGGGATTGCCTGGAAGGATATGCGTCGATTTCTGCATGAGGCATATCGATTCCGGAAAATGCAAAGCGATTTCGAAACCGAAAAGACTTAACGTCATTCAGAAACCAATTTGTGGGGCAGTTACCAAAAAGGAGCCCCGCAATGTTAAAAATCACTTTTCCAGTTGTTGCCATTCTTGCCACTCTGACCATCACCCAGACGGCGCACGCCTTCGGGGGGCCTCCGGTCCTTGTTCCCAGCTTTTGGCCGCAAGAGGGGGCTTTTGAAAAGGCGCACACAAAGAACAAGGGCGTGAGGCTGTCGACGCGTGGTGCCAAGACCACACCAATTGTTGGCAAGGACGATGCGCGCGGGCGTTAAGCGCCTGCGTCGATTAACGCCTTAAGAATGGTCTTTGCGCTTTCAGAACTCCAGTCCGCATCTCCCTGAAGGCGCGCGACCTCTTGCCCGTCGCGGTCGAGAATGACCGTGACGGGCAGACCCAGGACCCCCATCTGCCGCGACAGTGTCATGCGCGGATCGGCGTGAAGTGGCAGATTGTCCACATTGATTTCCTCGAAGAACTTTTTCATCGCCGGTGGTGCGTTGCGACCGGTTGCAATGGTCACCACCTCGAAATCGTCGCCGCCCAATTCGGTTTGCAAATCCGACAGCATGGGCATTTCGTGACGGCAGGGCGCGCACCACGTGGCCCAGAAGTTGACCACGGCGATCTTGCCTTCATAGTGGGCCAGCGTCATTTCCGAGCCGGTCTCGCTGTTGAAGGCGGTGTCGGGCACCGATTTGGGTGCGGAATGCACCACCAGTTTCTTCATATCGCCTGTGCGCAAGTCAGAAATCAGCGCAGGATCGGCCAGAGTGGCGTTTGCACCAAAGACGAGGGCCATATAAAGGACCAGTGACTTCAACGGTTTCATGGCGCCTCCGAAGGGCTGGAAGATGACAAACAAAACCTCGAACCAGATGTGGGGCGGCCGCTTTGCCGCCGGACCGGACGCGATCATGGAGGCAATTAACGCCTCGATCGGGTTCGACAAGCGGATGGCGGCGCAGGACATCGCCGGATCAAGGGCCCATGCCGCCATGTTGGGCGCCACCGGCATCTTGAACGATAAGGATGTCGAGGCGATCCGGGAAGGCCTGCTCACGGTCTTGTCAGAGATTGAAAGCGGGGCTTTCGAATTCTCTACCGCTTTGGAAGACATTCACATGAATGTCGAGGCACGGCTGAAACAGGTGATCGGAGAGCCTGCGGGACGGCTGCACACCGGCCGCAGCCGCAACGATCAGGTAGCGACGGACTTCAAACTCTGGGTGCGTGATCAGTTGGATGCATTCGAGGCGGGCTTGACAGCACTTATGCGGGCCTTCGTGGCGCAGGCCGAGGATGGGGCGGATTGGGTGATGCCCGGGTTCACCCATCTGCAGGTGGCCCAGCCGGTGACTTGGGGGCATCACATGATGGCCTACGTGGAGATGTTCGGCCGGGATTTGAGCCGGGTTCGGGATGCACGGGCGCGGATGAATGAAAGCCCCTTGGGTGCCGCCGCGCTGGCCGGGACGTCCTTTCCGATTGATCGTGATATGACGGCGGACGCGCTTGGCTTTGATCGACCGGCGGCAAATTCTTTAGATGCGGTCAGCGACCGGGATTTCGCACTGGAGTTCCTGAGCACGGCCAGTATTTGCGCAATGCATTTGAGCCGGATCGCCGAAGAGTTGGTGATCTGGTCTTCGGCACAGTTCCGGTTTGTCACGCTCAGCGACAGGTTCTCGACCGGCTCCAGCATCATGCCGCAGAAGAAGAACCCTGATGCAGCCGAGCTGATCCGTGCCAAGATCGGGCGCATTTTTGGAGCAAACGTGGCACTGATGACGGTGATGAAGGGGTTGCCGCTGACCTATTCCAAGGACATGCAAGAAGACAAGGAACAGGTCTTTGATGCCGCCGACAACCTGATGCTGGCACTGGCTGCAATGGAGGGGATGGTGCGGGACATGTCGTCCAATCGCGACAACCTTGAAGCGGCGGCAGGATCAGGGTTTTCGACGGCCACCGATCTGGCGGACTGGTTGGTGCGCGTCTTGGAAATGCCATTCCGCGAGGCGCATCATGTGACCGGATCTTTGGTGGCGATCGCCGAGGCCAAGGGGTGCGACCTGCCAGAGCTGAGTTTGGCTGACATGCAATCGGTCCATGGAGAAATCAACGAAACGGTCTATGATGTATTGGGTGTGCACAATTCCGTGGCCTCGCGCACTAGCTATGGCGGCACGGCCCCTTTGCGGGTGCGCGAACAGATCAACCGCTGGAAGGAGATCTTGGGATGAAGCGTTTGAGCATTCTGCCTGTGCTGTGCCTGGTTGCAGCCTGTGGCGTGGATGGCGAGCCGATCCCGCCTAGCAACGAAGACGATGAGACCGTGGCCCGCGATAGCCCGTTGCAGCCGCGTCCAAAGGTCAATGGCGCCATCTCGGTCGGGTCAAGCGGGACACATGTGGCCGTAGGCACCACGTTCATCAGTGGCAATGTCACGGTTGGGGTGGGCACGTCGTTTTGAGATATGCCTTTTTGGCGTTGGCCGCGTGGGGCACGATCCATCCCATGTATTACTTCATCTCGTGGTTCAACGAGAATGGCTATGACATCATGGCGATGGTGGATGCGTGGCATTTAAACGCCGCCACCAGCGGTCTGGTCTGGGATCTGACCGTAGCCGCTGCGGCGCTGACCGTCTGGGTGATCTACGAAACAGTAAAGCAGCGCGACTGGTTACGTCTTCTGGCGATCCCGGCCACCTTTTGCATCGGGGTGAGTTGCGGTTTGCCGCTGTATCTGTATTTGAGGATGCGGCACGGGTAAGCCGGGAAACAACACGATGGACCATTTTCTGTATCGGGACGGGCAATTGCATGCCGAAGATGTGCCTTTGGCCGAGATCGCGGCCGAAGTGGGCACACCGTTTTATTGCTATTCCACCGCGACGCTGACCCGGCACTTCCGCCTGTTTGACGAGGCTTTGGACGGCATGCCGCATCTGGTTTGCTATGCGATGAAAGCGGCCAGCAATCAGGCGATCTTGAAAACTCTGGCCAGTGTGGGCGCGGGCATGGATGTGGTGTCAGGCGGGGAATACCTGCGCGCCAAGGCGGCGGGTGTCCCGGGCGAGAAGATCGTGTTTTCCGGCGTGGGCAAGACGCGCGAGGAAATGCGGCTGGCACTAGAGGGGGGCATTCGACAGTTCAATGTCGAGAGCGAGCCGGAGATGACAGCGCTGTCGGAAGTGGCCACATCCTTGGGGGTTGTGGCCCCCATCACTGTGCGGGTGAACCCGGATGTGGATGCCAAGACCCACGCCAAGATTGCCACGGGAAAGTCCGAGAACAAGTTTGGCATCCCGATCGCGCGCGCGCGCGAGGTTTATGCCGAGGCGGCACGTTTGCCAGGTTTGAAGGTCATCGGGATCGACGTGCATATCGGTAGTCAGCTGACCGAATTGGAGCCCTTTCGACTGGCCTACGAAAAGGTGGCTGAACTGACCGAACTGCTGCGCGCCGAAGGGCACGAGATTTCACGACTGGATCTGGGCGGCGGCTTGGGCATTCCCTATGCGCGGTCGAACGAAGCGCCGCCGTTGCCGATAGAGTACGGCGCGCTGATCAAGCAGACGGTTGGCCATCTTGGGTGCGAAGTGGAGATCGAGCCGGGCAGGTTGGTGTCGGGAAACGCCGGGATTCTGGTGACGAAGGTGATCTATGTGAAATCGGGCGAGGGGCGCGATTTCCTTATTCTTGACGGGGCGATGAATGATCTTATCCGCCCGGCCATGTATGAGGCATATCACGATATTATCCCGGTGATAGAGCCGGAGCCGGGTCAGGAGCCTGCGAAATACGATATCGTCGGACCGGTCTGCGAATCCGGGGACACATTTGCCAAGGAACGGGTGATGCCCGCTGTCGAGGCCGGCGATCTAGTGGCGTTTCGCAGCGCGGGCGCTTATGGCGCAGTGATGTCCAGCGAGTACAATACGCGGCCTTTAGTGCCCGAAGTATTGGTGCATGAGCATCAATTCGCTGTCATTCGGGCACGTCCGACCTTTGACGAGATGATAAATCGCGATACCATCCCCCCGTGGTTGTGACGCGATGGGCGCGTCCGCCTCTGGGCTAGAGGGCGCATGGCAAGCGGACACACGTCTTTCAACAAGGTTATCAAGCGGTTGAAACGACCGCTTACGCTGACATGGGCGGGTCTAATCGCGGAGCGCGTGGTTCATGCGTTCTGGCCGTTGTGGACGATTCTTATCGCGCTGTGCGCGGCCTTGATGCTGGGTCTGCATGATCTGGCTGCGGTCGAGCTGGTTTGGATCGTGGCCGTTTTGGCCGGATTGGCGTCGATCGGCTTTGTCGCATTTGGTGCGAAACGGTTCCGATGGCCGACCCGGCAAGAGGCTATCGAGCGTGTCGATGCCGCGTTACCGGGCCGCCCTTTGGCCGCCCTTGCCGACACGCAGGCAATTGGTGAAGGCGATATCGGGTCCGAAGCACTTTGGCATGCGCACTTGCAGCGCATGGCGGTACGCGCTGAGGGTGCGCAAGCTGTTGAACCTGATCTTAGACTGTCCCGGCGTGATCCTTTTGGATTGCGCTATGTTGCTTTGCTGGGTCTTGTCGTGGCTCTGCTTTTTGGGTCTGTTTGGCGCGCCGGCACAGTGTCGCAAGTGCTTCCGGGAAGCGGCGCGGCGCTGGCCAGTGGGCCGACCTGGGAAGGTTGGATCGAACCACCTGCCTATACCGGATTGCCCAGTCTGTACCTGAACGATCAGAGCGAAGAAATTCGCGCGCCGGAAGGCAGCCGGATAACCGTGCGCCTTTATGGTGAGGTTGGTCAGTTGAGCGTGTCCGAAACCGTTTCGGGCCGTACCGAAGATGTCGGTGCCGCCACCGCCTCTGAACAGGAGTTCGAGATCACGAAAAGCGGCACCTTGCGGATCGATGGGCCAAATGGCCAAGAATGGACCGTGGTGGCCCTGCCCGATGAAATGCCACAAGTGGCAGTGATCGATGGCGAGTTGGAAGTCACATTTGACGGCCAGATGAGCCAACCGTTCGAAGCCAAGGATGACTACGGTGTTCTTGGCGGAACGGCGACGTTCGAACTGGACCTGGCCCAGATAGACCGCCGACATGGTCTGGCCGTCGAACCAGACCCCCGCGACGCCATTGTTCTGGACCTGCCCTTGCCGATTACGGGCGGGCGCGATGATTTTGTCGAAACTCTGATCGAGAACCTGTCGGATCACCCTTGGGCGCATTTGCCTGTTCGTTTGACGCTGAGTGTGACTGATGCACGCGAGCAGTTCGGCGAAAGCGAACCTGTATTGATGGATTTGCCGGCACGTCGGTTCTTTGACCCGTTGGCGGCGGCCGTAATTGAACAGCGGCGCGACCTGTTATGGGCAAAAAGCAATGCCAAGCGTGTGACGCAGATTTTGCGCGCGGTTTCGCATGCGCCAGAGCCCGGGCTTTTCAGATCGGAAACGGCCTATCTGAAAATGCGGGTGATAATGCGTCGTCTTGAGACCTTGGCCAGCCACGACAGTTTGACCACAGAGGCGCAGGACGAGGTTGCGCAAGCATTGTGGGATTTGGCGGTCTTGCTTGAAGACGGTGATATCGGCGATGCGCTAGAGCGCATGCGCGAAGCACAGGAACGGCTTAGCGAAGCGATGCGCAACGGTGCGAGCGAAGAAGAAATCGCACGTCTGATGCAGGAACTGCGCGACGCGACACAAGACTACTTGCGTCAAAAAACGCAGCAGGCACAGCGTGACGGCGAACACCAGGATGGCGACCGGCAGTCGGCTGAGAATATGCAGATGCTGAACCAGCAGGACCTGCAGGATATGATGGACCGCATTCAGGAATTGATGGAACAGGGTCGTTTCGCTGAAGCTCAGCAGGCGCTCGAAGAATTCCAGGAGATGATGGAAAACCTGCGGGTCACCGAAGGGCAGGGCCAGAACGGAGATTCACCGGGCCAGCAGGCGATGGAAGGTTTGGCCGAAACACTGCGCGACCAGCAAGGTCTGACGGATGAAGCATTCCGCGATCTGCAAGAACAGTACAATCCGGGTGCCCAGGCCGGAGAAAGCCAGGGCAACGAGGGCCGTAACGGGGGACAGGGTCAAGGCCAGTCTCACGAAGGTCAAGGCAGCGGCGAAGGCCAGCAGCAAGGTCAGGGTCAAGGTAATCAGAGTGCGGAAGGCCAACCCGGTGGCCAGGCTGGAAGCCTCGCGCAGCGGCAAGAAGCCCTACGGCGTGAATTGCAGCGCCAGCAAGAGGGGCTTCCGAATGTTGGTGGTGAGGCGGGAGATGCCGCGCGTGACGCGCTTGATCGCGCCGGGCGCGCGATGGATGGTGCTGAAGAAGCCCTGCGCGGCAATGATCTTCCCGAAGCGATTGACCGCCAAGCCGAGGCAATGGATGCGTTGCGCGACGGGATGCGCAACCTTGGTGAAGCTTTGGCTGAAAACAACCAGGGCCAAGCAGGACAGGGTCAGGCGCAAAGCCAAAACCTTGGTCAGTTTGGCGAACAGGATCCGCTGGGTCGGTCGCAGCGCGGCCTTTCAGGGGATCGCGGCGAGTTTGATACCCGCGAAGATGTCTATCGCCGGGCTGGTGAACTATTGGATGAAATTCGCCGTCGGTCAGGCGAAACCGGTCGTCCCGACATTGAACTGGATTACCTGCGTCGTTTGCTCGATCGGTTTTGAAAACACGCGATTTTGTCGATCAGCCGTCCGAACTGCTGTCTTCTGACAAGGACGCGGCCAGGTTTTGCATGATATCCCCCAAAGCGGCGCGGCCTGCGTTGACCTGTTCAACGTAAGCGATCATCGGGTCTGCCAGTGCGGGCACGGTGTTGGCGATCTGCGGAGCAAAGACATAAAGCAGCAAGGCCAGAACAGCCAATACGATAGCCAATCGGAAGCCTGATCGAAAACTGTTTTTCTTGGGGCGCGTCACGGGAGCGACGGATGAGGTGGATTGCGTCGCGTCCTCACGCGCCGACTCTGGACCGAGAGACGAACTGATTTCTTCGATATCGGGTAAAAGGTTGCGACGCGAAGCCGGATCTATGTCGTCGTCTGGGGGGAACGAAACCTCGGGCTCGGGCGTGCCGCGCAGGCGCGCCATGCGTGCGCGCGCCTCTTCCGAGCGTTGTTGGGCACCGCGGTCGGCCTCTTGCAAGCCCAATTCTTGTTGAGTTTCAAGACCACCACGTTCTTCATCAGAGCGAGCTTGCGCCTCGCGCTCGGCCTCTTGGCGCAGAACTTCGGCGACGTCCGCATCCAATTCACGCCTTTGGAAATCGGGTGCAGGCGATTGACTGGCTTCAGTCTCAGCTTGCGGCTCGGGCTCAGGATCTGGCGGAAACGTGTCGCTTTCGGGTCCGGCAACGTCATTGTCAGAGGTCGTATCGTGGTCGCGCGCGTCAACGCCATAGTCTTCGTCGTGCGGAAGTGGAGCATTGTCTTTCGCAGGTTCGAGCGTGTCCGGTTCTTCTTCGTCCTGGGGCGGTTGGAAGTCCGGGTGGTGTTGGAACCACGTGTCCCCACAATCCGAGCATTGAACATCACGCCCGGTTTCCGGGATCACCTCTTCAGGAACTTCGTATTGTGCCCCACAGTTCGGGCAAATCAGCCGCATCTTGCCACCCGTCGCCTGCCACCGTTGTCCGGCCTGCCTTCGATTGCTCGTTAACATTTACCATACGCACAAATAACGGACCGGAAAAGGGGCAAAGACGGAAGGTTTGTAGACATTGCACAACTGTGTCTCGTAAGGCATGTAGGGTCAAAGTGGTTCGGGGGGTCATTTTGATCGAGCTGGAGAACGTCGCCTACAGCTATGGCGGGGGAGAGTTGCTGAGTGACATTTCACTCAAGCTTCAGGCGGGGTCGTTTCACTTTCTGACCGGCCCGTCGGGGTCTGGGAAAACCACACTTTTGAAACTGTGCTACGGCGCACTTGTTCCAACATCGGGCCACGTCCGCCTGTTCGACGAAGACGTTCGGGATATGGAGCGCGATGATATCGCTTTGGCGCGACGGCGCATCGGCGTGGTGCACCAGGACTGCCAGTTTCTGGATCACATGAGTGTATCCGACAATATCTCGCTTCCGCTGATGGTGTCGGGTCGTGATCTTCTGGGGGAAGCGGCCAATCTGAACGAATTGATGAACTGGGTGGGTCTCAAGGCGCGCGCCACGGCTTTACCGCCGGAATTGTCGGGCGGCGAGCGTCAGCGTGCGGCCCTGGCGCGCGCCATCATCATGTCTCCGGACGCCATTCTGGCGGATGAACCAACAGGGAATGTTGACTGGGAGATGTCGCAGCGCCTTTTGCGGTTGCTGATCGAGCTGAACAGAATGGGCAAGACAATCATGGTGGCCACACACGACCTTGCCTTGATCAGGGCCGCGAAAACCCATGTTCAGGCCCGGGTTTTGCGGATTTCCAATCGCCGGTTGCAATTGGCGGGGGCGGATTTGTGAAGCTGGATATTGGCCAGATAACTGACTTTGTCATGGGCGATGCCCAGGCAGATCGCGTGGTGCCACCAACCGGGTTTACCGCTTCGCTGACGCTGTTCAGCGCCGGGGCCATGGCCTTTCTGGCGGTGTTCGCATTGGCCTTGTCCATGGCCACAGGCCGCCTGGCCGATCGATGGGGGTCGGAACTGGCACGTAGTTCGACGATCCGTATTTCAGCGCCGGAAAGCCAATTGCCTGCGCAGACGACGGCGGCACTTCGAATTCTTGATACGACCAATGGCGTGGCCTCATCCCGGGCTCTGGATATCGAGGAACAAAAGGCTTTGCTGGAACCTTGGTTTGGTCCGGATTTACCAGTTGATACCTTGCCCATTCCGCAATTGATCGAAGTGATAGAGGACGCGGAAGGATTTGACCCGGACGGGTTGCGGTTGCGATTGGCAGCTGAGGTACCCGGGGCCATTCTAGATGATCACACGCGATGGCGCCGTCCACTTGTCGAGGCCGCGTCGCGCCTAAGACTGCTTGGATTCGTGTCTATCCTGCTGATCGGTGCCGCCACGGCGGCGATGATTACGCTGGCCGCGAACGCAGCGCTTGCCGCGAACACACAGGTGATCAGCGTGCTGCGTCTAGTGGGCGCGCGCGACACATACATCGCGCAGGCGTTTGTCCGTCGCTTCACTCTGCGGGCGCTGACCGGGGCCGCGGTGGGGGTCGCCTTTGCGGCCTTGGCCGTTTTCTTTTTGCCATCGGCGCAACCGGAAGGCGGCTTTTTGACCGGCTTGGGGTTTCAGGGTTTGCAGTGGGTATCACTTGTCCTGATCCCGCCACTGGCCGCGACAGTGGCCTTTGCTGCAACCCAGGCCGCGGCGCGTAAAACGCTGAAAGACATGTCATGAAATACGCAATTCAGTGGGTGCGCTCGGCTCTTTTCGTGAGCCAGATGTACCTGATGATGGCCGTCTTGTCGGTGCTGTTTTTTCCTTGGGCCGTGTTCAGCCGGAAAGGCGCATTGACGGCTTGTCAAACCTATTGCCGATGGGTGCGTTGGACCGCCAGGTGGATGGTCGGATTGCGCACCGAAGTACGAGGTACGCCGCCGACAGACGAAGTGGTCATCGCGGCCAAGCATCAGTCTTTTCTGGACATTATCCTGATTTTTGGGGCGGTGCCGGCGGGCAAGTTCATTATGAAACGCGAATTGATGTACATGCCTTTCATTGGTCAGTATGGTTTGCGCATCGGCTGCGTTCCGGTCAATCGCGGAAAACGATCTCAGGCTATCAAGAAGATGGTGGCCGACGTTGCGCGCGGCGCGGCGTATCCCGGCCAACTGATCATCTACCCCCAAGGCACGCGGATCGCACCGGGGGTGAAGGCTCCTTACAAGGTCGGGTCGGGTGTGCTCTACACCGAGTTGGGGCAGGATTGTGTGCCGGTGGCCACGAATGTTGGGGTGTTCTGGCCGCGCACTGGCATCTACCGAAAGCCTGGCGTTGCGGTGATTGAGTTCCTGCCGCGTATCAAAGCCAGTCTCGACAAGGACACGTTCATGGCCCAGCTGGAAGAGGTGGTCGAGACCAATTCCAACCGGCTTATGCGAGAGGCGGGGTTCGATCCGGATGGACTTTATTGAAGATATTGGATCGCTTGAGGCGCTCTACGGGCAACCGGGCGCGGCCAGCACGCGCAAGGTCGTGCATCGGCTGACTCCGCTTTATCGCAAATGGATTATGGCATCACGGTATTGCGTGCTGAGCACGGTTGGGTCGAGCGGTACAGACGGCAGCCCGCGCGGCGATGATGGTCCTGTGGTGCTGGAACTGGATGAAAAGACTTTGGCCTTGCCGGATTGGCGCGGTAACAACCGTTTGGATTCGCTGCGGAACATCGTGTCGGACGGGCGCATATCGCTGATGTTTATGATCCCGGGGTCGAACACCGTGGTGCGGCTGAACGGGCAGGCTCGGCTGACCCTGGACGAAGCTTTGCGCAAGCGGTTCGAACAAAAGGGGCGGCATCCGGCGACGGTGATCGTGATCAGGATCGGAGAGATCTACACGCAATGCGCGCGGGCCACGATGCGCGCGGATCTGTGGGCGCGAGATGACAGTGCAGGCCTTCCTACGGTGGGTGAAATGCTGGCTGAAGCCTCGGACGGGGACGAGGGCGGTACGGAGTATGACGCGGCCTGGGGGGCACGGGCAGCGAAGACAATGTGGTAGATGTTGCGGCTTTTTTTTTGAACGCCGCAACCGGCGTTGGTAGTCCTTCGGTTTGATTGGAACCCTGCCAGGCGGTTAACAAGGCGGGTCGGTTACCAAAGCGTATCGGCAAAACATGCCGCGCGGCAGAATGGAGGTTTCCCTTAACCGACTGACGTCAGGGCCGGCACGATGTGCGATCTGTGTAGAAGCTTTACCGTGTGCCCGCTGGCCCGGCCGGTGACAGACCCCGGCCAAAGCGTTTTTCCTTAATCTTGCCATGATTGTTTGCGATGCTTGCGCAAAAATATGAGGGCAGACAAGCAGATGGAATTCCTGGCAAACCAATTCCAAGAGTATCTTCTTCATGCAAAGAAGACGTTTCTGACGCTGGCATCGCCGGACAGTCGCGTCTTTTTCGTCTACCTGATCTCGTCACTGGCCATCGCGTTTGTGATCTACAAAAGCGCGAAGCGTAAGTTGAGTTCAGATGAACGGACGTTTCTTCGATTTCTCTTCCCAAAGAAGGTCTGGACAAACCCGTCCGCATGGCTGGATTTGCGGTACTTCTTCTTTCACAACCTGACCGGCAAGTTTCTGGCTTTGAGCCTTGGCGCACTTTTCACGGTGCTTGGCTTCCGGCTGACGTCGGGTGGGCTTGATATTCAGGAAGCGGCGGCGCAGGGCAACCTGTCGACCTGGGCGGATATTGGCATCGCCACGGGGTACATGCTGGTGGCCATGGTCGTGTCGGATTTTCTGGGCTGGTTCTGTCACTGGCTGCAGCACAAATCGCCATTGCTGTGGCAGTTTCACAAGGTGCATCACAGCGCCGAAGTGATGCACCCGGTGTCGAATTTCCGCGAGCATCCGATCGACAATCTGCTGTACGGCACGGTAATCGGTGGTGGATTTGGCGTGGTTGCAGGGCTTGCGCTGAACATATTTGGATATGTGCCAAGCATGCCCGCCCTTCTGGGCGTGCCGCTGGTGATGCTGGCCTTCAACTTGGTTGGCTACAACCTGCGGCACAGCCATATATGGCTACGCTGGCCAGGAAAACTGTCGATGATCTTTCCGTCGCCTGCGCATCACCATGTGCATCACAGTTATCACCCGGACCATATCGACAAGAATTTTGCCTTCATCTTTCCGGTGTGGGACGTGATTTTCAAAACCTACCACATGCCGGAGGACAACAAGGATGTGGCGTTCGGCATCGGCGAAGGGAATGCCGATGAACTGACCAGCTGTACACGCCTCTACTGGGTGCCTTTCCGTGATGCGCTGCGCGTGTTGCGCGTGCCCAACAAAGATGCACGTGCATTTGATATGTCCAAACCCCCGGCGCCTGGTGAAAAGATCGAGCATCCGCATCCAGCTGAGTGAGGTCAGGCGCGTACGTCAAAGCGCATCTTGTTGAGGCTTTGGGCGTGGGCGATTTTCAAAAACGGCTGATGGAAACACCGCGCGCCTTGAGCTGAGTCAGAACAGGATCCGCCAGAGGCGTATGGTTGGTGCCAAAGAACTGCAGCTTCCTGAGGTTTGGCAATTGAAGTAGCGCTTGCCAGTTGCGCCACGGTGCTTTGACGAGTCCTAAACCGATGACCTCCAGCTTTCGCGCCGTGGCCAGAGGAGTCAAATCGCTGCCCCCGAACATAGAGCTGAATTCAAAGACCCTCAGATTGGGCAGGAGCGCGATGTCATCCATGCTGTGGATGTCGAAATCTTCGGTGTCACCGCCCCAGAACGGGTAAATCCAGGCGTAGATGTCCAAGCCACCGTCGAAATAAAGCTGTTCCACGGCGGCGAGGTGCGTTTGCGTCAGCGGATAGAGATGCAAGTAGCTGAGGAAAGCTTGGTTCAGGGCATATCCATCGCGTTCGTAATCATAGCGCCGATTGGTCAACTTGGCTTGAAAGGCCGCCTCGTCGCCCAGATCAAGCGTGCCGTTGGCCATCAGCGCGTCCAGCACGGCAAGCTTGAAATTTTGGTCTGTGAAAGGTGCGCTGTCCTTTTGCAGATCCGGGATCGGGACGAAGTCGCGCATCTAGCTGTGAATAGGCCCGTCACCACAGGCAAGGGCGGCCTCGCGGACGGCTTCGGAATAGGTGGGGTGGGCGTGGCAAGTGAGGGCGAGGTCTTCGGCAGAGGCGCCGAATTCCATAGCGACGCAGACTTCATGGATCAAATCCCCTGCCATGGGCCCGATGATGTGGGCGCCCAGGATGCGGTCGGTGTCCTTGTCGGCGAGGAGTTTGACAAACCCGTCGGCGGCGAAATTGGCCTTGGCCCGGCCATTGCCCATGAAAGAGAACTTGCCGACCTTGTAGGCGTGGTCCTGATCCTTCAATTGTTCCTCGGTCATGCCGACATTGGCAACCTCGGGGTGGGTGTAGATGACACCGGGGATGACGCCGTAATTTACGTGCCCGTGCTGGCCCGCGATCACCGCGGCGGCGGCCATGCCTTCATCCTCGGCCTTGTGCGCCAGCATCGGGCCATCGATGCAATCGCCAATGGCATAGATGCCCTTGACGTTGGTGCGCCACTGGTCGTCGGTCTTGATCTGTCCGCGGTCCGACATCTCGATGCCCAATGCGTCCAGCCCCAGCCCGTCGGTGTAAGGTTTGCGGCCGGTGGCGACGAGGACGATGTCGGTGTCGAGCGTTTCCTCGCTGTCGTCCTTACGCAGTTTGTAGGTGACCTTGGTCTTGGTTTTCATTGCCTCGACCCCTTGAACGGCGGCCCCCATGATGAAGTTGAGTCCCTGTTTCTTGAGCAGGCGCTGGAAGGTTTTCTGTACCTCGGCGTCCATGCCGGGGGTGATGGCGTCCAAGTATTCGATCACCGTCACCTCGGTGCCCAGGCGGGCATAAACCGAGCCGAGTTCCAGACCGATGACGCCCGCGCCGATGACGACCATCTTCTTGGGAATCTTGGGCAGCTCCAGCGCGCCGGTGGAGGTGACGACCGTCTTTTCGTCGATCTCGACGCCCGGCAGGCTGCTGGCCTCGGACCCCGAGGCGATGATGATGTTCTTGGCCTCGTGCACGTCATCGCCAACCTTGACCTTGCCCGCCTCGGGGATGGACCCCCAGCCCTTGATCCAGTCTATCTTATTCTTTTTAAATAGAAACTCGATGCCCTTGGTGTTTTGACCAATGGTGTCTTCCTTGTAGGTCAGCATTTGTTTCCAATCGACCGACGGCGATTTGCCCTTCAGACCCATGGTCGCGAAGTTATGTTCCGCCTCATGCAGCATATGGCTTGCGTGCAGCAGCGCTTTGGAGGGGATGCAGCCGACATTAAGGCACGTGCCGCCAAGCGTTTCACGGCCTTCGACACAGGCGGTTTTAAGGCCCAACTGGGCGCAGCGGATGGCGGCGACATAGCCGCCTGGGCCGGAGCCGATTACGATCACATCATAGGACGCCATTGGGGTTCTCCTTTACGAGATTCGACGTCGGTAAAACGTCGGTATTTTGTCGGTATTACGTCGGTATTTTTGACCGCCGGGCAAGGGGGCTGTTCGCGTGTCGTCATAGCAGGACCGCCAAAAGCATGAGGGTTGTGGCGGTGAAACCCACGAGCCAAATGAGGGATCGCCACGGGCGCAGGCCGAGATAGTAGGCGGGGATGTAGACCATGCGAGCTATCAAATAGGCCCATGCGCAGGCGGTGGTGAAGGGGGTGGATTGATCTGACAGGGTGACTACGACGCAGGCGATCGTGAACAGGATCAAGCCTTCGAAATGGTTATTCAGCGCCCGGTACAGGCGGGCGGTTTTTTCGGAGAGTTGATCCTCAAGGCTGCCACCCAGTTTGGCGCGATCGCGGGCAGATGTGGTCTTGCCCGGGCCCAGTTCGAGATTGGCAGGGATGGACATCAGGACGAATTGCACGACCTGAAGCAACGCGGCGAGGGTGAGGACTGTGAGTTCGGGGGTCATGGCGATGCGATGGCCTTTGCGATCTGGCGGGCCTTATCGTCGAATGTGCCGATGCGGGCCGAGGGATGGGGTGCCACGACATGCGGGACGCCGAAGTATTTGAGCACCCGCGCGGCGTCATGCCCAAGCGCGACGGGGCGGCGACCCAGGCATTCGTGCTGACCAATAGCCCGCCAGCTGGCGCGGGCATGGGCGGGCGGAATGGTCGAGGACCGTTGCGGTGTGAGCAGGTGAAAGACGGGTGTGATGTAGATATCGGCGCGGGTAAGGCCCAAGAGGGTCAGCACCTTGTCGATGACGCGGTTGAAGGGGTTGTTGGACAGGTATCCCTGACGGGTCAGTTCCGCGCGGTGGTTGCGGGCCGAGGGCGCATCGAGCCAGTCCTTCGAGACCAGCATCGGGCAGTCTCACGGGCCCCATGCTGGTC
>JBCBTE010000065.1:0-16250 GCA_039818805.1 Pseudomonadota bacterium
CCCCTCGGATCGAAATTTAATGGTAACTAGCCCTGCCATTTAGGTGATGCCAGCCCCAATTGCGACATGGGGTAAAAAGAGTTGTGCAAAATGCGACATGTTCTATATTTGTTCCGATGAAGGTTCTACGCTCTGCTCCGCCCGACACATGGCCCCGCCCGCCTGCGGCTTTGGTGGCGTCACGTTTGGATGAACCGCGCGAGGGCGCACGTATCACCGTGGCGGGTCTTGTGATCCTGCGACAGCGGCCCGGTACGGCAAAAGGGGTGATCTTTCTAACGCTTGAGGATGAGACGGGTGTGGTCAATATCGTCGTCTGGCGCAACTTGTATGAACGGTTCCGGCGGGCGGTGATCGCAGGCCGCCTTTTGCGGGTGACCGGGCGGATCCAGCGACAATCCGGCGTGGTGCACGTGGTGGCCGAAGAAATCGAAGACATCTCGCCGCTGCTGGACCGGCTGCTGGACCCAAAGACAGACACAACGCTTTCCCAGAACCACAAAACCGGTTAAACTGCTACAAAACAAGCCTTAAGGCACGAGCAGATGACCCTGAAACTGATGATAGCCGTTATGGCTGGCCTTGCATTATCGGCCTGCGACACGCCAATCGCGATCTCCGAGCCGGAATTGGTGCAAAGGCTGCAAACGGCTCCGCCGGGGGCTGAACCGGGCAGTTGCTGGGGCAAGGATATCTCTCCTGCGGTGGTTGAAACGGTGACCGAGCAAGTGCTTTTGCAGCCCGCGGAAGTGCGCAGCGACGGGACCGTCGCGCAGCCTGCGGTCTACAAGACCGAAACCAAACAGATGATTGTGCGTGAACGGCGCGAGACGTGGTTCGAAACTCCATGCTCGGTTGACCTGACACAGGACTTCAACGCCTCGGTTCAGCGGGCTCTCAAGGCGCGCGGCCACTACCGCGGACCGATCAATGGCGAGATGGACGCCCGCACCCGTGCCGCCATCCGCGCGTTTCAAAAACCCCAAGGGCTCGATTCCGGAATTCTGTCGATCGCCGCCGCACGCCAACTTGGCCTGATTGCCGTCGAAATCGACGACGCAGGGTGATCCTGTCCAAAACGCCGATCCTGCCTGATAGCGGGCGTTAACCCTTGGTTTACCAAGTTTAACCAAGGTGAACGCGCGAGGTGTTCATGTTCCAAGCGCGTGTTTTGGCACTGTCTTTCCTGACGATGGTTTTCGGCGCCGATATGGGCTGGGCCGGGGCGTGGCTGCGTGCCGACGGTGAAACCTTTCTCAGCTTTTCGGTCGAGACGGAATTTGAAAATGGCATCACCGACGGCAGCCGTCTCTATGGCACCGTCTATGCCGAACATGGTCTGACGCAAAACCTGACCCTCGGGTTGGATGCGGGGGGCTACGAAGAGGATTTTGGCAAGGTCATCGGATTTCTGCGCTGGCCTCTTGGCGTGACCGAAGGGCCAACCAAACTGGCGTTGGAATTTGGTATGGGTTTGGCTAATGACACATTTGCCATTCGCCCCGGAATATCCTGGGGGCGTGGGATCAGCGCGGGCGACACGCCAGGTTGGCTGTCGGTCGAGACACGCGCGACGATTTTCGACGGGTTCGACGGAGTGTTTGAGACGGATTTTACAATCGGGCTCAAACCGGCACCAAAGTCCATAATCCTGTTCCAGCTGCAGACCGGCACGCCATCGCAAAGCGATCCGTATGCCAAGCTGGCACCATCGTATGTTCATGAGATAAAACCCGGCCGCCACATTGAGTTGGGACTGACGGCCGGGATACTAGAAGACGATGATTTCAAACTGAAATTCGGCTTCTGGCGTAGATTTTGACGCTTAGATCAGATCATCAATCCGAACGCGCATGGTCACGGTGCCGCGCACCGGTTTTTCCCATCTTAGATTGACCCGATCATTGTTGGGCCCTTCCTTGCCGTCATAGTACGGAATACCAAAATACGCATTGTCGTTGGCATCGCGAATGGGACCTTCGGGGACAATGGCCTCGACTGTTTGCGCCCATGCCTCGAACGGCAGCTTTGGATGGGGTTGGACCACCCAGGTGGTTTGCGGACTGGCTTCGGTGTGTTGCATCACAAGCGGGTTTTCCACTTGAATGTTCACGTTGAAATACGCGTTGTCCTCGAACCGGATGTTGCGAAAACGCTCGAAGTTCATCGTGGCAAAACTCGTGTCGATCCCCTCGAACCGGTCGATGGGACCGTCGATCAGGCGCACGGTGTTGCCGGTGACCGTCAGCCCGTTGATGAAGTGCCCCGGCCCGTACGGTTTCACGATCAGGAAGTTGAACCAGGGCGCCGTGCTCTGCGACAGGAAGACGTTCCCGGTGATCGACAATGCGCTGAACGAAAACTCACTCGAGAAGTCAGGCGCTTCGTCATATTCGTTTGTCCACTCGATCGACCCGTCACAGATGTAGTTGCCGGTGATCGTGGCGCGGTTGTTGGTGCGCGTCAGCACAAAAATGGCGCTCCGTGGCCCAGGGTCGGCGCTGTCACCCTGAAAGCAGTGGTTGCCCATGATAATGCTGGAAGATCCGGCCAGAATGGCGAAGTGTTTGAAGAAATTCACCCGGCAGTTGCGGATTTTAATGTCATTGCCGTTGCAATTGACACCAATGGTCTGGCGGTCAGGCACCAACAGCGAACTTTCGTTCGACAGGAACTGGCACCGATCGATCATCATGCCTTGGTCGCCTTCGCCGTGGCTTGTGATGCCGCGATCCAGCGGTGACGTGAAGAAACAGTCGCGAAACTGGATGGCCGAACCGGCGGGTGGCAACAAGACGCCGCTGCAATCGCCACCGCACTGGAATTCCACATTGGAAACGGCGAACTTCGAGATCTGGTCGAACCCGCTGAAATCCCACATGTATTTGAAGCGTTTGAAAGTGAATTGCTGCGTGCCTTCGGCATCGTACAACGGATGGCTCAACGTCAGGGTCTGTGCACCCACGTTCTTTGAGCGCACATAAACCTCGCGCCCCACGCCGTTGCCGATGATAAGCGACCCGACCTGGATATTGGCCACGTTGCCGACATTGGAAAGGGTCTTGGAACTGCTTGGGCTATAGGTCGCTTGGGACGTGACTTCATCGGTTTCCCAATTGGGGCCCGGAAAGACGGAAAACTGTCCGTTCTTGATGATATGCCGTGTCTTGTAGACAGTGCGATTGGGTACCGCGGCCTGCATGTCGATCGGTGCGCGCAGCGCAACCTTGCGGCCTTTCATATCCAACTCAACATGGCCGGGATTGTTCAACAAGGCCTGATACGCCTTTTTGAAGGCCATCTCGGTGTCGCCACCAAACGCATCTACATAGGACGGGAAATCGAACTCGTTCGTCAATTCAAAGATCTTGTCCGTCGGCATCGTTATCTCGCCTTCAAACCGGACTTTGCTTTGGAACGTCATGCTGTCGCTAAGGAAGTACGTGCCGGCGGGAACCAGGACAACGCGGCCGCTCGCCGCCGCGTCGGCGGCCTCGAATGCGGCGGTGTCATCGGTCGAACCGTCGCCGATGGCGCCATAGTCCCGAACATCGACGGTGCCGACCAAATCACCAAGAAAGACGTTGCTGACATCCTCGATGACAATGTCGTCGATGCGCACAATCCCGCCATTGGGTCCCGTCAGGTCCAGTCCGAAATGTCCGTAAAGAGCCTGTGTGCCCCACACAATGTCCACGCCACCACGGTCGCCGCTTCCGACAATCGCGCTGACCTCGACGACTTCACCATAATTGCTCAACGTCACTGACGGGCCAACCTCGGTCAGACCGCTCACATGGCTGCCGCCCGCGCCGCCGGCCCAACCCGCGATGCGCACCGTTGGCAGGTTGCCCGAGATGGCTTTGACCCGTGCGGTAACCCGCAGGTAACAACCGGGCAGCAAAGGTGTTTCACCGGTGTAGCGCAGCTTTTGCACGCTTTGCGTCTTTTGCATGTCGAGCGCCCCGCCGAAATCCTGATCTGCGGGGACAAAGGCGGCGTTGGCCGCGTTTTCATACGTGTCCGATCCGGGCGTTCCATCTTCGCTCGACCAGACATCCAACCCATTCGCAAAGGCCGGCGGCATGAAAACGATACCATCGGTGATTGCCTTGTTCATGAAATTCCCTTTCCGCGCCCGGCACGCGAAAAGCCCGAGCGTCACATGATTTGTCAGACCAGGGCGCGAGGGGCGCACCCGGTGGGTTGGGGAAATATCAACGGACAGTTAACAGTGTCTCATACCACCGTTACGGTGGTGGCGCCTTCAGGCCATACCGCCCTGCACCAGCCTGTCGGCCAGACGCGCGTAGGCATCGTTGACTGGACCGTCGCCAAGGGCGGCAGGACGACCGGCATCACCGCCAATGCGGGTCTCAAGGTCGATCGGCAGCGTGCCTAGCAACGGCAGACCAAGCGCATCCGCCTCGGCGGCAACGCCACCATGCCCGAAGATCGCCGCTTCGTACCCGCATTGCGGACAATGAAACATCGACATGTTTTCGATCAGCCCCAGAACCGGGGTCTTCAATGTCTTGAACATGTCAATCGCCTTGCGTGCATCAATTAGCGCCACATCTTGCGGCGTGGAGACGACCAAAGCCCCGGTCGGCGCGGCGCGTTGGCACAAGGTCAACTGCACATCGCCCGTTCCCGGCGGTAGATCCACCAAGAGCACGTCCAACTCGCCCCAGTCCACCTGTGACATCATCTGTTGCAACGCCCCCATCAGCATCGGACCGCGCCATATCACCGCCTTGTCCGGCTCCATCATCAAACCGATCGACATCAATTTGACGCCATGCGCCTCGATGGGTGTGATGATCTTGCCGTCCGGGCTCGCAGCACGGGCCGTGATCCCCATCATGCGGGGCTGGCTGGGGCCATGAATATCCGCGTCCAGCAGGCCAACCCGCCGCCCTGCCCGGGCCAGAGACACCGCCAAATTGGACGACACTGTCGATTTGCCAACACCGCCCTTTCCCGAAGCAATCGCCAAGATTGACTTTACCCCTCCGGGCCTGATCGTGGCGCCGCCGCCGGTGGGATGCCCGCCCACTTTCAGCGACGGCGCTGGTTTTGGGGCTTCGTGTGCCGTCAATGCCACTTGCGCGCGCTCAATGCCGTCCACCGACAACGCGGCACGCTCTGCGGCGGCGCGCAACGGTTCCATCTGACGCGCAATATCTGCTGACGGCGCCTCCAGCACGAATCGAAGATGTCCGGCTTCAAGTGTCATTGCGCGCACCATGTCGCGCGAGACGACATTGCCACCGTCGGGCAATTCCAGCCGCGACAATTGGGCTCGAACGCGGTTCAGTATCTCTGACATGCCCGATCTCCGATCAATCCTGCTTTAATAGGTGGCAACCCGACAAGGCCGCGGCAAGGGCTGTGAACACGGCGCCCAAATTATACGCAAAAGTGATTGTAATAGCGGCATTTTTCCCCATGCATTTCGCGCATAGCTGCGTTGCAGCAAGAGGTATTGTGCAATCGCAGCATTTGCCTATCTTTAACCCAACAGCGCGTTCGATTGCCCCCTCGCAATCGCCGCGCAACCCAATCAGACGCCCTCTCCTCCTCCCTGGGTGTCTGGTCAGGTGGATGCGCCTTTCCTCCCATTGGTGCCCCACCGGCAAGACCAGGGTCCATCACGGACCCACATTATGCGAACGACCCCTCTCCTCCTCCCTGGGGTCCGACGTGACTAAACGGCGGCGCCTCTCCTCCTCCCTGGCGTCGCCGTTTTTCTTTTGGTCACACATCCCTGAATGCCCCTGTCGCACTGCCTTCAGGGGTCAATGCACCAATCGCGCAGCACGCCCGCGCCGAACCGGCGTCACCCCGGCCACTTGCATCGCCTGGCGCAATACATCGGCAAAGGCCCGCGCCGCCGCGCTGGTTGGGTTTTGCAGCGATGGTTCGGACAGGGCGGCCCTCACCACTTGGACGGTCACGGTCTCTGGATGCGCAAACACCCATTCCAAAAACCCAAGCTTGGCAATGGCATCCGCCTCTGGGCCAGTCGCGTTGCTGCGTTCCAACCCAATCACGATCTGCGTGACACTCATGATATCGTTCTCCTCCGGCCACACCCCGGGCCGAATTGGGGCAGAGGGAAAATGCGCAATGAACCCAAAGGATCATACGCCCGCACCGCCCCCCGCGGCTTGACGTTGTCCCAAGGCTGGTTTCCGGACTTGGCGGGTTTCGGACGCAGCGCCTTCCCGGGATCGGCTCCCAGTGGCGTTTTGCTGCATCCCCCATCCTTACCGTTGCGGGGGCAGCGCCGGACTTGCACCGGCTTCCCAATTCTCCGCGCAGATCACGCGGCACCTCAGGGTTTTCAGTCTGGCGTCTTCGACATGTCTGTGCAACCCCGGTTTGCGACCCAGCACGTTCTTGCGCCGACCCTGTCAGGACAAAACGTCGTGCCAGTCCTTGTGACGTCGGAATTGTGCTGCTGCAAACGGACAAAGTGGCATGATTTTAAGCCCTTCGGCCCGCGCGTCTCCCACCACGCGAACCACCAGACGCACGCCAACACCGGCGCCGCGATACAGGTCCGGGACCTCGGTATGATCAATGATGATTAAGGAATCACCCGCCCGCGAGTACGTCAGTTCCGCTTCGGGCCCGTCGTCAATCCGGGTCCAGTACCGACCCTTGGTGTCCGCGCGTTCGTGATGGATATCCATAGAGCCCCTTCCCTTTAGAGAAGCTAGAGGCGTGCAAGTGTCTGGCAAGCATCAATCCGCCGGTCCTTCACCAATCTGTGATCCGCCTTCGTATCTTTGACGTACCTCAATAACACCCGGGGCATACCTGCGCCCGGTCAAATAAATTTGGAGACTGACTATGCAAAGACGTTTTGTTCTGAAAGGTGGCGTGGCGCTGCTGGCAACGACCGGAGTCCTCGCGGGCTGTGCCCAAACCGAAACCACACCGGACATTGTGGATATCGCCGCCTCCGACGGCCGCTTTACCACTCTGGTTGCCGCCTTGGGTGCCGCCGGCCTGGTCGACACGCTTAAGGGCCCGGGTCCCTTCACCGTCTTTGCGCCCACCGACGACGCCTTTGCCGCGTTGCCGGCCGGTACCGTCGACAACCTGCTGCTGCCTGAAAACCAAGGACAGCTGACCTCGATCCTGACCTACCATGTGGTGCCGGGTGCAATCACGTCGGACCAGGTCATCGGCAACCGCCTCAGCGTCGCCACCGTTCAGGGCAGCGACGTCGTTGTGGACGGCACCGGCGGCAAATTCGGCCCAGCGGTACGCGTCAACGACGCCAATGTCACCCAAGCCGACATCATCGCCTCGAACGGCGTCATTCACGTGATCGACAAGGTTCTGCTACCGTAACCGACACGGGTTTTACACATCTGAACAAAAAAGCGGCGCCAAAAAATGCGCGCCGCTTTTGATTTGAAACACCCGCGGTATCAATCCGCCGCCAACTTTTCCATCACGTCGTCGCTGGCCTCGAAATTGGTGGTGACAGATTGCACGTCGTCGTCGTCTTCCAACGCATCGATCAGCTTCATCAGCTTTTGCATGCCATCGAGATCCATTTCCGTGGTGGTCGTCGGCCGCCAAACAAGCTTGGTGCTTTCGCTTTCACCAAGATCACTTTCCAAGGCGTTCGAAACCTCGTTCAGATCTGTGTCCGCACACCAGATGATGTGGCCGTCCTCGCTCGACTCCACGTCCTCGGCGCCAGCCTCGATCGCTGCCATCATCACGGTGTCCGCATCTCCGGCGTCCGCCGGATAGCTTACCTGCCCTTTGCGCTCGAACATGAAGCCGACCGAACCGGTTTCGCCCAGATTCCCGCCATTCTTGGTAAAGGTCGACCGAACCGTGCTGGCGGTCCGGTTGCGGTTGTCTGTCATCGCCTCGACGATTACCGCCACGCCGTTGGGGCCATAGCCTTCGTACCGGATTTCTTCATAATCCTCGCCCTCGCCTGCCACGGACTTCTTGATGGCCCGCTCGATATTGTCCTTGGGCATGGATTGGCCCTTGGCTTCTTTCACGGCCAGGCGCAGGCGTGGATTTTTTTCAGGATCCGGATCACCCATCTTGGCGGCGATGGTGATCTCCTTGGACAGTTTCGAGAACAGCTTGGCCCGCACGGCGTCCTGACGCCCTTTGCGGTGTTGAATATTCGCCCATTTTGAATGGCCGGCCATGGTGACCTCCGATCCGATATTTCACGTTTCGGTTTCTATAAGTCAGCCGGGCGCCCGCCCGCAACCCGCAACCCTATCTACAGTGTCTGGCCACTTCGCGTTCGCGCAGCCCGGTCTCGACCAAAAGGCACCGATCGCGTGCCTCGTAATAGTAGCCGCGCGCATACCACATCACCGCCCGCGGCTCGTTGCCATCAGACACCAACCACGCACCACGCAGGTATTTCACTGCCCATTTAAGGTTCGTTTCCGCGTCCAGAAGGTCACTGGGCTTTCCGCGAAACCCCATGCCGCGCGCGGTCGCGGGCAGGATCTGCATCATGCCCCAGTAAGGCCCGTTGCGCGCCTTCGGCCGATAGTCACTTTCGCGCTGCACAACGCGGTGAACAAGCGATCTGGGGACCTCGTAAAAGTCGGCATACTGATTGATCAGCGCGCGTAACTCAGGTGTCTCGTTAGGGTAAAGCGCAGGTTCCGGCGGAGCAACGGGTTCTTGCGCTTCACGTGTCCCGCACGCGGCCAGAACCAAGATCAAAATGACGCCAAACACCTTGCGCATGTCTTTCCCCCTTGTCTGGCCTTTCATCGGCAAATTGACCGAACCGCGCAAGCCGATTTCCACGTTGCCAGCAGCTTTTTGCACATCCCTTTTCCGGGCCGAAACACGGATATCCTGTGGCGAACCCTCAAAGCGGCCATAAGATTGGAATCAGTGCACTGGCCAAAAGCCCAACGCTCAGGTTCAGCGGAATGCCCACCTTCATGAAATCGGTGAACCGGTACCCGCCTGGGCCGTAGACCAGCGTGTTGGTCTGATACCCGATCGGCGTTGCAAAGCTGGCAGACGCGGCAACCATCACGGCCACGACCAAGGGGCGCGCATCCACGCCCATCGCATCGGCCAACCCGATGGCGATCGGCGTAACAACAACGGCGACGGCGTTGTTACTGATCAACTCGGTCAGCACCGAGGTGATCAGATAAATCGCCCAGATGATCAATACCGGCGGCAACATCGATAAAACCGGCGAGACCGCTTCGACAATCAGTCGCACCGCGCCAGAGGCTTCCAGCGCCGCACCAACAGCCAACATCGAGAAGATCAGTGCCAGCAAACGCCCATCAACAAAGGAAAACGCCTCGTCCGCATCGATACAGCGCGCCAGCAGAACGACGGCCAATGCCACGACCGTCAACGCCAGAATGGGGGCCATGCCCAGCCCGGCCAGGATCACGATCCCCGCCAAGGCCATCAGGGCAATGGGGGCCTTGCCGCGCCGAAACGCGCGGGCCGAAGGTTGGCTGACATCCACCAGATCCATCTCGCCGGCCAACCGCCTGATGTCCTCTGGGGCGCCTTCCAGCAGCAGCGTGTCGCCCACGCGCACGATCAGGTCATCCAGCTGCCGGCCAATGTTCTGGTTCCGCCGATGCACGGCAAGCGGATAGACTCCGAACCGCCGCCGCAACCGCAAAGACCCAAGCGACCGCCCCACCATTCTGCATCCGGGCGTGATCAGCACTTCAACCGTGGTCGTCTCCACCGCCGAAACCTGATCAACACGTTTCAGCTCCTTGTTGCGTTGCAGGCTCAGCAACTCGGTCATCTGCGTCCGAAGCACGACCCGGTCACCGACTTGCAACGTCACGCCTTTCAGGTCGCGCCGCAGCGACAGGTCGCCCCGAATGACGTCAATCAGACGCACGCCATCGCGTTTGAAAAGCTGAACGCCGGTGACTTCGCGCCCTATCAGATTGCTGTCCGGCGGGATCACGGCCTCGGTGAAGAACTTCATCTTCGAGCGGTCCGACAACATGTCGGCCATGCTTTCACGGTCCGGCAGAAGGCGCGGCGCGATGAAATAGAGGTAAAGCGCGCCCCACGCCACCAGACAGACCGCCAATGGGGTGACCTCGAAAATCGTGAACGGTTTCAACCCTTGCGCCCGGGCCACACCGTCGACCAGCAGATTAGTCGACGTACCGATCAGCGTAAGCGTGCCCCCAAGGATGGCTGCGTAACTAAGCGGGATCAAAAGCTTCGATGCCGTCAACCCCAGCGTACGCGCCAGTTGCACGAAGATCGGGATCATCACCACCACCACCGGTGTGTTGTTCATGAACGCTGATCCAAAGACCACAAACAGCATCAAAAGGCCGATGGCCAGCTTGGGATTGACCTTGGCCTGCCGGTCGGCCAGCGATGTGAATGCGTCCAAGGCGCCAGTGCGCACGAGCGCCCCCATAACAATGAACATGCCTGCGATGGTCCAAGGCGCAGGGTTGGCAAGCACGTTAAGCGCGGCCTCATAAGGCAATACACCCGTGGACAGTAAAACCGCCGCACCACCCAGTGCCACCACTTCGGTTGGATAAACCTCGCGGATGAAAAGCAAAAACATGACGCCCACGACGATCAGCGCCAAGATCGCCTGACCGCCCTGAGATAGTTCAATCAATTGCATCAGGTCTGCCCGTCCCCGTCGCTTGTGGTCTTGGCATTCTCACCGATGACACGACCCGGCACAAGAACCCGCGCCGAACGGGGCTGCACCAAAAACATACCCAGAATCATTGTGCCTAAGGCCAGCCAGACCCAAATCGCATAGCTTTCATTAAGCAGCGCGATCGACCACAAAACGCCGGCCGCCGTCACCATGTAGGACGTCTGCGCAGTGAACACCGAGCCGGCCCGCCCCACCATCCAGACATAGCAGGCGTAGATCAAGGCATGCAGCACAGCGCCCAAAACCAAGGCCCATTCCGGTGCTGCGAATCCGTCCAGCGGATTGATCCACTGTCCGGTCACGATGGCCGCCGGCAAACACATCACAAGCCCCACCAACGACGCGCCAATGATAACCTGCATCGGGTCAAGACCTTGCGTTCCCCATTTCGCCACCAGGTTGCCTTCGGTGGCATAAAGCGCCGGCGCAAAGAGCGCCAAAAGCACGAACCCCGCACTGGCGGTCGTTGGCAGGCTTGCCTCTGGCCCCACCAGCAGAATAATCCCCGACAGTCCGATGAGTACACCAAGAAACCGCCGCCATTCGAACCGCTCATTGCCCAGCAACACGGCGATTGGCAGTGAAAACATCGCCACGCTGGCGGTTACGATCGACATCACCCCGCCCGGCAGTTTTGCCGCGGCCAGATAGAAAAAAATGTCCGGCAGAACGGCGCCGCACAGCGCAACCATCACGAAAAGGCGCATATATACGCGACCAAAGACAAACTTGCGGCCCCGCGCAAGGGTGATCGCACCCAAACACAGCACAACAACGACGAGTTGCCAAAAAATAAGGCCCATCGGCTGATGTCCGGTGCTTACGGCAATCTTTGCCAGCGGAATCGTCAAACCCCATCCCAGACCCATGGCGAACAACACACCATAGAGCCAGAAGGTGTTTTTCATGGTCCCGACGCCGCCAGCCGTCCGCCCTGGCGCACCATTTCGACCCGCGTCGCCTTACCGGTCCTGTCGTCTGTCTCGACATACAAACCGCAAAGCGTGACGTCGCCCATCGCTGGTGTGAAACGCTCCTTTCCCATCCCGGTTACGAAGCGGCGCATCGGCTCGGCCTTGTCCATCCCGATCACGCTCAGGTAATCCCCGCACATGCCCGCATCGGCCTGAAAGGCGGTGCCGCCAGGCAGGATCTGCGCGTCACCGGTTGGAATATGCGTGTGGCTGCCCACAACAACGCTTGCCCGTCCGTCACAGTAATGTCCCATGCCCATCTTCTCGCTGGTCGCCTCGCAATGTATGTCGATCAGACTGGCCTGTACGGCGCCACCCGGAACGTACGCTTTCATTACCGTATCGACGGCGCTGAACGGGTCATCGAAAGCGCGTTTCATAAAGACCTGACCCAAGACCTGTGCGACCAAAACCTTGCGGCCGCGGGCATCGGAAAACACCTTGTGCCCACGCCCCGGCGCATCCTTTGCAAAATTCAGCGGGCGCACGATGCGCGGTTCGGTCTCGATGAATTGCAGCATGTCTTTCTGGTCGAACGCGTGATCACCCAATGTCAGGCAATCGGCACCTGCATCGAGCAGAATCTTGGCATGCGCACCGCTCAGACCCATGCCGCCCGTGGCGTTCTCTCCATTGACGATGACAAAATCCAAACGCCAGTCGGTACGCAAATGCGGCAGCCGATCCACAATGGCCTGTCGTCCGGCCCGGCCCACCACGTCACCTAGATAAAGAAGTCTCATGTATCGGTGTTAGGACGGGCCACACAGAAGGGCAAGCATCAGCTTCGATACAGGGCGACGTGATATCAGGGGTCACATCTTTGCAACCCTCCAAACGCGTCTACGTGCATAAGAACACGCCCATTTCCAAGTTACTCACTCATGGTTTTACATCTTGAAACACTTGTCACACTGCAAAAATGACCTTAACTCTGTTTTTCAGAGTAACTGCGTTGAGAGCCGTTTTATGAAGACACTGCATATTACGAATGGCGACGGTGCGGCCGGCATCATCAAGGCAAGCGAGATCCCGGGTGACGTTCTGCCCTGGCGTGATCCCATGCATCACGGCGCCTTTCCGGCGGACGCGTCCCTTGACGATCTGCGGTCGATCCGCGCGCAACATCTTTCGGGTCCGGGTATGAGTACACGCGAGATCGAAAGGGATTTTCGATTGCGGGATGACCATCTTCGCGCCTCGGTACACTACGAACGCGTCATCTTGTGGTTTGAACATGATCTTCTGGACCAGCTTCAAATTCTCCAGATTCTCGATTGGTTCACGACTGCCGAACTTGCCGCGACCCGACTTGAACTGATCTGCGTCAATAGTTTTCCAGGGTTTCCAAACTTTCGCGGAATCGGAGAATTGAACCCCATTCAGATGGCATCCCTGTTCGATCGACGCGTGCAGGTCAGCTCTGAGATGATGCACCTCGCGCGTATCGGCTGGCGGTCATTTTGCTCGGATGACCCTAGGCACCTGGTACAGTTCATCAATGGCGACCTGCGGCTTTTACCTTTCTTGCGTGATGCCCTGTCGCGACATCTGGAAGACTATCCCTCTGCAATCGACGGTCTGACACGGACCGAAAGACAAATCCTATCTCTCGCAAAAAGGGGCGTTCACCGTCCCCAACACCTGTTTTTGCAGAACATGGAGCAGGAGACCGCGCTTTTCATGGGCGACTGGCCCACATACGCGGTCATAGAAACACTCTGCCACGCCGGGCTTTTGACCTGCGACCCGGCACCATTCTTGTATCGCGTCAGTTCGCCCGACAAACGCCGTGCGTTTATGGATCAGTCGCTGACGCTGACAGACAAAGGTCAAAAGGCTTTGGCCGGTAAGCTCAACCCGACAACGGTGATCGAACGGGATCAATGGTTGGGCGGCGTACATATCCAGACAGGTCAGCCGCATTGGGCATGGGACAACCGCAAGAAAGACCTCGTGTGGCACGGAACCTAAGCGCTGAGCATTTCCCAAATCTTGATCCGATTTTTCATCAGCAAGTTCGGACCCGGCTCGCGTTGGCGCTCTACGTCGGTGAACCCAGCTTTTCACAACTGAAAACCATGCTGTCGATAACGGACGGCAACCTGGACGCCCATCTCAGGAAACTCAGCGGTGCGGGTTTTCTGCACAGCCGCATGGTTCTGGAGGGGCGCCCGCACACGGTGTATCAACTTTCGGAAAGCGGCATTCAGTCTTTTGAAAGGTATCTTGATGCGCTTCGAACCGTCCAGACGCTCTCCGGATCGCGCCCCAAGCTAAATACGTAGTCAGGATTTGACACTGGCGTGGTCGGCAATCTCGTATCGGGCGGCATAGTCCACCGGAAAATTCACTGACCGCGCGATAAAACACGTCTCGTGAATACGGTGATGGATGCCATCCGCGATCCCAAGGTCGGCACCTTCGGCCATCTTGATTGTCGGGCGCAATGTGGCGCGCAAGAACCGGCTGGCATGGTTGGCATCGGTTTCGCCGACCGCCAACGGATCGTCTTCGTACCCCAGAACCACAATACCAGCGTCGCTGGCCAAGTGCAGATACCACAGCATATGACACGCGCTCAGCGCGGCGATCAAAAGGTCTTCGGGATTATGCAGCGTGGGATCACCGCCCAGCAAAGGATCATTGGAACAGTGCACGACCGGCTTGCCCGGGGTTTCGACATTCCACGTTCGGTCGTAGCCGCGATAATGCGTCGTGCCCTGCCCCCGGTTGCCGGTCCAGACAACCCGCGCGGTGTAATCATGCTGCGTCATCGACAGTTCCTTGAGTCGCCTTGTGTATAAGTGTATACATTTTTAGAATGAAACGACAAGCCCAAGATCATGACCTCTGAGGATATTGCCACAGCACTGGAAAAAGACCTGTTGCGCGGTGCCTTTCCACCGGGAAGCACCCTGCCCCAAGGTGCGCTGGCCACGCGCTTCGGCGTCAGCCGCATCCCTGTCCGGGACGCATTGGCCCAGCTTGCCCGCGCGGGCTTGGTGGACGTGACGCCCAATCGGCGCGCCCGCGTGGTGCAAATGTCACGTGCCGATGTGGTCGAGGCATACGACCTGCGCCTTCTTCTGGAATGTGACCTTCTGGCCCGGGCAATCCCCGTCATGACGCAGGATGACCTTCACCATATCGACTATGCGCTCGCGCGTTCCAATCTCGAGGCGCGCAACGCCAATTGGTCTGAAGGGGACGCGTTGTTTCATTCAGCGCTTTATGCGCCGGCCCGGCGGCCAAGACACTTGTCAATCATTGAAACCCTGCGCTGTGTTTGCCGGCTTCAGATTGCTGCCTATGATACTTTGCCGGCCAACACCGATCTCTGGCTGGCGGACCACGCGCATCTGCGAGACCTGTGCCACCACGGCGATGCCACAAAGGCCGTTGCGTGCCTGAGATCCCATCTCGAAGGTGCTCGTGAGGTTTTGCTGGACACCCTCAGCACCAAAAAGACGGGCTGATCCGTTTCAGCATCACACGGCACGCTTGCGCAGGATTTTCGGTGCGGTCTTCACAGGATCTGACTCAGGAAATCCTGCGTGCGCGGATCGCTGGCTTTGGAAAAGAACGTGGCCGGGGGACCGTGCTCGACTATGACGCCCCGATCCGTAAAGTAGATGTGGTCGGCCACCTCTCGTGCGAACCCCATCTCGTGGGTGACAAGAATGCATGTCATCCCCTCCGCCGCGAGGTCCTTGATCGTTACCAGCACTTCCTTGACCGTTTCGGGGTCCAGTGCTGCGGTTACTTCGTCGAACAGCATCACGTCAGGGTTCATTGCCAGCGAACGGGCAATCGCAACACGCTGTTGTTGTCCGCCAGACAGCTCACCCGGATAACTGTCCTCCTTACCATCCAGCCGCACTTTTTTCATCAAAGCGCGGGCGCGGGTCTCGACTTCTGACTTGTTCTGCTTAAGCACCTTGAGCGGTGCCATCATGACGTTTTCCAGAGCGGTCTTGTGCGGGAACAGGTTGTATTGCTGAAAGACCATCCCGACCTTTTTGCGCAGTTCCAGCTTGTCCAGGTTCGGGTCGTGCACCTCTTGGCCCTCAACGGTGATTGATCCACCCTGAATGTCGTTCAGTGCATTGATGCAGCGGATAAGCGTTGATTTGCCCGACCCCGAGGGGCCGATGATGCAGATCACCTCGCCTTTCATTACATCAATCGACACGCCCTTGAGCACTTCGAGTTCCCCAAAGGACTTTCGAACGTCTTTGAGAGAGACGATAGGTTGATCAGGTGTCCAGGTCATAGTTTCACCGCGAATTTGCGCTCAAGCTGGATGGTCAGACGAGCAATGGGATAGCAATAGATAAAGAATAGAAGCATCGCGAAGCCGAAGAATGGCACCAGAAGCTCAGGATGGTTGTCCTCCGCTTCCATCGCCTGTCGACTAAGCGTGATCAACTCTTCGATGCCCAGAAGGCTGCAAAGCGGCGTTGCCATTGTTAAAATCGCGTACCAGTTCATCCAAGGCGGCAACATGCGTTTGTAGCATTGCGGCAAGATGATCTGCCACAGCACCTGACGGCGCGAAAAGGCAAGGC
>JBCBTE010000066.1:0-16156 GCA_039818805.1 Pseudomonadota bacterium
TCACTTGCCTCCGCTTCGCTTGGTCGGCCTTTGCTCGGTCCGGGTGCGCGCTCGCTTTTGCTGGTGCTGGGCGCGGCCTCACTCGGCCATGCCATTTTCCACTTGTGGCGCCACACAGCCTTGCGCGACGGTGCGCTACGCCGGATCACCCCAAACGTCGTACACAAGTATCTTTAAGGCTCATGCAAGACGCTGCACTCCCTCTCGAAGAGCACCGCTTTCCGTGTGACAATTGCGGGGCCGACTTTCGCTATGCACCGCGTGAGGGCAAGCTGATCTGCGACCATTGCGGCAATCAGGCTGAGGTGGATCAGGCCGGTCCTTGGGCCGCTTCCATTCACGAGTTGGACTTCAAAGCGGCCGTCCAGGGACAGCTGGACGAGGCCGAGATCGAGGAAACCCGCGTTCTAACCTGCCCGAATTGTGCCGCTCAGGTCGAATTTGACGAGACCGTGCACGCGGCCGAATGCCCGTTCTGTGCCACGCCCGTGGTGACCGACACCGGGACGCATCGCCATATCAAACCACGAGGTCTGTTGCCCTTCCGCGTGGACGAGCCAGCTGCGCGTGGCGCAATGAATGACTGGCTGGGCGGCTTGTGGTTCGCTCCTGGCGGATTGCGTGATTACGCTCGCAAAGGCCGTAAGATGCAGGGAATCTACGTGCCTTACTGGACTTATGATGCTGACACGACCTCTCGCTATACCGGCGAGCGTGGTACTGTGTACTACGAAACCAAAACCGTTATGCGCGACGGCAAGCGCCAACAGGTGCAAGTGCCCAAAGTCCGCTGGAGGCCCGCCTCGGGCCGTGTCGCGCGGTTTTTTGACGACGTACTGATATTGGCCTCCCGCACCTTGCCCAAGCGTTACACAGACGCGCTTGAGCCTTGGGATCTGGCCGACCTGCAGCCCTACAGTCCTGAGTACCTCGCCGGGTTTCGCGCCGAAGGCTACCAGATCGAACTATCCGACGGGTTTAGTGAAGCGCGACACATCATGGACAATGTGATTGCCCGCGACGTGCGGTTTGACATCGGCGGGGACCGACAGCGCATTCACTCGATCTCGACCGACATCAAAGACGTTACCTTCAAGCACGTCCTGCTGCCTGTATGGCTTGCCGCCTACAAGTACCGTGGCGAAACATACCGGTTCGTCGTCAATGGCCGCAACGGCAAGGTGCAGGGCGAACGCCCTTATTCGGCGATCAAGATCGCCATCGCCGTTTTGCTGGGCCTGATCGTGGCAGCCGGTGTCGGCTATGTTGTCGCCATGAATCAATAGGAGACACATGACCGAAAGTGCCAATACGCTGCGCCACCTCATGCAGGCGCGTTACTCCTGCCGTGCATTCCTGCCCGACCCTGTGCCGGAGAACACAATAGAGGCCATTCTCGATACCGCACGTCACACGGCCAGTTGGAACAACACCCAGCCCTGGCAAGTAGTGGTCACTCGCGGGCACGAGACCGAGAAATTTCGGGCGGCGTTGATTCACGAAGTGCAGACCGGCAAACCCGGCCCTGATCTGCCGTGGCCCGAGGCCTATCCCGACGAGTTGGGCGCGCGCCGCCGCACATGTGGCTACGCCCTGTATAATGCGGTTGGCATTGCGCGTGAGGATCGTGAAGCGCGCGCGCGGCAATCGATGCGCAACTTCAAGCTTTTTGACGCACCGCATGTCGCCATTCTTCACACGCCTGCGGTTCTTGGACCTTACGGCGCATTGGATGCCGGCGGATTTTTGACGGCGTTCATGCTGGCCGCCACGGCGCATGGACTTGGCACGATCGCACAGGCGGCTGTGGCTGCGTATCCGGAATTGATCCGCCGTCATTTTGCCCTGTCCGAAGACCGTCTAATCCTGTGTGCTATCTCGTTCGGTTACGCGGATGCGGACGACCCGGTGAACCAATATCGCACCGAACGGGTAACCGTCGCCGACCTATTGGATACACGAGGTAATAGCTCGGTTTGATCTTTGGTTCAGCGCGCCGAAAAAAAACCGCGTCAAAAAAATACAACATATTGATTGTTTCGTGCGTTGTTTCGAAATTTTAACAATATTTATGTTGCTCGAAACGTATTTGTCGCCTGTTATCACCATACGATTTTGGGGAAAGGAAGATTAGAATGGTGAATGTTCCAGGCACGAACGGTAACGATTTTTTAGACGCACCGAACACGGATGACCTTATAGAAGGGTTCTTTGGGGATGATGTGCTTAATGGCAACGAAGGCAACGATACGCTGCTGGGTGGTTTTGGTAACGATAACTTTGACGGTGGTGACGGAAACGATGTCATCAATCCCGGCGACAATGAAGGTGGTGTCAACGGCTTTGATTACATCACTGCAAGTGAAGGCAATGACACGATTGTTTTCAGCGACATTATGGTTGGATGGGTCGGCAACGACTATACTGCGGCGCCGGGACCGGATGGATTTGTCTTTAACGTAGACGGCCAAACTAACACTGGCTCCGTAGGCAAGGGTGTTTTTGGTCTCGATACGTTCATTGATGTCGTGAACCCGCTACATTCGGGATACCATCAAGGCGGCCTTGATTTTCGAGGTACCGATTTTGACGACATTTTCAACATCACGCTGGACACCGAGCAATGGATGAATATCCGTGCGAATGCCGGCGATGATATCATCAACTTTTCCACGCGCGGAACGTTGAACCCCTTCTCGGACGGAGGGGGTGATCGCGGTATCCTTCGCATGGACTATAGAAACGGGAATGTTGGTCTTGTGGCCGACCTGCGAACCGGACTGATTTCCGAAGATGGGTTCGGCGGCACCGACCAAATCAATGGCCGGGTCAGCGAGATTCGTGCCACCGTCCACAACGACGACATCACCGGCAGCGGCTCACACGAGTCCTTCATCTTGAACACCGGCAACGACACGCTTGACGGCGGTGGGGGAACGGACCGCATTCGCTATGACCGTTCGAATGAAGAAACTGGTATCGTCGCCGATCTGGACTTGGCCACCGGCACCGTGACCGGCTTTGCCAATGGGTCGAACTTTGTCCACCACGTAACGAATGTGGAGTCGGTTCGCGGCACCGGTTTCGGTGACGACATCAAGGGCAACGCAGAGCGTAACGTGCTGGAAGGCTTCGGCGGCAACGACACGCTGGAAGGACGTGATGGCAACGATGTTCTGCGCGGCGGTGACTTCCACGACTTTCTTTCCGGCGGCCGCGACAATGACCGTCTTTATGGTGAAACAGGCAACGACACGCTACTCGGAGCAGGCGGCAAGGACCGACTGGATGGAGGGTCCGGCAATGACCGGCTTAACGGCGGCGGCGGTGCCGACAAGCTGACAGGTGGCACCGGCAACGACACGCTGACGGGGGGCAATGGCAATGACGACTTCATCTTTGACGATGATTTCGGCAATGATCTGATCAAGGACTTCAACACAACGAGTGCTGCAGAAGACATTGACCTTAGCCGGGTCAGCGAGATCACCAACTTCACAGACCTCAGTACGAACCACATGACTCAGGACGGTGCTGATGTTGTGATTGATGATGGCAATGGCAACACCATCACGATTGAGAATACGCTTTTGGGTGATCTCGATCAGTCAGACTTTCTTTTCTAGAAAGCGGACAAATAGTTATTGAGCTTTGTCCTGCAGCAATTGCCGGGCAAAGCTTTTCTTCCTTCGACCCGCTGGCCCGTACTTGTGTACGGCATGGGGTCAAAGCACCAGCGAGATACGTAAACGGGATCAGTGCTCTTGCGGTCGCCACTCTCCGGTGTTTCATAGACTCAGCGGGGACGCACTTGACTGGAGATTGCCATGACCCAAGGGATTAATCACCTAGGGCTCGCGGTGCGTGACCTCGACGCCAGCATTGCCTTTTTCACGCAAACCCTGGGCTGGACGGAAACAGGCCGGGACGACAGCTATCCGCGCAGTGCGGTCTCGGACGGCATATGCCGCCTTACCCTTTGGCAAGTTACGCAGGATCCTGCGCCGCGCGCCTTCGACCGCCATCAGAACATCGGACTGCACCATCTAGCGCTTGAGGTGGCGACACGCGCCGAGTTGGATGATTTGCATGACTGCATCGCGGCAGATCCCAGAGCGCGCATAGAATTCGGCCCCGAACCCATGGGGTCGGGGCCGCGCTATCACATGATGTTTTCCGAACCCGGTGGCATCCGGCTTGAACTGGTCTGGCCCGGGATGTAAACCCCGGTGCGCCGTACTGATTAGTCGGCCCACTCCCACGGGCGGGTGAACTGGCCCAGCGTCTGCATCATTGCAGTCTCGTCCACATCACCGGTCTTGGTCACCTTTGCGATCAGGCCGCGTTTCTTGTTGTCTTCGACCTCGATCACCGACGCTGTGATCCCGTCTTTTTCCAGCGCGGCATTGTATATGCGCGTGATAGCCCGTTTGCGCAGGTCAGGTTTAAAGACTTTCCCAACGGCGGTCTTGGGCAGTTCCGGTAACACCTCGATGTATTTCGGCACGGCAGCGCGCTCGTGGACATGCACTTTGCAATGTTCCAAAAGCGCGGCGCCGTCGGCTGATCCACCCTCGACCAGTTCCACATATGCGCAAGGAATCTCTCCGGCATGTGCGTCCGGCTGACCAATCGCGCCCGCCATGGCCACATCGGCATGCGCCATAAGCGCCTCTTCGATCTCGGCGGGATCAATATTGTGCCCCCCGCGGATGATCAGATCCTTGGCCCGGCCGGTGATCCAAAGATATCCGTCTTCGTCAATACGGCCTAGATCACCAGTGCGCAAAAATTCGGTGTGGTGGTAAAGATCGGCGTTCTTTTCAGCCTCAGTGTAAGTGTTGCCAGCAAACACACCAGGGTTGGAGATACAGATCTCGCCCACGGTATCCACCGGACATTCGGTGCCTTCCGCGTCGTAGATCTTTACGTCCGTATAGGGCAGCGGCACACCAACAGAACCGACCTTTTTCTCGCCCGTGGGCGGGTTGCATGACACCAGGCACGTGGCTTCGGTCAACCCATAGCCTTCGATCACAGCCATGTTCGTGGCGGCTTCAAATCGTTTGAACAACTCCATCGGCATTGGCGCCGAGCCGGAAAACGCGTTCTTCACCGTCGAGACGTCGGCATCCACGGGCCGCTGCATCAACGCGGCGACGGCCGTGGGCACGGTGATCACAAATGTTGTTTTCCACCGCTCCAGCAGTTTCCAGAAATTGTCGAATACGCCATCGCCACGATACCCTGCAGGCGTTGGGAAAACGACGTGTGCCCCCGATTTGATCATCGCCATCAGGATCACATGACAGGCAAAAACGTGGAACAGGGGCAGCGGGCACATGATGCTGTCTTCTTCGGAAAACAGCAGTCGATGTCCCAGCCAGCCGTTGTAGACCATGCCGGAAAACTTGTGTTGTGCGACCTTGGGCATGCCTGTCGTACCGCCGGTGTGGAAATAGGCACCCACGCGGTCGACCTTTTGGTCTTCAAACCCAAGCGTTGTGGGATGTTTTTTCATCTCGGCGGCGAAGCTTTTGAGGTCCGCGTGATGGTTGTTGGGATTTTTCGGGCGCACCAAGGGCACGATCCAGGATTTGGGAGGCGTCAGGTAGCTATTCAGATCAACTTCGAGCACGGTATGTACATGCGGTGCATGGCGCACGGCCTCGGCGGTTTTTTGGGCGATGTCGGTCTTCGGAAACGCTCTCAGCGTTACTACAACCTTGGCGTCTGTTTCACGCAGAATGGCACCAATCTGTTCCGGTTCTAGCAGCGGATTGATCGGATTGGCGATCCCCGCCACCATCGCACCAATCGTCGCCACAGCGGTTTCCAGGCAGTTTGGCATGACCAACGCCACGACGTCGGTTTCATTCACTTTCAGACTGCGGAACAGGTTGGCGGCTTGTGTTACTTGTGCGTGGAACTCCGCCCAGGTCATCGTTACGGCTTTGTCGGTTGGTCCGGAAAACAGCTGGTAGCTTATGGCGGGCCGGTTCGGAAAGGCCTGCGTCGTCTCGCTAAGCATCTGATAAACGGTGGTCGGAAGCTCGCGCCCTTCCCACGGCATTTCATTCTGGATGTCCCGCACGTCCTGAACGGTCGAAAAAGTCATGTTGTCTCCTCCCACAGGCGCGTTTTGCCGCGCCTTCTCTCCCATCAAGTCAACATGGTGAGGTTTTTCAGGGCGCGCAAGTTTTACGCTGCGTTTTATTGCGCAGTGTTCCTTCGAGGTTAATAAATGTGTCTTGACTCTTTTTGTCGGAAATTCCAAAAATTCCTTATCGATTTACTCGGAAATGAAAGGACGCTTCCGAAATGGCCCACTCTTCCTTGCACCTCTCTGTCGCTGCTCTGGCCTTGGCCGCCTTGGCCGCGCCCGTTTTTGCGAGCGAGGTCAATGTTTATTCCTCGCGCCATTACGACACCGACGATGCGCTTTATGCGGCGTTTACTGAAGAAACCGGCATTGCCGTAAACCGCGTTGAGGCCAAGGCGGACGAATTGATCGCGCGGCTTGAGGCCGAGGGCGCCAACAGCCCCGCGGATGTCTTGATTACCGTCGACGCCGGTCGCATGGCCCGCGCCGAAGACGCCGGTCTGCTACAGGCCTACGATTCGGCCACCATTGAAGAGCGAATCCCTGATCACTTTCAGCACCCCGACAATCTGTGGTACGGCATCGCGCAACGGGCCCGCATCATTTTCTACGCCAAGGATCGCGTTGAAAATCCGCCCCAAACCTACGAAGCGCTGGCCGACGAAGCATGGAATGACAAGATTTGCATCCGCTCGTCTTCGAATATCTACAATCAGTCTTTGATGGCTTCGATCATCGAGACGCATGGCGAAGACGTGGCCACGGACTGGGCCACAGGTGTGCTGAACAACATGGCGCGCGAGCCTCAGGGCGGCGATACTGACCAGCTGCGTGGCATCGTCTCGGGGGAATGTGATGTGGTTGTTTCGAACCACTACTATTTCCTGCGCGGCTTCGCAAAGGATGTAGAAGGTCTGACATCCGGTATCGACAATATCGGCTGGGTCTGGCCCAACCAGGAAGACCGCGGCACGCATGTGAATTTGACGACAGCTGCGATAACCGCACATGCGCCCAACGCCGAGAACGCCCTGAAACTCATGGAGTTTCTAACCAGCGATGCCGCCCAGAACAACCTGTCGGAGGGCAATCACGAATACCCCGCAGTCGAAGGTGCATCCGGCACGTCCACAACGGAACGCCTGGGCGAGTTCAAAGCCGACGATACCACGCCGACCTCGGTCTTCAGCACGAATGCGGCCAAGGCGCAGGAAGTGTTCAACGCGGTCGGCTGGAACTGACGTTTTTCCTTTACGACAAGGCGTGGCGTCCCGTCCGGGGCGCCACTTTTATTGTGTCAGCATTGTCCGGGCAGTGGCCTTGATTTGGGCGAGATAGGCCTCTTGTGACCATCCACAGGCCCGCGTCAGCAGCTCCCAATTGGCGACCGAGATCAGGACCCACAGGAAATCAGTGGCGGTTTCTTCCGTCCAGTTTGGCTTGAGCGCCCCATCGCGCGCCAGTGCCGCAACGGCCGCAGCGCAGCCTTCACGCATATCCCCCATGCGGTCTGACCAAGCACGGTCTGCGTCTTCGTCCGTTTCCTTCATGACAATCAAAGTTTTGGCGACCCCAAATATCTTGGGGATGTAGTTTCCCCAACATTCGACATAGGCATCAAGCCGGGCCAACCCGTCGGGTGCAGTGCGGCTGGCGACCAGCATGTCCTGTACGCCGAACACCTCGTCCTGATACTTGGTCGTTTCGATGAACAGCTCGGTTCGGTTGGGGAAATGCAGGTAAAGCGCCTGACGGCTAACCCCGGCCTTTTTGGCAATATCAGACATGCGCGCGGCCACGCCGGGATTGGAGTCCAGCATTTCCCAAGCCGCTTTGAGAATTCGAATACGAGTTGGATTTTTTTCACTTGACACTATGTAAATCTCCTTCTACTTGTCACCGTGTCAATTTACAAAGTGTCAAGTCAACCGCAAATTCATAGGAGACCCCGAAATGTCACGCAATATCTTCATCTGGGTGGCCCACCCGAAACAGACTTCGCTTTGTTCTGCTTTGGCCGACGCCTATCAAAAAGGCGCCGAGGGGCAGGGCGCCGAGGTCCGTCGCATGGATCTGGCCAACATGCAATTTGATCCACATTTTGAAGGCTACGGTCCGGATGCTCCCGCGCTCGAACCTGACCTGCAATCCTGGCAGGACAATGTGGCTTGGGCAGATCATCTTTTCATCGTGCATCCTTATTGGTGGGGGGCGATGCCGACCACGGCCAAGGCGGTGTTGGACCGCGCGCTGACCTCGGGTTTCGCTTACAAGTACCATCGCCGTGGAATGGGGTGGGATAAACTACTCGAAGGCCGCACAGCCGATGCAATCATAACGTCCGATACGCCCCCGCTTTTGGACACGTTCGTCTATCGCAAGCCGGGCCGACGTGTACTGCGCAATCAGGTGCTGGCCTTCTGTGGGATCAAGCCGCGCAAGATCCTGCAGTTCGGCTCTGTCAAACTGGCGGAACCGGCCAAAATCACCGGGTGGATCGCCCAGACCGAAACCCTCGGCCGCAGCGCCGCCTGACCCTTCGACAGGAGACATCAAATGACACCCATTCTGGCCCTTTATGTCGTTGCTGCCTTGATCACGGCGCTGATTGCCGGCGTTTTCCTTGCCTTTTCCGATTTTGTCATGCGCTCGCTCAGCGCGGCAACCCCGGCCGCAGGTATCCAGTCAATGCAGATCATCAATCGAGAAGTCTATTCCTCGATCTTTCTATTCTTGCTTTTGGCCATGGCGCCCATCGCCTTGGGGCTGGCGGGGTATGCCGCGGCTTTCATTCCCGGCCCCGCACAGCCATGGTTGATTGCCGGTGGTTTGATTTATTTTTTTGGCACGTTCCTCGTCACGGTTCTGGGCAATGTACCAATGAACCGCCGGCTAGACCCGATGGCCCCTGATATGGCTGCGACACAGAACTACTGGCGCACTTACGCTACGTTCTGGACGCGGTGGAACCACGTGCGCACCGGCGCTGCTACTGCGGCCAGTGCGGCGTTTCTCATCGGTTGCGTGCTTTACGCCTGACAAGAAAGGGGGCGCCGTTTTGGCGCCCCTTCATGCCCTAAGACACGTCCTTGTAGCTAATCTCGCGCTGGTCCTGCCCAACCTTCTCGCGCCGCACCAGCAAGCGGTTCAGCGCATGGATATAAGCCTTGGCGCTGGCCACCACCGTGTCGGTATCCGCAGACTGGCCCGTGGCAATGTTCCCATCTTCTTCCAGCCGAACAGAAACGGTCGCCTGCGCATCCGTTCCCTCGGTGACCGCATGCACCTGGTAAAGCGACAGATGCGCCGTGTTGGGGTGCAACTCACGCACCGCGCGGAACGTGGCATCCACCGGCCCATCACCGTTTTGCGAGGCGGTTCTTTCATCACCATCGATTGTCATGACCAGTTCGGCTTCGGCTTGTCCCGCCGTGCCGCACACCACCCGCAGGGATTTGAGCACCAGCCGGTTGTTCTCGGTGTCCTCGCCGGCGGTGACAAGGGCAATCAGGTCATCGTCAAAGACTTCCTTCTTGCGATCCGCCAATTCTTTGAACCGCACAAACACGTCGTTAAGCTGATTGTCCGCCAACTCGATGCCAAGATCGCTGAGTTTCGAGCGCAACGCAGCCCGGCCCGAATGCTTGCCCATGACGATGTTTGTTTCGGTCAGCCCTACATCCTCGGGGCGCATGATCTCGAACGTTTCGGCGTTCTTCAGCATTCCGTCCTGATGGATTCCACTCTCATGGGCAAAAGCATTCTTACCCACGATTGCCTTGTTGAACTGAACGTTGAAACCGCTGACCGTGGCCACCCGGCGACTTATATGCATCAGCCTGGTAGCATCGATTTCGGTGTAGAACGGCATGATGTCAGAGCGGACCTTCATGGCCATCACCACCTCTTCCAGCGCAGTGTTGCCTGCACGTTCTCCCAAGCCATTGATCGTGCACTCGATTTGGCGCGCGCCACCAGCCACGGCAGCCAGCGCATTAGCCGTGGCCATGCCCAGATCGTTGTGACAGTGGGTGGCAAAGACCACATCATCAGCGCCGGGCACTTCTTCGATCAGGCGGCGAATAAGATCCGAGGACTCTACCGGCGCGGTGTAGCCAACGGTGTCGGGGATGTTGATCGTCGTCGCACCGGCCCTGATCGCAATCTCGACCACGCGCGCCAAGTAGTCCCACTCGGTGCGCGTCGCATCCATCGGCGACCATTGTACATTGTCACAAAGATTGCGCGCGTGTGTCACCGTCTCATGAATACGGTCGGCCATTTCGTCCTGCGTCAGGTTCGGGATGGCGCGGTGCAGCGGTGAAGTGCCGATGAAGGTGTGGATGCGGGGGCGCGCGGCGTGCTGCACGGCGTCCCAGCACCGGTCGATATCCTTGAAATTCGCGCGCGCCAATCCGCATATCACCGACGTCTTTGCATTCTTGGCAATCTCGGTGACTGCGTTGAAATCTCCTTCCGATGCAATCGGAAACCCGGCCTCGATGATATCTACGCCCATCTCATCCAGAAGCCCGGCAATCTCAAGCTTCTCTTCGTGGGTCATCGTGGCGCCCGGGCTTTGCTCGCCGTCGCGCAATGTGGTGTCAAAAATGACGACTCTGTCTTTGGTCTGATCGGTCATTGTCTCTCTCCCCGTCAGATATGATCTTTGGCGGCGGCGGGTTGTCCGCTGTCGCCTGAATTCGGCTCGCCTTTGGGCTCTATCACAAGAACCTTCGCCTCTTGGTCGGCGCGCGGGCGGTGTACAACGCCCTGGGGGACGACGACAAGCTCTCCCGGACCGAAGGTGACGGGCGGAGCGTTTTCGTACTCCATCGTCACGATTCCGTCGATGACGAGAAAAAAATCATCTGTCGTATCATGTTTGTGAAACGGGAACTCACCGACAAATTTCACGACCATGATCTCGTTGTCATTGTAGGTGGCGACAACTTTGGGGTCCCAATGGCTGTCAAAGAGTGCCAGTTTTTCGGCCAAGTTGATCTTTTGCATCTGATGTATCCTAAGCTTTTGGTGATACGGCGCACCACATTCCACCCTCTGAGCGCAGGCGCCGTTCAGGCGCGCTCAGAGGCGGCTTAGGAACAATAGGACATGCGCATAGACGGCTTTATCCAGCCGATCTGAGAATGCGATGTCGTTCTTGCGAGCCATGCGCGCACCATAATCATGCCCAAGTGTGTTGAAAAGCCCCGATCTTGAGTGACGTGTTGTCTTGATCCTGTCGCGCAGCCCCCTAGGTCATGGCGCCATGGAGACTGCACTTATCATCGGCGCATCGGGCGGCATTGGACACGCGCTTGCCGCCGCTTTGCGCCAGCGCGGCGTTACCGTGACCGGTTTGTCCCGCTCGGGCGACGGGCTCGATGTCACGGACCAGGCGTCAGTTGAAACCACGCTGGCCACATTGGACGGCCCCTACGATCTGATATTCGTGGCCACCGGCGCGTTAGAGATGAATGGTCAAGGACCGGAAAAAACCCTCAAGGAGCTTTCGCCGGACGCGATGGCGGCCCAATTCCAACTCAACTGCATTGGTCCCTCTTTGGTTCTGAAGCACAGCCTTCGCCTGCTTCCGCGGGACCGCGAATGCCGATTTGCCGCCTTGTCCGCCCGCGTGGGGTCCATCGGCGACAACGGTCTTGGGGGCTGGTACAGCTATCGCACCTCCAAGGCCGCGCTGAACCAGATGATCCATGGTGGTGCGATCGAATTGCGGCGCACGCACAAGCACTCGATCTGTGTGGCCTTGCACCCCGGGACAGTAGCCACCGCTCTGACCGCGAAATATGCCGGCGCGCGCGCCACCGTGACATCGGACCAGGCGGCGCAGAACCTCCTGAGCGTTCTCGACGAGCTCACACCAAAAGACACAGGCCAGTTTTTTGATTGGGCCGGAAAGCGGGTACCGTGGTGAAACGTCTGGTTCTGGTTCTGGGCGACCAGCTCAGCGAAAACCTGTCCGCCTTGCGCGAAGCGGACAAGGACACGGATCTGATCGTCATGGCCGAAGTGGCGGACGAGGCGTCTTATGTAAATCATCATCCCAAGAAGATCGCACTGGTCTTTTCGGCGATGCGCCACTTTGCCGAAGCACTTCGACAGGATGGTTGGCAGGTTGCGTATTCCAAGTTTGACGAGGACGAGACTTCCAAGTCCATCGTGGGCGAGCTTATGCGTCGAGGGCAGAACCACGGCGCAACCGAAGTGCTGGCAACGCGTCCCGGCGAATGGCGCTTGATCGAAGCGTTAGACAACGCACCCCTGACAGTCACGCTGCTGCCCGATGACAGGTTTGTAGCCTCGCTTGACGAATTCAACACATGGGCCGAGGGCCGCAAACAGCTGCGGATGGAGTATTTCTATCGCGACATGCGTCGCAAAACCGGCCTTATGATGGAAGGCGATCAGCCTGCTGGCGGCAAATGGAACTATGACCATGACAATCGCAAACCGGCCTCCGGTGATCTCTTTCGTTCGGATCCGATGCAGTTTACGCCGGATAGCATCACCGAAGAGGTGCTTGATCTGGTGGAGACCCGCTTTGGCGCCAATTTCGGCACTCTAAGGCCCTTCTGGTACGCAGTGACCCGCGCCAATGCCCTGCGCGCGCTCGATCATTTCGCCAAGAATCTGTTGGCAGGGTTCGGCGATTACCAGGATGCCATGCTTGAAGATGATCGATTTCTTCATCATTCCGTGCTGGCGCAGTATTTGAACATTGGTCTGCTGGACCCTGTGGAAATCTGCACCCGTGTAGAAGAAGAATGGAAAGCCGGGAACGTGCCGATCAACGCCGCCGAGGGCTATATCCGACAGGTGATCGGCTGGCGAGAATATGTCCGTGGCATCTATTTCCGCGAAGGACCCGACTATCCGACGCGCAACGCCCTTGGGCACACCCGTGACTTGCCGGGGATGTACTGGGGCGGTGAGACACGGATGAATTGCGTTTCGCACGCAGTCGCGCAGACCCGGGACGAGGCCTATGCCCACCATATCCAACGTCTGATGGTCACTGGCAACTTCGCCCTGCTTGCGGGCATCGACCCACACCAGGTGCATGAATGGTATCTGTCGGTCTACGCCGACGCCTATGAATGGGTCGAAGCGCCTAATACCGTCGGCATGAGCCAGTTCGCCGATGACGGCATCATTGCGTCCAAGCCGTATGTGAGTTCGGGCAATTACATTGACCGGATGTCGGATTACTGTAAGGGGTGTGCTTATTCCGTGAAGGAAAAGACCGGCGAGGACGCGTGTCCGTTCAACCTGCTGTATTGGGGTTTCCTAATTCGACATCGCGAGAAGTTTGCCGGTAACCCGCGCATGGGGCAGATGTACCGCACCTGGGAAAAGATGGATGAAGATCGGCGTGAGGCTGTTTTGACGGGCGCCGCGCGCATTCTGGATCGGCTTGATGCGGGCGAGGTGGTGTAACTTGCTTGCAGTCGCCGGGCGCGACCATACATTTTACGCATGCACGAGAGAACTCGGTTCGACCAAGACGGGCGGCTTTGGCTGCGGCAGGTCGTAAGCGGCAGCGGCATTCAAGCTTTGAAGCACTTGATGGGCTTGGACGGGCGACCCGGTGCGCGAGTTGCACCGGAAGACGCGTTGTTTCAGGCGGTGAAGGCTCAGCAGGTGTCACACCAGATCGCGGGACTTTGGCCCGGGATGAAACCCGTGCGCATCGTGTCTTTCGACAAATCCAGCGCCTCCAACTGGAAAGTGTCATGGCATCAGGACCGGGTTATTGCAGTGAAGGCGCGTGCGGACGTGCCGGCGTTTTCGAATTGGTCCCAAAAGAACGACGTTTGGCATTGCGAACCGCCCTTGGAGATATTGCAGGAAATGCTGTTTGTGCGCCTGCATCTTGATCCAAGCACGCCCGAAACCGGGGCGATGGAAATTGCTGTGGGAAGCCATAAGGCAGGGCTGGTGAGACGAGAGCACGCCAAGGCGGTTGCGCAAGAGTATCAGACGGAGATGACCGAGGCGGCGCCGGGGGATGTACTTATATTGCCGATGTTGGCGCTGCACAAATCAGACCGGGCGGTGCGGCCAGACTCACGGGCGGTCTTGCGGATTGATTTTGCTCCAGAAAACCTGTTGCCCGCGCCTTTGGCTTGGTCGGTTTAGTTCGCGTCGGAGCTTGCGTCATCTTCGGTTTCAGAGCCCTCTTCGGTGGCTGCAGGGGCCGGCTCTTCGGTGACAACCGTGGTTTGTTCTTCAAGCGCGCCATCGGCCCACTGGCCGCGGGCTTCCTCGCCGGTGGCGTACCGCATCGTGCCTTCGCCTTGACGTTTTCCGCGTTGGAACATCCCCTCGTAGACATCGCCATTGGTATAAGTGGCCACGCCGCGCCCCGAGATTTCACCGTTTTGCCATTCACCCTCGTAGATGAAGCCGTCCGGCATCACGATCTTGCCGGCGCCGTGACGCTGACCGCTGTCAAACATGCCCTCATACACCGTGCCATCTGCGTAAGTGGCGATGCCTGTGCCGTGTCGCTGGCCATTCCGCCATTCCCCTTCATAGCGGTAGCCATCGGGATACGTCATCACGCCGACCCCATGGTTCTTGGCATTCTGGAATTCGCCATCATAGACCAGTCCGTTGGGATAGGTCGCCTTGCCGGTGCCATCAATGACCCCGCCTGACCATTCTCCTTCATAGGTGGAACCATCTGGATATGTCACCTTGCCTTGCCCGTTGGCCAGATCATCGCGGAATTGGCCGACATAGACCGATCCGTCAGGATAGGTCACCTGTCCCTCGCCAGAGATCTTGCCGGCAACCCAAGACCCCTCGTAACGATAGCCGTCCGATCCGGTGAAGATGCCCTGGCCGTGGCGGCGGTCATCGGTAAAATCGCCCTCGTAGATGTCGCCATTGTTGTACACGACGCGCCCCTTGCCTTCGCGTCGTCCGGACACCAACTCGCCTTCGTAAATGTCGCCGTTAGGCTGCGTGAGCTTGCCGGTGCCATTGATCTGTCCCTCGGCCCAAAACCCTTCGTAGATAAGACCATCGGGCATCGTCAGCTTGCCCTGGCCGTCGCGGGCGCCGCGCTTGACCTCGCCGTCGTAAACTGCGCCATCCGGGTAGGCGATGCGCGCCACGCCTTCCTTCACGCCATTCACCCAGTCGCCGTCATAGACATAGCCGCCCGGGCTTTCCATCTTGCCGCGCCCATGATGCTGTGCGTTGCGAAACCCACCTTCATAGCGCACGCCATTGGCGTAAACCGCCATGCCGGTACCGGTTATCTTGCCGTCTTCCCAGGTGCCTTCATAAGTGCCGCCATCGGAAAAAACTATCTTGCCAATACCCTCGGGTTTGCCTTTGGCAAACTCGCCCTCGTAGACCGAACCATTGGGAAAGCGCGCCACGCCTTTGCCCTTGATCTCGCCCTCGAACCAATCGCCCGAATACTCGTACCCATTGGGTAGGGTGTAGGTGCCGGTGCCATGCTGAAGCCCGCCCTTGAACGTGCCTTCATAAATGCCGCCATCGTCATATTGCTTGGTCTGCACATCGCCATCTTGTGCTGTGGCCATACCGGCGGCCCCAAGCACTGCGACCGCTATGAAAGCTGTGATGCGTATGCTTTGCATATCTGCCCTATCACCCCGGTTTTGCGACACCCCCCAAACGGGTCGGACCGACCGTAATTGACACGGGCAGGGCTGACAACGGGTTTTCCCGCTTTCGGCTTTCCCTCGCCCGCCTATCTGCTAAATCAAGCAGGAACCGCAACTTGCGAGGCAGAATTGCCATGGCCGACCGTTTCCGCGTGACACTGGCGCAGCTCAATTCAACCGTGGGTGATCTGGACGGCAACGCAGCTCTAGCGCGCAAAGCTTGGGAAGCAGGCCGCGACGCGGGCGCCGACATGGTTGCGCTGCCCGAGATGTTCATCACCGGCTACAACACCCAGGACCTGGTGATGAAACCGGCCTTTCATCGGGCCGCGATGGCCAAGGTCAAGGATCTGGCCAATGACTGTGCCGACGGCCCGACGCTGGC
>JBCBTE010000067.1:0-16136 GCA_039818805.1 Pseudomonadota bacterium
TCAAGCCGAGCCAAAATATCGAAATTGATTTCTGGAAACGCGAGAAGTTCAAAACCAGTGCGCCGCGAACCATCTTGATTTACCTGAATGCCGACTTCCGCAATCTGTCTGGGTGTAAAGCTATGGCTATCAGCCAGTTCCCGTCCAGAAATGAGCCGATCCATTTTTTCACCAAAAACGGCACGTCGCGCCGCAGAAACACAACCAAGATCAATGCCAATCGGCGTCAGTCGTTGATCTGCGTTATCAGCCCTCAAAGACAGTCGAAACTCGGCCCGAGATGTGAACATCCGATACGGTTCGGTGACACCACGGGTCGTTAAGTCATCTATCATTACGCCAATGTAGCTTTGCGACCGACTGAAAAGAACTGGATCGCCGTCAAGGGCTTCCAATGCCGCATTCAGACCAGCCACAAGACCTTGGGCAGCAGCCTCTTCATAACCGGTTGTGCCATTGATTTGACCGGCAAGGAAAAGCCCGGGAACGGTTTTGACAGCCAACCGAGCATCCAAAGCACGAGGATCGACATAATCATATTCAATTGCATAGCCTGGCTGAAGTATTTCAGCATTTTCAAGCCCGACGATAGAGCGGACATATTCGTACTGCACTTGTTCTGGCAGTGACGTCGAAATCCCGTTTGGGTAAATCACATCATCGGACAGGCTTTCAGGCTCCAAGAAGATCTGATGCGCCGCCTTGTCAGCAAAGCGCACGATTTTGTCTTCGATGGACGGACAATAGCGCGGTCCGATTCCATCAATGTGGCCGCCATACATGGCCGAACGGCCTAGGTTTTCCCGGATTACATCGTGCGTTTTTTCGTTAGTATATGTAATCCCACAAGCAATCTGACGCGCTGATGGCCCCTTGGAAAGGAATGAAAACATCACCGGATCGTTGTCGGCCGGCTGCATTTCCAGACCAGCCCAGTCGATTGACTTCCCATTCAGCCGTGGTGGTGTACCCGTTTTCAGACGGCCCAGCGGTAAATCAAAGGCGTCAATACGCTCTGCAAGCTTGACAGACGGTTTGTCGCCCATCCGCCCGCCCGGCCGCGCGATATCCCCGATATGAACCACTCCGCGCAAGAACGTTCCCGTTGTCAGAACGACGCTTTTCGCCCTTAATTCACTATTGTCGGCTAGAACAACACCGGTGACCCGGTCACCAGATGTAAGAAAATCAGCGGCCTCGCCTTCGATAACGGTCAAACCGCTCTGTAGCGATATTTCTGCCTGCATTTCCGTGCGGTAGATCTTTCGATCTGCTTGGGTTCTCGGGCCTTGCACTGCGGGACCCTTCCGGCGGTTCAACAATCGGAATTGGATGCCCGCCTTGTCCGCCACACGGCCCATCACACCGTCCAGGGCATCAATCTCCCTAACAAGGTGACCCTTACCGAGACCGCCAATCGCAGGATTACATGACATCACGCCAATGGAGTCTTTGGTCAGCGTTACAAGAGCCGTCTGCGCACCCAAGCGCGCCGCAGCATGGGCCGCATCGGCGCCGGCGTGGCCTCCGCCAATTACAATGACATCAAAATGTTTCACGTGAAACACTCCTCACTTTCCGAGGCAAAAGCTCGCGAAAATCTCGTCCAGTACATTCTCGATATCTATCCGGCCTACCAGAGAATCAAGGGCGCGAATAGCCGTTCGAAGTTCTTCAGCGGCCAGATCTGCGGTGTCCTCACCCAACGGAATAAGGTCTTGCGCGGCCCCAAGTGCCGCCAGGCCACGTTCCATTGCATGTTTGTGCCGCAAGCGCGTGGCAAGACCAGCTCCTGATGCTCGGTGCACCAGAGTTTCAGTAATTCGATCTACAAGTTCCGAAACACCTCGGCCCGTTTTGCCAGAAACACCATTGATTGATCCGTCGTGCAAATCTGCTTTTGCCATGACAACGATATCATCGGGGCGCGGTTGAAAACTTGGTGTCTCACCTGCAGGCACCAAAAATACGCACAGATCGGATTGTTCCGCACGACGCTTGGCACGCTCAATGCCAATGCTCTCAACTTCATCCTCGGTGTCACGCAAACCTGCTGTATCAAGCAGAGTCACGGGCAACCCGCCCAAATCCATGCGTACCTCAATCACGTCGCGCGTGGTACCCGCATGCTCCGAGGTTATCGCCGCATCACGACCAGCGAGAGCATTCAAAAGCGTCGATTTGCCAACGTTCGGAGCACCAACAATTGCCACCTCAAAACCGGAACGAATACGCTCGGCTGTGGTCACACCTTTGATTTCCTCTGATAGCGCCTTTGAAACCCTTTCGACCAGTTGCGTCACCTCTGGAGACACGTCTACCGGAACCTCTTCGTCTGCGAAATCGATCGTCGCTTCCAGCAACGCAACCGCTCGAATCAAATTCTTACGCCACGTCTCTGCGCGTTTCCCCAGATCACCATTCAGCACTTTCACGGCCTGACGCCGCTGCGCCTCGGTCTCGGCATCGATCAGGTCGGCCAAACCTTCTACCTGTGCCAGATCGAGGCGGCCGTTTTCCAAAGCGCGACGTGTAAACTCACCAGGCACGGCATGACGGAACTCATCCATACTCATCAGCGCATCAAGCAAAGCGGATACGACCGCGGTGCTACCATGACATTGAAATTCTACGACTCGCTCGCCGGTGAAACTATGTGCTTCTTCAAACGCAAGCACCAAGGCTTCGTCCAGCCGCATACCGTCTCTGTTTCGTAACAAGCGCAAGGACGCCTTGCGCGGTTCAGGCACATCTCCAGCAAGCACTTGCACAGCGTCAAAGGCCAACGGCCCAGACACGCGAATAACTGCGACGCCAGCCTTGCCCTGTGCTGTTGATAGGGCAAATATCGTATCCATTTGCGCCTCCGGCGTCGAAGCCTCAGGTATTCATGGAGTCGAAGAATTCCGAGTTTGTTTTGGTCTGTTTGAGCTTGGAAAGAAGAAACTCAATTGCATCCGTAGTGCCCATAGGGTTGAGGATTCGGCGCAGAACATAGGTTTTCTGCAGATCGACCTTGTTGATCAACAGGTCTTCCTTACGCGTACCCGACTTTAGGATGTCGATCGCAGGGAAGACACGCTTGTCCGCGATCTTGCGATCAAGAACCACTTCCGAGTTACCCGTGCCTTTGAATTCCTCAAAGATAACTTCGTCCATCCGGCTGCCGGTTTCGATCAGCGCAGTCGACACGATGGTCAATGACCCGCCCTCTTCGATATTCCGTGCAGCACCGAAGAAACGCTTGGGCCGTTGTAACGCGTTCGCATCCACACCACCGGTCAACACCTTGCCCGACGATGGAACCACAGTATTGTATGCCCTACCAAGTCTTGTTATCGAATCCAAAAGAATAACAACATCTCGTTTATGTTCGACTAGTCGCTTGGCTTTTTCGATCACCATTTCGGCAACGGCAACATGCCGGGTTGCTGGTTCGTCAAAAGTTGAGCTGATAACCTCACCCTTCACTGAACGCTGCATGTCAGTCACCTCTTCCGGGCGTTCATCGATCAGAAGTACAATCAGATAACACTCGGGGTGATTTGCTTCGATGCTGGCCGCGATGTTTTGCAAAATCACAGTTTTACCGGTCCGTGGCGGTGCCACAATCAAAGATCGCTGACCTTTGCCGATCGGCGCAACCAAGTCTATCACCCGCGCCGACTTGTCCTTGATCGTCGGATCCTCGATTTCCATCTGCAGCCGTTCTTCCGGATAGAGCGGTGTCAGGTTATCAAAAGCGATCTTGTGCTTAGCGCGCTCAGGATCTTCAAAGTTGATCTTGGACACGTTCGTCAGCACAAAGTAACGCTCGTTGTCTTCTGGTGCTTTGATCTCACCATCGATTGTGTCACCAGTCCGCAAAGAATGCTTTCTGATGGTTTCAGGCGAAACATAGATATCGTCAGGCCCAGGCAAGTAATTGGCGTCGGAAGAGCGCAAAAAGCCAAAACCATCCTGAAGAACTTCCAGAACTCCATCGCCGTAAACCGTCCAACCTTCATCAGCCCGTTCGCGCAGGATTTGGAACATCATCTCGCCCTTACGCATGGTCGAGGCATTCTCGATCTCAAGCTCTTCGGCCATGGACAACAAATCTTTGGCAGTTTGCACCTTGAGATCAGAAAGATTGAGACGGTCTTCGGACATGGGAAATTCCTTCGGAAACGGCACAGTGTCACGCGCGGTTTCAAATTTGGTCATGGGAGACAGGCTGCCCGGACGGGCGCTTGACGCTGTTAGATAAGGACGTCGACAGCCTGAGTCAATGTCAGAACTTCACGACAACGGAAACAACGATGATCACCATAAGGATCGTCGGAACTTCATTCATCATACGATACTGTCGTCCGGTCAGGGTGTTCGCACCATTCAAGAAGTCCTTACGTCGTAATCCAAGCCAGTGGTGAAACCATGTCATTGCAATTACTGACGACAATTTCAGATACGGCCACACTGCGCCCCAATCCACGATGCCAGGGGTAAGCAACAACAGGACACCCATGACCCACGCCACAATCATCGCCGGGTTCATAATCACACGCAGTAGTTTGAGCTCCATCGTTTGGAACACCTCATCGCGACTGTCACCAGGTTTGGATTGTTCAGAGTGGTATACGAACAAACGGGGCAGGTAGAACAAGCCCGCCATCCAAGAGATCACGGCCATGATATGCAATGCTTTCACCCAGAGATAAAAAGAGCTGAGCAAATCGATCATGGTTTTCCCCGGACATGCCAATCCTCTCCTAATAAATAAATATGTAAGAAGAAAGGATGATGATTTTGTAGGGGCGCCATGTCTCGGGGATTATTAGAAAAACCACAGGTTTGTCTACATGCAGCTGACGATGTGGATATATGTGTTGATAAGACACTAAACCAGCTAGTATGAGGCAGTTTATATGAATTATATCAAATATTTACAAGATACTTGCGTCGTCTATAAACGTGGATGAAATAGGGATGGCGCGTACAGAAAGACTGTTGTTCATTCTGCAAAAGTTATCCCTTTACACACGCTCATAACTTTCGTGGTTTTGGCTGAGAGAATGGAAAAAGTCCTAAACTCAGGAGGTGTTGGCAATCTTGGAAAACAATACTTAAAAACGCGTTAAGATATACAATGGATTATCCACATGGCGCGGCCCATCCTTCTTGCTTCCGGTTCGGAAATTCGCCAGACGCTTTTGCGCAATGCCGGGGTTATTTTTGAAACTGAAGCTGTGAAAATTGACGAGGTGGCAGTGCGTGACGCCATGCTGGCAGAAGCAGCACCACCGCGTGACATCGCCGACACCCTGGCGGAGATGAAAGCTATCAAGCAAAGCGGCAAACGGCCAGAGGCTTTGGTTATCGGGTGCGATCAGGTGCTCAGTTTTGAAGGCCTCGTATTGTCCAAACCTGAGAGTAAGGACGCGGCCTTGCATCAGCTCAAGAAAATGCGTGGCAAAAGACACGAACTGTACTCTGCCGTTGTGATTTGTGAAAACGCCAAACCCATATGGCGGTATGTTGGCGTTGTGCGGCTGACAATGCGCGATGCGTCGGACGCGTATCTAAATGGATATGTTGCACGAAACTGGGATAGTATCCGCCACTCTGTCGGGGCATACAAACTTGAAGAAGAAGGAGTGCGGCTTTTCGTGCAGATCCATGGCGATTACTTCACCGTCCTCGGCTTGCCATTACTCGAAGTGCTGTCGTATCTCAGCTTGCAGGGGGAGTTAGAGACATGACCGAAATTCGCATCCCGCTTGCCGGAGTGATCGGGTCTCCCATCTCGCATTCCAAGTCACCGCAAATACACACGCATTGGCTTAAGACACATGGTTTGCAGGGGCACTACATTCCTATGGAAGTGTCCACCGACGATCTGGAAAACGTGCTTCGTGCGCTACCCAAAGCGGGGTTCGTAGGTGTAAACGTTACGGTTCCACACAAAGAAAAAGTGCTCGATATTGCGGACTTGATTACGGACCGTGCAACCCTGATCGGGGCCGCAAACACCCTTATTTTTCGCAAGGATGGCAAGATCCATGCGGACAACACCGACGGTGTTGGGTTCATCCAAAACCTGCGCCAGAATGCGCCGGGCTGGGATCCGCGGGCCGGACCGGCTGCACTTTTGGGTGCGGGTGGGGCTGCCCGTGCCGTCATATCTGCGCTTCTTGAAACGGGTGTTCCGCAAATCATGATTTCAAATCGCACACGTGTTCGTGCCGAAGCGCTCAAAACGGAATTTGGCAAACGACTTGTTGTCGTTGACTGGGTCCAAGCGGGAAACATGATGGACGACGCAGCGATGGTCGTGAACACCACGTCACTTGGAATGCTTGGCAAACCTCCTTTGAGAGTTCCATTAGATGGTTTGCGGAAAGGTGCATTGGTTACCGATCTGGTCTACGCTCCGCTTAAAACGAGGTTGTTAGCGGAAGCTGAGGCGCTTGGCTGCATGACAGTTGACGGTTTGGGTATGCTTCTCCACCAAGCCGTGCCCGCATTCGAACGTTGGTTCGGTGTCAGGCCAGAAGTGGATAGTGCCACCCGGGCCGCCGCACTTAGATGACGTTCAAGCTTGGACTGACCGGTTCGATTGGAATGGGCAAATCGACAACCGCCGACCTTTTTAGACAGGAAGGCTGCGCAGTATGGGATGCCGACGCAGCAGTTCACCGATTGTACGCTAAGGGTGGTGCAGCCGTTCCACCGATGTCAGGCGCGTTTCCCACAGCAATCGAAGACGGTGCCGTTTCAAGATCTCGTTTGAAATCAATCTTGAAGGAAGATCCTGGCAAGCTGGCCAAAATCGAGTCGATCATTCATCCATTGGTTGCCGCAGACCGTGAAGAATTTCTTGAAAGCACCACGGCAGACATAACAGTCCTCGACATTCCCTTGCTCTTCGAAACCGGCGGTGGTGCACACATGGACGCGGTGGTTTGTGTCTCTGTGTTGCCTGAGGTTCAGAAAACGCGTGTCATGCAACGCGGTACAATGACCGAAGCTGAATTTGAGGATATTCGCGCCAGGCAAATGCCAGACAGGGAAAAACGAAAAAGGTCTGATTATATCATTGTGACCGACACGCTTGATCACGCCCGCGCGCAGGTTCAGGATGTGATCAACGATATCAAAAGCAGGCTAATCAATGCGTGAGATTGTACTGGACACGGAAACCACGGGGTTTGAACCCCATCAGGGGGACCGGATCGTCGAGATTGGAGGTGTCGAGCTGTTCAATCATATGCCAACCGGGCGCACCTACCATCAATACATCAACCCTGAACGCTCGATGCCGAAAGAAGCATTTGAGGTGCATGGACTTGGTGATGATTTCCTTCGCGACAAACCCGTCTTTGCCAAAATCGCGCAAGAGTTTCTTGAATTTGTCGGTGATGCCAAATTGGTCATTCACAATGCAGCCTTCGACATGAAGTTCCTGAATGCCGAGCTTGGCTGGGTCAAACTGCCAACACTTCCTTGGGAACAGGCGATCGACACTCTCGATATCGCGCGCAGAAAATTCCCAGGTTCTCCTGCATCGCTTGACGCACTTTGCCGGCGGTTTGGCATCGACAATTCAGACCGCACCTTGCACGGGGCCTTGCTGGACTCTGAAATCCTGGCCGAGGTTTACCTGGAACTGGTTGGTGGCCGCCAGCCAGATCTTGTTTTGGCTGGGTCGTTTGATACGACTGGATCAACTGGGCGCGTTGCCAGCGATTGGCGACCGTCACCAAGACCAAAGCCGCTGGCGGCGCGGTTGAGTGATCAAGAGCGCGCCGCCCATGCGGAATTTGTTCAAACCCTCGGTGAAGACGCGCTCTGGAAAACGCGCGCCTAGGCGTCTGACGTTTTCTTTTCTTCGGAAACTGCGGCCTGACGGCGCATAATTTCGTTGCGATAAAGCTGAACGAAATCGATCGTCTCAAGGTTCAAGGGCGGGAACCCACCGTCGCGCGTTACATCGCTGACGATACGCCTGACGAAAGGAAACACCATGCGCGGACATTCGATCAAAAGAAATGGATGGAGCTGGTCCTCGGGAATGTTTTCAATCTGAAAAACGCCAACATACTCTAGCTCGAGCAAAAACAGGTTTTCTTCCGTGCCTTTGTTTCGCGAGGTTACAACCAGCTTCGTCATCACTTCGTATTGGTTATCGCCCGACCGTTTCTTCGCATCCAGGTTAACGGCAACCTGAACGTCAGGGGTCACTTCGCCACCTGTGCCGCGCTGTGCCAGAACATTCTCGAATGACATATCGCGAATGAATTGCGTCAGGACGCTCATCTTCGGGGCAACGGGTGTGGTTTGTGGTTGCGCCTCTGGCTGAGCGGCGCCGTTATCCTGTTCGGCCATTTGTTTTCTCCCGGCGGAATTCTCTGTCGCGCGCAGGCTTAACAGGATGGCTGGCGAGCCTCAATGCTTTGTCCAACCAGAGTTTCCATGCGTCGGTGCCTTCGGTGATTCCACCTCTTGATAGTCTCCGTCTATGACGTCTCCGCGTGTATTATCCTGTGGACGACGCGGATCGTGCCGCTGCCCGCCCGGGCCCATCTCGAATCTGTGTACGGTAATGCGTTGGCGAAGATAGGAAAACGCCGCCCGGCGCACCGGCGGCGTCAAAAGAGCGAACCCAACGGCATCCGTGAAAAACCCCGGTGTCAGCAGTAGTGCACCTGCGATAAGGATCATGGCGCCATGTGCCAGAGGTTCCGTTGGATCATTCAACTCTGAAAACGAATTGCGCAACTGACCGATGGCCAATGCCCCTTGAGTCTTCACCAGCCAGGTCCCGAGGATCGCCGTCAAAACTACGATACCAAGCGTCGGCCATAGTCCGATGAATCCACCGACCTGTATAAACAACGCGATCTCGATCAGCGGTACAGCGAGAAACGCCAGAAACAGCCACATGTGCTCGACCCCCAAGAAATACAGGGCAAGTGAGGTGGACTTGCCCGGATCAACACCCTACATAAGGTCCGAGCCGGGACGTTTCCATCCTTGGCATGTTGAGAGGTATGAATGAATTCGCCGCTACTTCAGCTTCTGGTGCTTGCTGGCATCGCTATTTTTCTGATTTTACGTCTGAAAAGCGTGCTTGGCACACGCGACGGGTTTGAAGGCCCGCCGCAGCCTCGGACCAGTGCGCCTTCATCCTCGCGACGCCAGGAGTTCGAAGTTATCGAAGGTGGTCCGGATCTGGATATCACTGACCATGTCGCTGAAGACTCAGAAGCCGCGGGTGCCTTGGCCGATATGAAGCGCGCGGATCCAACCTTTGCGGTAGGTGAGTTTTTGCAGGGTGCGAAACAGGCTTACGAGTGGATTTTGATGGCCTTCGAGCGGGGTCAGCTTGATGAAATCGAACCGTTTTTGGACAAAGACGTATTGGACGCCTTTTCACATGTTGTCGACGCGCGCAAAGACCAAGGTTTGACGATTGAAGCCGAGTTTGTCGGTGTACGTGAAACCACTTTGACGGATGCTTCGTTTGACACTGAGTCAAACCGTGCCGAGATAACCGTCCGCTTCATCGGAGAGCTGATTTCCGTTGTGCGGGATTCGGCCGGTGAGATCGTCGAGGGCGAACCTGGCAAGTCCAAGAAGCAAAAAGACAGCTGGACGTTCGAACGGATCATGGGCGCGGACGACCCGAACTGGCGGCTTGTTGCCACAGGCGAATGACAAGAACGGTTCTGGCAGCGATTTGGATGGCGCTATTGGCGCCGCATCTTTCCAACGCCCAGGACGTCACGCACACAGTTCTTGAGTTTGACGATCTGACCCATTGGGAAAAAGACGATCATGCACAAGCTCTGGACGCATTTCTTGTCACTTGCACGGATCTGAATGACCCGGACTGGAACGCGCTATGTGCTTTGGCGCAGCAGAAACCCGATGCAAAAGACTTTTTCGAACTGTTTTTTCGCCCGGTGCTGATCGAAGACGGAAATGCGGCCCTTTTTACAGGATATTTTGAACCTGAATTGAACGGATCGTTGTCGCCAAGTGCGCGATATCGCTATCCGCTATACCGTGAGCCACCTGAATCCAAAGCATCGAGCCCGTGGATAACGCGTCGAGAGATTGAAACCGGCGTACTGATGCAAGGTCGCGGTCTTGAGATTGTGTGGGTGGATGACCCGGTCGAAAAATTCTTTTTACAGATCCAGGGTTCTGGACGTGTCCGACTGCCCAGCGGAAATGTCATCCGCGTGGGCTATGGTGGTGCCAACGGACACGAGTATCGCTCCATCGGGGCCGAGCTTGTACGGCGCGGGGTCTATCAGGCGCATCAAGTATCAGCACAGGTGATCAAGAATTGGGTGCGGCGGAACCCGATCGCCGGACAAGAACTGTTATGGCACAATCCATCTTATGTGTTCTTTCGCCGGATCGACTCGGTGCCTGCTGAAAAAGGTCCGCTAGGTGCTATGAACCGATCTGTCACGGCCGGACGCACAATCGCGGTTGATCCCGCGTATGTCACCTTGGGCGCGCCTGTTTGGATAGAGAAAGAAGGCTCTAACCCGATCCGGCGTCTGATGATTGCGCAAGACACCGGCTCTGCCATCAAGGGTGCACAACGTGCCGATATCTTCATCGGTACTGGTGACAATGCCGGGCGCCTTGCAGGACGCTTGCGTGATCCAGGTCGCATGGTTGTGCTTTTGCCAATCCAAAGGGCATATGCAATGGCGACGGAACCAGACCTTTGAGCAAGCGACGTGTTACGCCAGAAGAGCTTTTGCTTTGGCAAAAAGTGGCGACAACAGCAGACCGGCTTGGACCCGAGCGAAAATCCGATAGCTTGCCGCTTCGACAAACGGAAAAACAACCAGCGGCAGGCAAAATAGAAATTCCCCGTTTTGAAACGGGCCAGAATTCCCAGCCCTCCTTGCCCCAAAATGATGTCCTGCCGGGGTTGCCCGACCGTCTGGCCAAACAGCCACTTAAAATGGACAAGAAGACACATGCTCGTTTGAAAAAAGGCAAAGTCAAACCGGAGGCGCGCATCGATCTGCACGGCATGACAATGGCGCGTGCGCATCCCGCCTTGATCGGTTTTATTCTGTCCGCGCACGCACAGGGCAAACGACTGGTTTTGGTGATTACCGGAAAGGGCAAAAACACCGACGATGGTGGTCCCATACCGGTGCGACATGGTGTTCTGAAACACGCGGTGCCCCAATGGCTTTCGATGCCGCCGCTAGGTACGGCTGTCTTACAAGTGACCGAAGCCAATGTGCGGCACGGTGGTGGAGGCGCATATTATGTTTATCTACGTCGGCAACGGTAACAATGGTTTGGCGCGTCCAATACCGATCATCATCATAATCGTTGCAAACACAAAATAGAACGCGATGAGAATGTATTGGGTATCTAACCCAAGTCCCAAGTCAATCGCCAGTCCGGTGATACCGGGGCCAATGGCGGACCCGAAAACCATGACCGCCGCGGCCATTGCCTTGATCGAACCAATTTTTGCAGTTCCATAAAACTCTGCCCAGAAAGCCGTAGGCAAAGTGGTGTTGAATCCAGTTGTCAGCGCAAAGAAAAACAGGCCCCATAACAAGGCAAGCGTGCTGCCGGCATAAGCGAAGATCAGGAAGGCCGCGATCATGGGAACCTGCATGTAAGGGATCAGCCGTGCGGTTCCAACCTTGTCCAGCGCCCAACCGGATCCCACCATCGCGGCGATGCCGACGACTGTGTAAAATGGGTACATTGCTACCAGCTCGACATGGGCGATATCTTTGATTTCGGCATAGTGAACCTGATGAAAAAAGAACGCCGTGTTGAAGGCAGAGGGGCCCAGAAGCGCCGGAATCATGAACCAGAAAAGCCAATGAAGAAATGCCTGGTTTCGCGTCCAGTGGCGATTTTCCATCCCGACGGCCTGTGATGTCTCTGCCAAGGATTGTGGCGTACGTTCCTGTCGCAACAACCCAAGTATCACCGGAATGCCAAGCATGGCGATTACCGCCGCAACGACCCAAAGCAACCGCCAGTCATAAATCGTCATCAAGGCAACGAACAGCAATGGCAGGGCCGCTTCCCCAACCGCAAACCCCAGCGTTGCTATGGAAAGCGCCTTGCCACGGGTGGCAACGAACCAGCGGGATATCGCAACAACCGCAATATGACTGGTCATTCCCTGCCCTGTGAATCGCAATGCAAAGATGACAAGGATCAATCCCCACCACACCGGATTCAGCGCCATCCAGAGACAGGCCAAAGCCAAAAGCAAAAGTACAATGGGCGCCAGACCACGAACACGGAACTGATCGGTTAGACCACCGGCCCAGATCATCAGCAGCGCAGATGCAGTGGTTCCGATAGTGTAAATTCCACCCCATTGGCCATGGGACAGGTCAAACGCTTCCCGAATGTGGCCGGCAAAAATCGATATGAAGAAGGTTTGGCCAAAACTGCTCAGAAAGGTAAGAATAACCCCGGCAGACAACCACGGCGCATTTTCGCGAAGGAAGGCAAATATAGCCATAAGGCTGTGTCGCCCGAAACCGGAGATACTGCAAAGCGTTTTGTGACACGCCGGTTGCCGGTTTGGTTAAGACCAAAAAACAAAGACTGCCGCCCAGCCCCGCGTGCAGGACAAGGCGGCAATCATGTAATCAATCTCAGAAGATGAAGTTATCCGCATCAAGCGCGGTTTGACCAAACCCGATCAGTTCAATCTCGACACCATCAAGGTGAATGGTGGTTTTCAAGAACGACCGGTCAATCATGTGCTCGATGTCGTGGAAATCTTCGAAATCAAACTTGCTGAGATCAATTTTGTCGTCGTGAAAATTGAACCCGATAATCGTGTCATTCCCGGATGTTTCATCAAACACAAACGTGTCTTGACCGTGACCACCATTCAGGAAGTCGTCACCACTTCCACCGTTGATCGTGTCATCGCCCTGACCGCCAAGGATTTTGTCGTCCCCGCGTCCACCGGACAAATAGTCGTCTCCGCGTCCGCCGAAGACAAAATCATCACCCTTGCCGGCCTTGATGATGTCGTGATTGCCGCCGCCAAGAATCTTGTCATTCCCACGACCGCCAGAGATGTCATCGCGTCCGCCACCGCCAAGCAAGATGTCAGCACCACTTTCGCCCTTGATCGTATCTTTGCCGCTTCCGCCGAAGACGCGGTCATTGCCGCCACCAGCAAGAACAAGGTCATCCCCGGATCCGGCGCTGATCACGTCACCGCCGTCCTTGGCGTCAATGAGGTCATTATCTGCGCCTGTGGAAATGAAGTTCCGTCCGTCGTCGGCGATCACGAAGTCGACGTCGTCGGCCCCGTTTGATTGCAAAACATCCACCGGCAGAAGTACGCCGTCCAACACATGAACAATTCCGTTTGCGGCCTGAATATCGGTCGCCACAAGGGTTGGATTTGGAACATCAGGGTCTGCATCGACCAAGGACGTGCCGTCCACGGTCAGAACACCACCTTGAACTGTTTGAACCGAACCTGCATCGGTCACCTGGCTAAGCTGCAGGCTTTGACCGGCCACGTGGTAGTTCAGGACCGTTGTCAAAAGGTCGATCGGGTCGCCGCCGCCATTCAACAAACGCAGCGCATCGAGAAGATAGGTAAGCGCGCCGGCTTCGTCATCACCATCGTAGCCAAGGGTCTGGCTGAGCCCGACAAATGCACCGTCATTGGGCGCGAACACGGTCAGATCGACATTCGGGTCGTTCAATAGATCGGCTAGATCGGCGGCTACGACCGCCTCGCGCAGGATGTCGAAATCGCTGCTGTCTGTGTCAAAGCCGGTGCCACTGGTCAGTACAATCTCGGTAATGGTTGGCGCGTCATTACCGGGCAGGTCAATTGGCAACAGCACTCTGTCGATCACGTGCACGACGCCGTTGTCGGCGATGATGTCCGTTGCAATCAGGGATGGATCGATAAGGTCAGGCTCAAGATCGCCCAGTGTTGGCAACTCACCGGCGTCGATGCTTTCGCCTTGCAGGGTTGCTACTGTGCCAGACGCGGCGATGTCGGCGGCCAGTTGCGAGCCGGGCGAGACGTGGTAGGTCACTACGGTCTCCAGCGTGTCGGGGCCGAGGGTGGTGAGGTGGGTGATGACGGCGGCTTCGTCCGTGGTGTCGCCGGTGAAGCCGGTATCGGTCGCCAACTGGATGAAGGCCGCGTTGTTGGGGGCAAAAACCGTCAGGTCCTGGGTGTCGTCGCCAAGGGTCGCGGCGTAGGTTGTGCCCTTCTCGGCGTCGATGAAACCGATGGCAGCAAGCAGGATGCTGAACTGCGGGTCGTCACTGGCAATGGTTGCAATGGTGGCCATGGGAGATCTCCTTTCAAGTCGTCAGAATGGGCCGGCTGCCACGGGACAGCCGGGAATGTTAAGGTCGTAGAGTGATGAATTTGCGCGTACCGATGCGCTACGGGTGCGGGTAAAAACGCCCGCGAAGACAAAGGTTTATCGGACAGGCAAGCGGACGGCTTGCCCGTGGCCAAAGGTGTTGAAACGCCATTGGATCACAGCTCCCTTATTTGAAACGAGGTACGCGGCGCGGGGCAGGACGGATCACAGGTTTTTGGGCGGGGACGCAGGCGCGCCGATCACAAAACGGTGATCCGGCGGGCGGCCACGCGGATGCGCCCGCCCCGGGTACGGGCCAAAACCACCACCCGACCTGCACCGGTGACGCCGCCCGGCGGATCAAAACGCGCCGGGTTTTCGCGTTTGCAGCGAATCGGGGGTGAAACCCTTGTTAACAAGGCAAAACCGCAGGCTGTATTACGTCGGTATTTTGTCGGTATTACGTCGGTATTTTTGCCGTTTTGGGCGGCGTTAACAGGGCGTGCGGTGGTTCGTCGGTGAGATGCGACAGCGGGAACGCCAAAAACCCGGTGATCACGATGGACCCGGTGGTGATCAAGGACCGGTTCATGAAGGCGGTCGCCAGCTGAGATCTTTCAGGCTTGGATTTGGACGGGGTGGGCTTGATCGGCGATCAAAGCAATCTTGAAAAAGGATTGCAAAGAGAACAAATATAGAACATGATGCGTCCGACAGATTCAATCAATGGTTGCTATTGCGACACTACAATTGGCCCAAATTTCTTCGGCGGGTTTATTTTGGAAACCGTCCGAATTACGAGGTTTGTAAAAAGGCAGGGCAGTATGGGTCAAATCTGGGGATTTCTGAAGTTAATCGCCGCAGCGTTTTGCGGCGCCGGAATTCTTTTAATCGTCGTTTCATATGATGCCTTCAACTTGCCTGACGCGAGCGCAGACGCTCCTTTGGCTAGCCTAAATGTGAGCTATACGGATTTCGTGACAATTATGCTGACCTGCGTCACAGTTGTTCTTGCTGCCGTTGGTATCGGCGTTGGTGTTGTAGCGGCCTATACTATTACAAATCTTAAAGAAGATGCGCGCGCAGGTGTCGACGAGGCGGTGGAGACCCGAATGAAAGACGTCAAGAAGAAACTCGCAAAAATGGAAGCGAGCATGGAAGAGAAGGTTACTGCTCTCGCATATGGCGTTGGTCGGAATCTGGACGACGATGCCGACGAAGATATGGAGGTAAGATAGAAATGCCACAATCTAGAGAATGGAGAAAACTCTCAGAACAACAGAAGGCGACAATTGCACAATTTCAGAATGGCGATACCGTTCCCATTGGTGCTCTTGCGAGATCTTTGGGCTTAAGGATTAAAGTCGCCAATCTAGGCCCTGGAAAGTCGGGTCAAATATCGAGAGACGATGAAGGGTATGTGATCAAAGTAAATCGTTTTGAAACGAAAGAACGACAGAGATTTACTATCGCACATGAAATTGCGCATTTCTTGCTTCATCGTGAAATTATTGACAGTTCTCCTGATGGAATTGTGGATACAGTTCTCTACCGGTCGGGTGCGCCTGAAAACGTTGAGTACGAGGCCAACCGGTTGGCTGCAGACATTCTCATGCCAAGAAGGTCAGTAGAGCGTAGACTCCGCGAACTAGGTGGACGAGTGACGGAACTAGCGATTGAGGTACTCGCGAGAGATTTTAAGGTCTCTAAGGGTGCCATGGAGATAAGGCTTCAGAACGTAAACGCATAAGATAGCTTAGTGCCACTCGAACAAATATCATA
>JBCBTE010000068.1:0-16094 GCA_039818805.1 Pseudomonadota bacterium
ACTATGTTCTCACTCGGGGGTAAGGAGAGCGAATGGGTGAAGTGCAACTGGCCGCAATGCTATGCGCGTTCTTGGCTGGCAGTGAAAACGAGACCCGGCGGTATTTCGACGTGAACGGCATGGCGCGCCACGTGCGCGTCGACTGCGAGACCGAGGCGCATGCGATCGAGATCGGGCTGGATGGCACCCCGTCGGCCCGCGACAGCCTGCATCAAGCGTTGTTCTACTCGGAGTTGACGGGCAAAGCCCCGGTGGTGATCCTGATCGACCGCGATGGTTACGAGGGCCGGTTTGAATACGAGACCCGGATTGTCGCGGCGCGCGCGGAAGTGACCTATGTGACCTGTGCCAAATCTGCAATCTTGCGTTGGGCTGCAACGGCGCCGTGGCGACATGTTGATCGGATGTCAGATGATGTCCCGCGAGACGGATCAGCCGGGGCCGTTTGCAACCTTGATGTACTCAAAGATATGGCACGCGGCGCAGAAGGGTAACCTGTATCCGCTGGGTACCTGTTGTTAAAGAACATTGCCTGAACATTTACTTTTAACGCAAGGCAAGCCTCGCTATGATGCGATCATGAGCAGTTTTGACGATTCCGAGGCGTTTGAGAGCGTGTCGCTGGCCGCACGGGCCATGGCGGCGCGGCCCAGCCCCTATCTGAACGACCTGAACCCGGCGCAGCGCGAGGCGGTCGAGGCGCTGGAGGGGCCGGTTCTGATGCTGGCGGGGGCGGGGACAGGCAAGACCAAGGCGCTAACCACGCGGATGGTGCATTTGCTGAACACCGGGACGGCACGCCCGAATGAAATCTTGGCGGTGACGTTCACCAATAAGGCCGCGCGCGAGATGAAAAACCGCGTGGGCCGGATGATGGGTGAGGCGGTGGAAGGGATGCCTTGGCTGGGCACGTTCCATTCGATCTGCGTGAAGCTCTTGCGGCGGCATGCGGAGCTGGTGGATCTGAAGTCGAACTTCACCATTCTGGATACGGATGATCAACTGCGGCTTCTGAAACAGCTGGTGGCGGCGGCCAATGTTGATGACAAGCGCTGGCCCGCGCGACAGTTGGCCGGGATCATCGACCAATGGAAGAACCGGGCATGGACGCCAAGCCAAGTGCCCGCGGCAGAGGCCAGTGCCTATGATGGCAAGGGCGTGGCGCTTTATGTGGAATATCAGCGACGGTTGATAGAGCTCAATGCCGTGGATTTCGGCGATCTTCTATTGCACATGGTCACGATCTTTCAGGCGCATGACGATGTGCTGGCACAGTATCGGCGCTGGTTCCGGTATATTCTGGTAGATGAGTATCAGGATACCAACGTAGCGCAATACTTGTGGCTGCGGCTGTTGGCCGGCGGGCACAAGAACATCTGCTGTGTGGGCGATGACGACCAGTCGATCTATGGCTGGCGAGGCGCCGAGGTGGGCAATATCCTGCGGTTTGAAAAGGATTTTCCGGGGGCCAAGGTGGTGCGGTTGGAGCAGAACTACCGCTCGACCCCGCATATTCTGGCCGCTGCTTCGGGCGTGATTGCAGGCAACAAGGGGCGGCTGGGCAAAGAGCTTTGGACCGAAGCCGAGGATGGCGAGAAGGTCCGCCTGATCGGCCACTGGGATGGCGAGGAAGAGGCGCGCTGGATCGGCGAAGAGGTCGAGGCGATGCAACGCGGCACACGGGGCATGGACCCGATGAGCCTTGATCACATGGCGATCCTGGTGCGGGCCTCGCACCAGATGCGGGCGTTCGAAGACAGATTTCTGACCATCGGGCTGCCCTACCGGGTGATCGGCGGGCCGCGGTTCTACGAGCGGATGGAGATCCGCGATGCGATGGCCTATTTCCGGCTGGTCGTGTCGCCGTCTGATGATCTGGCGTTCGAGCGCGTGGTGAACACGCCGAAACGCGGGCTTGGCGACAAAGCACGGCAGAAAATTCAGACAACGGCGCGCGCCAACGGTGTGTCGCTGGTTGAGGGGGCGGCGATTCTGCTGCAGGAGAAGGGTCTGTCAGGCAAAGGGGCGGTGGAGCTGGGCAAGCTGCTGGAACGTCTGCGCCGCTGGAGCTCGATCATAGGAGAAACATGGGTAGCTTCGACTGCGACATCTAACTCACTGCGCCCGCGCTCTTTGGTCGGTGAAGAGTACGACGCTTCATTTAATCAGGATGAAGAGAATGATGATGTCGTTGAGGAGGTCGCTGAAACGATTATTGAAAGGGCTGGTCACGAATACAATCACGTAGAGCTAGCTGAGATGATCCTCGATGAGAGCGGTTACACGGCCTCATTCTTTAAGCCTCAGACTGAAGCGGAAATTGAGCGTGGTGATGCTCCAGTTTACATAAATCCCGAGGCGCCGGGGCGGCTGGAGAACCTTAAGGAATTGGTCAAAGCACTGGAGCAGTTCGAGAACCTGCAAGGGTTTCTGGAGCATGTCAGCCTGATCATGGACAACGATTCTGAAGAGGCGGGCGAAAAGGTCAGCATTATGACGCTACATGCCGCCAAGGGGCTGGAGTTTCCGGCCGTCTTCCTGCCGGGTTGGGAGGATGGTCTTTTCCCGTCACAGCGCAGTATGGATGAAAGCGGGGTCAAGGGCCTCGAGGAAGAGCGGCGACTGGCCTATGTGGGGATCACGCGGGCCGAGGAGATTTGCACGATCTCATTCGCGGGCAACAGGTTGGTCTACGGGCAATGGCAAAGCCAGATGCCAAGCCGGTTCATCGACGAATTGCCCGAAGAGCATGTGGACGTGCTGACGCCGCCGGGTCTTTATGGCGGCAACTATGGCGCGGCGGGGATGGGCGGCGGCACGATCGAGACCCGCGCGGCCGAGGCCAATGTCTATAACTCACCGGGTTGGAAACGCCTGCAGGCCCGCAGCCAGGATCGCCCGCTGAGCCAGCCACAGGAAAGCCGTACTATGGTGATTGATGCGCAGGCGGTTAGCGCCCACACGATGGGCGAGCGCGTCTTCCACCAGAAATTTGGCTATGGCGAAATCACCGGCATCGAGGGCGACAAGCTTGAGATCGCATTCGAGAAGGCCGGCACCAAGAAGGTCGTCGCTCGGTTCGTGACCGGGGCGGATGACATTCCGTTTTGATGGAAACCCTCAGGCCTTAAGCGGATATCTGTCCGGCTCATCAAAGACGTCGATCACGCGGGTGCCAGCCTTGATATGCGCGCCATGTTCGACGCCCGCGGGGATCGAATAGCTGTCCCCGGGGCGATAGGTGCGGGTGTCGCCGTCAATGGTGAACTCGATCTCGCCTTCCACCACGCTGCCCCATTGCGCACCGTGGGAATGCGCCGGAAGATCCATATCCTGCAGGAAGGTGAAGAACACCGTCAGCCCGGCGTCTGATCGAATGGCACGGCTTTGCACGACATCCTCGGGGAAGGGCAGATCAAGCGCTGGCAGGGACATGATGAAATCGGGGAAAGGCATGCAGCGTGGTCCTTGTTTGAAAAGTTCTGGTAGGAAAGGGTTTTGCAAAGCGTCGCATGCCTGTTCGGCTGGGCGCAAGTTCGCACCGGTATTGGACTGACTTGATGATGACACTCAACCCTTCACGGATTGTGCCTGAAACACTTGGTCGAATGTTTTGCGCAGGGCCACATCCAGGTCGGTCATGGTGACGGGCAGGCCCAGATCGACGAGGCTGGTAACGCCGTGATCGGTGATACCGCACGGCACGATACCTGAGAAATGGCTCAGGTCGGGTTCGACATTGATGGAAATTCCGTGAAAACTGATCCATTTGCGAAGGCGAATGCCGATGGCGGCGATCTTGTCTTCCTGTTTGGTTCCGGTTGCGGAGAGTGGTTTGTCGTCACGCGCAACCCACACACCCACGCGGCCTTCACGGATTTCGCCGGTGACGTTGAATTGATCAAGCGTCGCGATCACCCAAGTTTCCAGTTGCTTGACGAAAGCGCGCACGTCGTGGCCGCGGTTGCCAACGTCGAGCATCACATAGACCACGCGCTGGCCAGGGCCGTGATAGGTATACTGCCCACCGCGTTTGGTGTCATAGACCGGGAAGCGGTCGGGGTCGGTCAGGTCTTCGGGCTTGGCGGATGTGCCTGCGGTGTAAAGCGGAGGGTGTTCAAGAAGCCAGATGGCTTCTGTGGCGGTGCCCTCCGCAATCGCGTCTGCGCGGGCCTCCATTTCGGCCACGGCGGTTTCGTAGTCCGTAAGACCCGGGGATGTGATCCAGTCCACCATGTTGTTGTTCCTGCGCCAGTCGCGCGGGACATGCAAGAGGGCTAGAGCGTGACAGGCGGAGCACCAAGTAGCGAGAGGTAGTTGTTATGGGCGTGCTGGTCACCGACGGCGGCTTTGAATTTGTCGATAAAACTGGGGTCGCCGGGGATGATTGGATAGATCGGGACGCGGGGCAGGATGACCTGGGTTTCAGGCTGTTTCCATGGGCCCACCGCATCGGCTGCGGCGACAGAGGCGGCAACGGCGGCGGCAATCTCGGCGCCGTCTTCGGACGCGGGAATGTCGAGGGGGATGCCATCGCTGACGATATCGCCAATGGCCGCATAGCCCAGAGGCACGATATCGAGCGGGTTGATGTAAAACGTGCAGGTGTTGAGCGCTGTGATCCAGTCGGCGAAGCCCGGGTTGCCCGACGTGGGTGGGGCAAAGGCGTGGCCGTATGCCGTGCGCGACAGGGCGTCTTGCAGGTAAGCCATCATCATGGGTGTTAGACCGCCGCCCTGACTGTGGCCTGTGACATAGAGCGTGCCTGGATCGGCCAGTTTCAGGAAGTTGACCAATGTGCTGCCGGTGGGCGCGGTGGCCGCAAGCAGTTCATTGAGTCCATCATGCAGAAACTCTGTCGAGACGGTGGCACCGGACGGGGCGTTGGGAAAATGCACTTGCCCAGACGGGATATCCTCAAAGATGCTTTCCCAGGCCGGGGTTGTCCCGCGAAGAACCACGGCCATCTCGTTGCCATTCTGGGCGATGTAGGCAAGGTTGTCATGCACGGCCCCCACCACCGGCCCCCAAGCTAGGGTCCAATTGCCTTGCGTGGCGTAGGACGCGTTTTTCAGTTCTTCGGTGATTTTCTTGCCGATTGTTTCAGGCGGTGTGCCAGTGTCGTCGACATAGGCTATGGCGGACAGGGTCATCATGATCTGGGCGGTGGTGTAAGACATTGGACAATTTTCTCGCGAATGGAAATCGCCCAAAGGTTGCATGGGGTCGAGAAAAGGTCAATTTGCGTCTTCACAACGGGCACGCCATTGGGTAAGGCGTGTTGCGCTACAGATTGCGGTCGTGGCGGAATTGGTAGACGCGCAGCGTTGAGGTCGCTGTGAGGTAACACTCGTGGGGGTTCGAGTCCCCCCGACCGCACCATATGACCCGCGCGTTGTCGCGCGTGCCCTCTGGGCAAAGAACTTGTCGAATTCCCCGACCGCAGCGATCTTGGGCACAATACGTACATCGTGGTTTGCGCTGGCGGCATTATCGCGCCCATGGCGATGGGTATGTCCTGCCTTGACAGGTGGCAAGCTGAACCGCCATTAGACCGATAAGGCGGTGCGACCAGCGGCTGACATGCGGCTTTTTCAAGCGAAGCGTTTGCGCGTTTGGGGCGTGGCGGCGAAGCTTGTGATCGCCGCTTTGGGCAAATAGTCTGCTGCGAATTCTGTTTGGGAGGCGTTCTTGCCGCTGATTGATTGCAAACGTATCGAGCTTCCCAAGATCGAGGATGCGCGCGGAAACCTGACCTTTATCGAGGGTCAGACCCATATCCCGTTTGATATCCGGCGCGTTTACTATCTTTATGACGTGCCCGGCGGGTCGGACCGGGGCGCGCATGCGCACAAGAATCTGCACCAGTTCATGATCGCCATGTCCGGCAGTTTTGATGTGGTGTTAAGCGACGGTTCCGATGAAAAGCGATTTCATCTCAACCGGTCCTATTTCGGTCTCTATATCTGCCCGATGATGTGGCGCTACTTGGACAATTTTTCGTCCGGTGCGGTTTGCATGGTGCTGGCGTCGGAACGGTATGACGAAGGTGACTATATCCGCGATCACGACGCTTTCATCGACGCCGTCAGAGGCGCAGGGTGAGCGTTCCGTTTCTTGATCTAAAGGCGGCCTATGATGAACTGGCGCCGCTGGCCGAACCTGCGCTGCTGAAAAGCCTGCGCTCGGGGTGGTACATCGGCGGTCCCGAGGTCGATGCGTTCGAGAGAGACTTCGCAAGCCATTGCGACGCGACACATGGGGTTGGCGTAGCAAATGGACTGGATGCGCTGAAATTGGCACTTATCGCTGTCGGGGTGATGCCGGGTGACAAGGTTCTCGTGCCGTCGCACACGTTCGTCGCCACATGGCTTGCAGTCAGCCAATGCGGCGCCGTGCCCGTCCCGGTCGAGCCGGACCCAGTGAGCTACAACATCACGCCCGAAGCGGTGCACGCGGCGATGATACCGGGGGTCAAGGCGGTGGTGGCGGTGCATTTGTACGGCCAGCCGGCGGACGTTGTCGGGTTGAACGATGCGGCGGACGCGCTTGGGATTGCGCTGGTTGAGGATGCCGCGCAAGCGCATGGCGCAAGATGGGCCGGACAGCGGATCGGCGGGCATTCCAAGGCCGTATGCTGGAGCTTTTATCCCGGAAAGAACCTGGGGGCCCTTGGCGATGCGGGAGCGGTGACCACGTCGGACCCTGATGTGGCGGATCGTGTGCGGTTGTTGCGCAACTATGGCGCACGTGAAAAGTACAAGCACGAGATGGCAGGGATGAACAGCCGGCTGGACCCGGTGCAGGCGGTCTATCTATCCGTCAAGTTGACGGTGCTGGACGACTGGAACGCGCGGCGCCGGGCGGTGGTTGACCGGTATCTGGAGGCGTTTCGCGGTCTGGACTTGGTACTGCCCGAAGTGCGGCAGGAGGCTGAACCGGTCTGGCATCTGTTCGTGGTGCGCCACAAGGACCGCGACGGCTTGGCGGACAGATTGGCCAAGAGGGGCGTTCAGACGCTGATCCACTATCCGATTGCCCCGCATTTACAGGCCGCTTATGCGTCGATGGGGTTGCGGCGCGAAGACCTGCCTTTGGCCAGTCAATTGGCCGACGAGGTGCTGAGCCTGCCCGTTGGACCGCATTTGAGTGACACGCAGGTCGACGCCGTTATCGAGGCAGTGCGCGCGTCTGCATGACACCTTGGGGATAAACCGTCGTTTTAGACGCGCGGCTTTCCCTTGATCCAGACCTGAGCAATGGCACGGTCGTCGCCCATCATGATGGTTGGAAACACAGCCTCCCACAGTTCGTCCGCGCGGGCATGGCGTTGGGCGATGGCAGCGGTCGAGGCAAGGTCAACAGCAATCAGATCGGCCTCGGCGCCGATTTGGATGTTTCCGATTTTATCATTCAAATGCAAAGATTTGGCCGAGCCCATGGTGGCAAGCCACCACAGCTGTGCCGGATGAAGCGCAGTTCCGGTCAATTGGCCAATTTCATAGGCTGCGGCCATGGTGCGCAGCATGGAAAAGGATGATCCGCCGCCGGTGTCGGTGGCAAGGCCGACGCGGTGGCCGTCGGCAACACGCGCGGCCAGATCAAACAAGCCTGAGCCAATGAAAGTATTGGACGTTGGACAATGGATGACGGCCGCACCGGTTTCAGCCAGCCGGGCGCGTTCGCGGTCCGTCAGATGGATTGCGTGACCGTAAAGGCCGCGCGCACCCAGCAAGCCATGTGTCTCGTAGGTATCAAGATAGTCGCGCGCATCGGGGAAAAGCGATGCGACCCAATCCATTTCTTCGGATTGTTCGCTGAGGTGGGTTTGCATCAGGCAGGTCGGGTGCTCGGCCCAGAGCGCGCCAAGGGCCGACAGTTGATCAGGTGTCGAGGTGGGTGAAAACCGCGGCGAGATGGCATAGGTCAGTCGATCTTGCCGGTGCCATCGCTGGATCAGGGACTTGCTTTCGTCATAAGCCGACTGCGGTGTGTCGCACAGACCGTCTGGCGCGTTGCGATCCATGCAGGTCTTGCCGGCCACGGCACGCAGGTTCCGGGCGCGGGCGGCGTCAAAGAATGCGTCGACGCTTGCGGGATGCGACGTGCAAAAGCTGGCGACGGTCGTCGTGCCGTTGGCAAGCAACAGGTCAAGGTAACGATTGGCGACACCGGATGCGTGGGTCGGGTCGCAAAAACGCTGTTCTTCGGGAAAGGTGTGGCTGTTCAGCCAATCCACCAGCCGTTTGCCCCAACTCGCGATGATGCTGGTCTGTGGATAGTGCGCATGCGCATCTACAAACCCCGCAGAGATCAGATGATTGTCATGACGATCGATCCGGGCCTTCGGCGCGCGGTTTGAAACAGCTTCCAGCGACCCAACCTGCACCACCAGACCCTTTTCGATCAAGACCGCCTCGTACAGCCGGGCGGAACTCTCGGGCGCGGTATCGAAAGGACAGGCATGGAATGACAGGATCTGCCCGGTGATGATCCGTGTTTCTGTCATGCTGAAACGTCCCCTGGTTCACGTTGCCGCAACAAGAATAGGTGGTGGGACAAAGGACGTAAATCCGGGTATTGACGTTGTTTTTTGCCCCTTTCTTTCGTAAACGTGGCGGCAGAGCGAAGAGGGGCGAACATGGCTGAAGAGCGGCAAGAGATCGAGGAGACGACCGAGCGTGATGACGACGCCTATGTCCTGGATCGGCAGGCTGTGGGCCGGATCATGTACGCGGTCGACATCGGCGATCAGGCGATGCTGTGGGGTGAGCTTGATCCGCTGCACGCGGCCGACATCGCTGACCTGTTGGAACAGAGCAATGCGTTCGACCGGCGCCGCCTGATCGAGCTTTACGGGCACGAATTCGACGGTGACGTGCTGTCGGAGCTTGACGAGTCGATCCGTGAGGAAGTGATCGGCCTTTTGCGCCCCGAGGTTCTGGCCGACGCCGTGCGCGATCTGGAATCGGACGATGTGGTCGATCTGGTCGAAGACCTGGAAGATGAGCAGGCGGCCGCCATTCTCGATGTGCTGGAAGACAGCGACCGGACGCTGGTCGAGCAGTCGCTGAACTATCCAGAGTATTCCGCTGGTCGCCTGATGCAGCGCGAAGTGGTGATGGCACCAGAGCACTGGAACGTGGGCGAAGCGATTGATTACCTGCGCAACCAAGAGAATTTGCCCGAACAGTTTTACCATATCGTGCTGGTCGATCCGCGGTTGAAGCCGGTTGGCAACGTCACGCTGGGCAAGCTGATGGCGTCGCGGCGTGAGGTGTTGCTGACGTCGATCATGGAAGACACGTTTCACGTGATCCCGGTGACGCAGGACGAGGGCGATGTGGCCTATGCATTCAATCAGTATCACCTGATTTCCGCTCCGGTGGTGGATGAAACCGAGCGTCTTGTCGGCGTGATCACAATCGACGATGCCATGGTCGTGCTGGACGAAGAACATGAGGAGGACATTCTGCGCCTCGCCGGGGTCAGTGAGGAAGGGTCCCTGAGTGACCGGGTCATCGACACCACCAAGCGACGCTTCCCGTGGCTGGCCGTGAACCTGGTGACCGCGATCCTCGCATCGCTGGTGATTGCGCAATTCGAAGCGGCAATCACCCAGATCGTGGCGCTGGCAGTCTTGATGCCGATCGTGGCGTCGATGGGGGGCAATGCCGGAACCCAAAGCCTGACCGTAGCGGTGCGGGCCATCGCAACCAAAGATCTCACCGGATCCAACGTCTGGCGGTTCATTCGGCGCGAAGTGTTGGTTGGGCTGGTCAATGGCCTGATTTTCGCGGTGGTGATGGGGATTGTCGGGGTGTTGTGGTTCGGTGGACCGGAGCTTGGCTATGTCATCGGGGCCGCGATGGTGATCAACCTGGTGATGGCGGGGCTGGCTGGAACGGTGATCCCGGTCATGCTTGAACGATTGGGCGTTGATCCGGCCTTGGCCTCGGGGGCGTTTGTGACAACGGTCACCGACGTCGTTGGGTTTTTCGCCTTTCTTGGTCTGGCAGCGGTTGTTTTGCTGTGACGGGGGATTTGCTGACCGTAAAGGCCGAAGCCCGCAAAGCCGCGTTCGCGCGTCGCAAGGCGGCACATGCCACCATCGGCCCGGCAAGCGCATCACGCCTGTCAGAGTGCCTTGCCGGATATCGTGGCGTCCCGCTGGCCGGATACATGCCCATTCGAACCGAGATTGACCCGTTGCCCGCGATGGAGGAGGCCGCGGCGCACGGGCCTGTCGGCGTGCCGGTGATCCAGGGCGAGGGGCTGCCGCTTCGGTTTTCACGGTGGGAGCCAGGGTGCGCCATGAAGGATGGGCCTTTCGGTGCGATGATCCCCGAGCAGGATGACTTTTTCGAGCCGGAGATTTTGATCGTACCGCTGGTTGCCTTCGACCGCGCGGGCGGGCGCCTGGGGTATGGCGGCGGGTTCTACGATCGCACGCTAGAGCTTTTACGGGCGAAACGGGCCACGCTTGCGATCGGGTTTGCGTATGGTGTGCAAGAGGCCTCGGCGCTGCCGCTTGAACCGACGGATCAGCCACTGAACATGGTGGTGACCGAAGCCGAAGTGATAACCTTTTAAGTCTCGTTGTTGCTTGAAGTCTTCCTCATCAAGTGACCGTTCGGGTCGTAAAGCGGGCCATTTGTGATCTCGGCATGAAAGGTTTGCCCTGCAATGTTGACGTCAACCCGCGTTGCATCCGACAGCGGCTTGGCGACGTGTCCAAGTGCCACCGGCTGTCCGACCCTGTAGCCAAAAGCACAGGAGGTGGTCTGACCGATGATTTCGCCGCTCAGCACAATTGTCTCGTGGCCGAGCGGAACAGCAGACGCGTCTTCAAACCGAAGCGACACAATGCTTGGACCGGCGCCGCTGGCCCGACGTTGTTGCAACGCGTCAAAACCGATAAACCCGCCTGTTTTGCGTGTAGCAAACGCCAGTCCGGCCTCTATCGGGGAGAGGTCGCTATCAAGCTCGTGGCCCATGGCACAGAACCCCTTTTCGATCCTCATCGAGGTCTGTGCGAAGAGGCCCGCAGGCGTCGCACCCGCAGAGATCAAAGCGTCGTAAATCGATTTGGCATTTTCAGACCTGCAGGTGATTTCCCAACCCGGTTCGCCGACGTATGACATGCGTGCCGCCCGCACATGCTTGCTCGCAATATGGGCCGGACCCACTTTGAAATACCCAAGACCGTTCAGCTGTGCCGCACCAACCTCGGTCACGATACGCGCGGCATCGGGGCCCGTCAGGGCAAGTGTGGCGTATGTCTCGGTGCTGTCCTCGAGGCTTATGTTGTACCCGTCGGCATGGCGTTGGAACCATGCCAGATCCTTTTTGATGGCGTTGGTTCCGGTGAATAAACGATAGTGGTCTTTGGCAATGCGTTGCGCTGTGATGTCACTTTCAAAAGTGCCTCGGTTGTTCAGGACGGCGGTGTAGATGACCGAGCCGGGCGCGCGGTGCATGTGTCCTGCGCAGGTTTTCAGCAAAAAGACCTCGGCGTCTGGGCCGGTGACCTCGATCTTGCCAAAAGATGAGGCGTCAAAGAGTGCCGCGCGCTGACTTGCGGCGGCAACTTCCGCCCGAACATTTTCGAACCAGTCCGGCCTGTCAAAGCGCAACTTTGGTTCGGCAGTCTTGCCGAAGTAAAGCGGCCGTTCCCAGCCATAAACCTGGCCCATATGCGCCTTCACCTTGCGGTGCTCGGCCTCCAACGGGAGGGCGCGCAGGTTGCGGGCCATTCTGAGTTGTTTGCCCGGATAGGCGATGTCGTAATGCGTGCCCAGTATTTCGGGCGCGCGCGCCATAAGATGGTCGAGCGTGTTGAATACAGGCGCAAAGCGCTTGGCTTCCGCGTCGGTCAGGTCATAGGCCGTGTGACCATGCAAGATGCAGTGAGCTAGGTTCATACCGGCACCACCGCCCGATGCAATGCCGACCGAATTCATACCGCACCCTAGAAAAAGCCCTTGGGTTTCAGCCGTCTCGCCCAGCATGAATGTGCCGTCCGGTGTGAAGCTTTCTGGCCCGTTCAAAAGCATCTTCACCTCGGCCGTTTCAAGCGATGGCAGCCGGTGCAGGGCCAGCTCCATCATCGGTTCAAAATGGTCCCAATCCTCGGGCAAGAGGCCGAATTCGAAGTTTTCTCCCAGAACGGCGGGGGCAATTGGTTTGCCCATCGGCTCGAAACACCCGACCAAAAGCCCGCCACTGTCATCGCGGATGTAAAGGTGGCTGTCGTGATCGCTCAGCGTGGGGGTGTTGCCGGTGATCCCGTCGATGGGCTTGGTCAGCAAGTAAAAGTGCTCGCAAGCCAATGCCGGAACGTTGGCACCCGCCATTGCCCCCAATTCGCGCGACCATAGTCCTGTACAAAGCGCGATTGCGTCGCACATCACGGTGCCTTGATCGGTTTCCACACCCTTGATGCGGCCGTTTTCTGTCAGGATGCCCGTCACACCGGTCTTTTCAAAAATTCTGGCGCCCATGGATTTGGCGGCTTTGACCAGCGCCGCGCATACATCGCTGGGCGAGACACGCCCGTCCTCTGGTGACCAAACTGCGCCCAGAACGTCGTCGGCATTCATCAAAGGCCAGCGTTCTTTGGCGTCTGGTGCGGTGATCGACATGGCGTCGATCCCGTAAGCATGCGCCAGCACCTCTTGTCGTTTGATATGTGTGAGCCGGTCCGGACTTGTCGCGATTGATAGCGAACCTTTCTGTATCCAGCCCACCGATTGCCCGGTTTCCTGTTCAAGCCGGCCATAAAGATCGACCGAATACTGGATCATGCGTGTCAGGTTGCGCGAATGCCGCAACGCGCGCACCTGGGCCGCGGAATGCCAGGTTGTGCCCGATGTCAGGCGGTTGCGCTCCAACAGAACGGCGTCGCCTGCGCCCATCTTGGCAAGGTGGTATAGCGTGGAACACCCCATGATTCCGCCGCCGATAACAACAATGCCGGCATGTTCGGGAAGTAGGTTTTCGGACACGTCGGCCTCTAACTTGACGATTCGTGTATCGTATGTTTCATTCCTACCTGTGATTGAAATGAATGCAACAAATCTGTGAACGTCGTGTCACACTCCAAGCTGAATGACCTGACCCCAGGCAAGCTTCAGTCCCTGAGCCCGCAGCTTCGTAAAGCGGCGCGCTACGTTGTGGAACACCCCGGCGAGATCGCGACCCGGTCACAGCGCTTTGTGGCTGATGACGCCAACCTGTCTGCCCCAACCTTTACGCGTCTGGCCCGCGCCATCGGCTATGACAGCTATGATGACCTGCGTGAAACCTGTCGTGTCGAGGTGCTACACAATCGCACTGTCCTGGCGGAAAAAGCGCAGATGCTGGTTGATGCCGACACAGCAAACGAGGGCTTTACCACCCGCCATGCGGCGGCGGCGATCCGCAACACCGAAGCGTTGATTGCCCGGCTTGATCCGGCTGAGGTGGACGCTGCGGCGCAGTTGCTTGCAAGTGCGCGCCACGTCGCCTTGCTTGGCGTGATGAGCGCGGGGCCGATCGTCGATTATGCGATGTATCTGGCCAACATGTCTCTGACGGGCTGGACGGTGCCCGGTCGCGGTGGCCACGGTTTGGCGAGCGATTTGGCCGATCTTGGCAGCGACGATGTGGGCATCGTATTCAGCATTGCGCCCTATGCAGCGCAAGCCGTCGACCTGGCCGATCAGGTCACCAGGACGCGCGTGCCGCTGATTGCGCTGACGGACAATCATTTGGCGCCAATTGCGGAACACGCGCGCCACTGCTTTTGTATCGGTACCGAAAGCCCGCAGTTTTTCCCATCGCATGTCGCTGCCATGGTTTTTTTCGAAGCGATAATCGGTATGGTCATTCAGATGAAAGGCAAAGAGGCGCAGCAACGCATTGCCGCGGTCGAACGGCAAAATCATGAACTAGGACAATACTGGCAGGACAATTCTGCCAGTAACAAGGGAGCGTAAGATAATGAAAAAGATTATTAAATCTATGGTTAGCGGCCTTGCCCTCGCGGCGGTCGCCGGTGGCAGCGTAAGTGCGCAATGTACGAATGACGTTTGGAACAAGGTCATGGAGCGCGGCAAGGTCGTGATCGGTGTGAAAGCAGATTACAAGCCTTGGGGCTTTCGTGACGAAAGCGGCAATCTGGTCGGTATGGAAATCGACATGGCCAATGACGTCGCCGAAAAAATGGGTGTCGAGGTGGAACTGGTGCCGGTGCAGTCATCCAACCGGATGCAATTCTTGGAGCAAGGCAAGATCGACATGATGATCGCCACCATGTCTGATCGTGCTGACCGCCGCGAAATCGTCGGTATTCCGGGTCCAAATTATTACACGTCGGGTACCAATGTGATGGCCCCCAAGGCGCTTGGGTTCACCAACTGGGAAGACCTCAGCGGCAAGAAGGTTTGTGGTAAACAAGGTGCCTTCTACAACCAGATCGTCGAAGAGCGCTATGGCGTCGAGATCGTGGCGTTCACCGGCAATGCCGAAGCCAAACAGGCGTTGCGTGACAAGAAATGTGTGGCCTGGGTCTATGATGACAGTTCGATCGGGTCGGATCTGTCTTCGGGCAATTGGGAAGAGTTCGAGATGCCACTGGCATCGGAGGACGACAACCCCTGGGGGACTGGCCGTGCCGCTTGATGAAGTCAGCTGCGTGTTCGGTAACTTCATGTCTGGGATGCAGTACAACTGGCACCGCGAAGGCACGCTGATTGCCCTTGAAGAGAAATGGGGCATCAAGCCGACCGCCTATCTTGCGGAGAAAAACGAGCGCTACGGCGACTGGCTCGAGTAATCCCAAACCTGTCACGGCGCCCTTCCCGATCCGGGTGGGGCGCGAACCTTTGGGACACCTGAATGGAAGAATTCTTTCGCGATCTGGCAGCAGACGCGCCACGCTGGAATTTCATCTGGATGTACGACGACCGCCAGCAAGGCAAGGTGCTGGCGGGTCTCTGGATGACGATCAAGCTTAGCGTTTTATGTCTGATTTTCTCGGTGATCATCGGACTTGTTGGTGCTTGGCTGCAGGGCGCGCGGTCTGCCATTCTGCGTGCGTTCGTGCAGGGCTACATTCAATTCTTTCGCAACACACCGCCTCTGGTGCAATTGCTTTTCTTCTATTTTGCACTTGGGCAATTCACACCGGTCGTCACCGCCGAGGATGGATGGACCGTTGAGCCCATCATTTCCAACGTGGGCTGGGCCGTTATTTCGCTATCGTTCTTTGCCGGTGCGTTCAACGTCGAGATCTTTCGTGCCGGCATCGAAGCTGTGCCGGACTCCACGGTCGAGGCGTCGGAATCATTGGGATTCTCAAGGCTGCAAACGTATATCTACGTGGTGCTGCCGCTGGCATTTCGCGTTTGTTTGCCTGCGCTGAACAACAATCTTGTGAACTTGGTGAAGACCACCACGCAGGCCTATGCGATCGCTGTGCCCGAACTGCTGTATCATTCGGTGTCGATCTGGAACGACTATCCGTCGGCCCAGTATCCCACCATGCTGATGTTGTTCGTCTCGTACATCATTCTGGTGGCCATCCTTGTGTTTGGCATGACCAAATGGGAACGCGGCATGAAAATTCCGGGGTACGGCACATGAAGCGTATCGCGGGCATCAATGCGCCGCGCAAAGGCGGCATGGCGGTTCTAAAGCCGTTCGATATTCAGAAACATGTACCGGACGGATACATTTTCACCCGCTGGGTTGCCTCGCTGCCGTGGTGGACGCCGTTTGCGGTTCTGGCGCTGATGGCTGTCTGGCCGCAGATCGTATACGCGCAAGGCCGCTACAGCACCGCCGAGGCGTTCAACGCACTTTGGCGGTGGATGCCGTTCCTGATCCAGTCTGGATTTTTCTTCAACGTGCTGATTTCCCTTTTGGCCATGGCCATTGGTACGGTGGCCGGGGCCGCGCTTGGGCTGGGCCAAATATCGTTGCACCGCCCTATCCGGGGTTTTGCCTGGTTCATCACCCAGCTGTTCCGTAACTCACCATGGCTGGTGATTTTGTTCATCCTGATCTCAAACGGAAAAGCCAATAGCACGATGAACAAAATCACCAGCCAT